>CALVJO010000004.1 GCA_944332225.1 uncultured Bacilli bacterium | reverse complement strand
TGTTAAGTTTTATTAACTATTCAAATTCTATTTATTTTACTTTTTTAATTAATATCTTTCTCGGTGAATAGTAACAATAAACCTTTCTTTAGCAATCGTAAATTATTTTTACAAACTATTGTTTATCATCTAAGCGATTGGTAAATCCTAAGGAATTATATATTTGCTCTCTTAAAGCATTATATACATCTTCATGATCTTTTAAGTATTGTTTAGCCGCGTCGCGTCCTTGGCCTGCTCTCTCACCTAAGATTTCAAACCAAGATCCAGACTTTTTAGCAAACCCATTATCTAAAGCTAAATCTAAAACTTCGCCGTAAGAAGAGAAGCCTTCGCCGAAGATTAAATCAACTTTACAAGACTTAAATGGAGGAGCAACTTTATTTTTAACAACTTTGATATTAACTGTGTTTCCAATAATCTTATCGCCTTCTTTAAGAGCTTCGCCTTTTCTGATATCAACTCTGATTGTCGCATAGAATTTTAAGGCTCTACCACCTGTAGTCACCTCAGGATTACCATAGATAACTCCAACTTTTTCTCTTAATTGATTGATAAAGATAACCGTGCAGTTTGATTTATTAAGAACACCTGCTAACTTTCTCATCGCTTTAGACATCAGTCTAGCATGGGCTCCAACATTAGAATCCGCCATTCCTCCTTCAAGTTCAGCTTGAGGTACTAAGGCAGCAACTGAGTCTACTACAATTATATCGATAGCCTCCGATGATGCGAGCATATCAACAATTTCAAGAGCCTGCTCACCATTATCCGGCTGCGATAAAATTAATTCATCGATATTAACTCCTAACTTAGATGCGTAGATTGGATCAATGGCGTGCTCTGCATCAACAAACGCTGCTTGACCACCTTTTTTTTGGCATTCGCTGATGGCTGTTAAAGCTAAAGTAGTTTTACCTGATGATTCAGGTCCATAAATTTCGATGATTCTACCTTTTGGATATCCCCCGATTCCAAGGCAAGCGTCTAAACAAATGGAACCAGATGGGATGACATCAACATCTAAATTAGGTTTATCGCCTAGCTTCATTACCGAACCTTTACCATAAACTTTTTCAATCGCGTTTAAGGTTTGAGTTAATTTTTCTTGTTTTGTTTTTTCAACCATATTTTCACTCCTATAAATATATATACCCTAATAATCAAAATATTTTTAATTTAACATATCAATTATCGCTTTCATCGCTTCGATAACCGCATCGAGTCTAATTTGGTTTCTATCACCTTTAAAATTATACTCTTTAACAACAATTTCATCTTTTATCATGGTACCTATATAAGCTAAACCAATCTTTTTATTCTCATCTCCTGTCGGTCCAGCATTCCCGGTAAAAGATATAGCTATGTCAGTTTTAAATAATTTTTTAGTTCCTAGGCACATTTCTTGAGCACATTCTTTAGAGATGGCTCCGTAGGTCTTTAAGGTTTCTTGGCTAACATTTATAACATCGTGTTTAGCCTGAGCAGAATAAGTAACCGCGCTACCAACAAAAAATTCAGAGATTCCACTTATAGAAACTAAGGTAGAAGCGAATAATCCTCCGGTGAATGATTCGCTAGAAGAGATTGTTAAATGATGCTTTTTCAAACATTCATATAGTAAATCTTGATATTTTTCTAAATCAGACAGCATATTAACCTACTTAGTTTGCTTAAACATCTCACGATTTTGATAAATATATATAATTCCAGAAAGAACAGACATGAATGTGGCTAGATATATTAATAATTGACCAATCTTTAAATATTCAGGTAATTGAGCTAAATCAGATAAGCCAAAATCATTAATCATGATGAAAATTAAAGCTACCATTTGAAATACAGTTTTTAATTTTCCAAAGATATTTGCTGGAAGGACTATATTCTTGCTTGCAGCATTCATTCTAATCGCATCAACTATTATATCTCTACCAATCATTAACACCGTGCAGATTACTGGTATTTTGATATTTCCAATAATCGTGAATATTATTAAACAAGAATTTACCAATAATTTATCAGCGATCGGATCCATTAATTTTCCATAATCAGTAACTAAATTATATTTTCGAGCAATCTTACCATCTAACATATCAGAAATAGACGCTAGTAAAAATATGATCCAAGCAACTAAATAGTTAACTCCGATATTTAAATAAGGGATGATAGGATACTCAATAGGTATCAATAAAAATGCGACGACAAATACGACGCAGATCATTCTAAATGTGGTGATTTTGTTTGGTAAATTCATGTGTTCTCCTAAGATTGAGTAGTTGACCCTGTAAGCCATGTTTTGTCGAGGATAATTATTTATCTATGCATTGCATGAACCATATGCTTGAATTCGCTCAGGTTCTTCCCTTACCAAATTTAGGTTTCTCGCTTGTGGGGTTTACCGCGTTCCACTTGAATATTTCTATTCAACTCCGTCACTGTGGCACTTTCAGGACTTTCGCCATGTCATAGATTTAGGCTACTGTCCGCCGTTAGATGCTCCCATCTACCTAGAGTTACTTTTTCCTCTAGCGCAATCACTACGATCATCTCAGATCGTGCGAGCATGGACTTTCCTCTAGTATTTCTACCAGCAATTATCCAGGTCAACGAATAATATATTATCTTATTTTAGAAGGATCTTTACCTAAATTGTAAAGTTCTTGTTCTAAAGTAGATATTCTTTGTAGAAGTTCGATGTTATCTAAATTATTTCCATTTTTACTATAAGCATCGATTTTCTCCTTCATTGAAGTGTTTTCATACTCCAGCTGAGATATTTTTGCTCGATAGTTTTCTAAGGATTTTTTTAGCTCATTATTTTCTTTCTCGATCTTATCGTTTTCAAGTTTAAATTGCTCAAAGGCAATATAATCAGATACCACGAGATCTAGATATTTATCTACTTCTAGAGAATCGTATCCTCCATTTTTACCTTGAAAGACTTTTGAGTTAATTTCATTTGGAGAAAGTTTTAAATATAATTTTGACATCGTCTACCTCTTTAAAATTATAAGCTATTTTTAAATATTAATAAAATAGATATTTAATATTTTCATCTCTGATAATGAAAAAAAATCTTCTATAAGTATAATAAAAATTATGAAGCGATTAGAAAGTAAATTAAAAGGAATTGACACCTTAATCTTCCTTGATCTCGAAGGAACTCAACTGTCCCATGAAATCATTGCAATGGGGGCTATAAAAGTAAAAATTGATGAAAATCTTAATATAATTAAAAATGATTATCATCCTTTTAAAATCTATGTAAAAGCTCATTCTCCTATCGGAGAGATTGTTAGAGAAATGACAGGAATCGATGAATCCTTCCTCTCTGATCAAGGAATGACTTGGGAAAGGGCCATTTATAAATTTGATAACTATATAAATAGCCATACTTATAAAATAATTGTATTTGGAAATAATGATATCTATATGATCAATGAAACCAATCGTTATTCCTATCCTAGAAATATAAATATATCTAAAGAATGGCCTCGTAACATCTTTGACTTTGCAACATTCATGGGCGAATTTATTAAAGATGATAAAGGAAATTCTCTTTCCTTAGTAAATTCATTAAAATTATTTTCTTTAAAGCCTGTTGGAATGTCTCATGATCCTTTAAATGATGCCTTAGATTTAAAAAATCTATTCTTTGCCTTCATCAATAATACAGAGCTTGTTAAACAAGAATATATTAAGCAATTAGCTAAAAATCATAAGATGCCAGATCCGGTTAAAGAAGTGATGAAACTAGTTTTAAACAAGCAAAATGTTACCTACGATATATTTGAAGAAATCGTAGACGATTATTTAAAATAACTATGAGATACCCTAACGGACAACAAAATCAATTAGATAAATCTTTAGTTACTGATACTAAGCCGATTCAATTCGCTAATAGGGGCTTAGATTTTGAACGAGCTATCAACTTATCTAATTCATATTATTTAGAACATGACATCGCTTTAATTTATAAAAGACCTACCCCAATTCATGTAGTAAAGGTTGATTACGCTCATAATTGTAAGATAGTTGATGCTTATTTTGAAAAGCAGTCAACCACTGACTATAACGGAGTATATAAAGGAAAATATATTGATTTTGAATGCAAAGAGACTAAATCGACAACTTCTTTATCATTTCATAACATCCCATCACAACAAATTAAACATTTAAAAAAGGTTATATATCACGGAGGAATCGCCTTCTTCTTAATCTATTTTGTCTCTTTAGATGAGATATATTTATTAGATGTTAAATATGTGATTGAAGCATATGAAGCTAAGATTAGAAAATCTATAGCCTTAGAAGATATTAAAGCTAATGGTCATCTTATCAAGCAAGAATTTAACCCTAGAATCAATTATTTAAAACTTGTGGATCAAATCTATTTTAAATAATTATCTTTATAATATTTACAGTACTTTTGTAATTTACATTCATTACACTTTGGAGAAAGACTTTTACAAATAGTTCTTCCAAAATGAATCAACTGATGATGGAGTTTAATATAATGATCTCTTGGAAAAACTTTTTTTAATTTGGCTTCAACAGTATTTATATCGTCATTTTCTTTTGCAATATTCAATCTTTTAGAGATACGGTTAATATGCGTATCAACTGGAAACTCAGGGAGAGAAAATAATTCGCATCTTACAACATTCGCGGTTTTGTTACCGACACCTCTTAAAGACATCAAATCCTTTTTTGAGGAAGGAACTTTACCATCAAAGTTGTTTAAAATATCTTGAGCAATCAAGATCACATTCTGAGCTTTATTTTTATAAAGTCCTAAAGATTTAATAATCGAGCAAACATCATCATAAGAGGCTTGGCTCAATGATTCTAAAGTAGGATATCTTTTAAATAGAACATCACTAACTTTATTAACCGCGTTATCAGTCACCTGAGCAGAAAGCATGACTGCGATTACTAGTTCATAATCTTTAGAATAGTTTAACGCGCATCTTGCATCTTTTAATATCTCATCTAGATAGTCAATTATGTATTTAGCTTTATCTGTCATCGTCATGGACCCAATCGTAAGAGGCAATCTCCATCTTTTCTTTAATTGAGGTTTTATCGTGAATGGTAACTGAAGAGAACCCTTCTTCTTTAATATCGTTTGTAGAGATTATTCTACTTATTTCCTTATCTATCTTAGTTAAAGATAGAAGTTTTCCATTCTTTTGATAAATATTATCAATCGCATTTTGAATCACCTCAAAAGGAATATTTTGAGAAAACCAAGATTCAACTTTACTTATCTCTAAAGGAGTTAAACTTCTCGCATAACGATCTTGAAGAACTCTTAAGACCTTTTGTAGCTCATCTTCTTTATATTGATATTCTTCAGTTGATTTTTCATTTAACACTCTAGTAACAAAATGATTAAGAATCTTATCTTTTCCTAAGGTAGGAGAAGTAATGATTCCACCTGTAGAATCTGATTCATAAGAGACAAACTTTTTATCAATAAGTGAGATTATTACCTTATCAATCTCATCTTTATCTAGATTCATCTTATCAACTAATAATTCTCCAGTTATCAAGGAAGGCTTTTCTAAATCAGATAAGTAGATTAAAAGAAAGCACATCGCTTCGCTTTCAGTTAATTTCAAGTCTTTGTAATTTTCAATCAATAAATTGATTAGATTAATTTCATTTAAACTAACTTTTGCCATCGTCTCTCTCCCTTAATACTTTTTTTAATTCTTTATTAGAATATTCTTTATTAATTAAATCTTGATACTTTTGATCTAAAACCATAATCACATCTTTAGAATAATAATGTAGATAATCATTATAATCATTAATTTTAACAATTCTAGACAATAATATTTTCTTTAATTCAAGATAGATATTTTCATCCATTAAGAATAAATAATATCCTTCATCGTATAATTTAATGATTTCTTTACAATCATTAGAAAACTTAAGAATTTTATGTTTTCTAATCTTATGATTATTTTTATAAAGAATCCGATCCATCTCAAAATCATCAAATAGATATTTAGTCGAAGAAAACTTCTTTATCTCATCATTAATCAAAGAAGGTGCGATTCCATTTAATAAATAAAAATTATCTTTAATATAACGATAATCATCTTTATTAATTCTAAAGTCTAAATTAGTAGCCATTCTTATGGCTCTTAAGATTCTAAGAGGATCTTCATTATAACGAGATACATCTCCAACTATTCTAATTAATCGATTATTTAAATCATTAATGCCATTATGGAAATCATAGATATGCTCATCTTTATCCATATATAAGGCGTTAATTGTAAAATCTCTTCTCAATGAATCAATTTCTAAAGAATGAACAAATTCAATTTTAGAAGGAGTTCTATAAGTATCATAATGTTCCTTTCTTAAACAAGTTATCTCAAATTTAAAGCCTTGGTAAAAGAATGTCGCGCAGCCATACTTATCGATAATTTTAGAATCTTGAGGAAATAATTTATTGATGATAGAAATATCTCCATCTAAGGCTAAATCAAAATCTGATGATCTCTTTTTTAAAAGAAAGTCTCTAACCATTCCCCCAACTAAATAAACTTCCATTTTCTCTTTAGAAAATAATGAAGCGACATTTTCAAAAATTTCTACTTTTAAAAGATTAGAATCAAAGGTTTCATCAAACATAGGTAAATCTTACCATATTTCAAATTATAAAAAAATTAATTGACATCAATTTTTCAATAGAGTATTATCAATCGTGCATCGGGCATTTAGCTCAGCTGGGAGAGCATCTGTTTGACGTACAGAAGGTCGGGGGTTCGATCCCCTCAGTGCCCACCATTATGAATTTTACTGATACAGCGATGTATCAGTTTTTTTTAAGTAAAAAAATAAAGAGCCCGAAGGCTCTTTATAATTTACTTTACTTTTTATGCTGCAGGAGGAACAACAGTAACTGAAGGAACTTCAGTTGTGCCGAGATTAGTGATGTTAACTCTTAAGACTAATCCAGCATAATTTCCTATATATTCTCCAGATTCAATGTTTGACCAAAGTAAGTAGGCCATTAATTCAATCTC
The DNA here is from genome assembly GCA_944332225.1 of uncultured Bacilli bacterium. Taxonomy (GTDB): domain Bacteria; phylum Bacillota_I; class Bacilli_A; order RFN20; family CAG-449; genus CALVJO01. Next base: position 59,143 of record CALVJO010000004.1, on the reverse strand, counting down.
TCCGCTATCTCTAACGATGATACGATAATTGAACATGTTGAGGAAAGTTTCTCCGCTTACTAATACTGGATTTTCTCCTAAGCTAGTACCTAATGTATAATCTCCGTAAGGATAGAGGTTGAACATATTGATTAAGATTTGAGTATAAAGAGTTCCGTTACCAATATATTCAGTATAACCTTCATTATCTTTGACTGAAGATAAATTCATTCTTTCAATAGAACCATATGAATCATAACCAGCTTCAGTGTGAACTGCTTTTAATCCTTCGACACGAGCTCTTGTAGTGTAAACATCCGCGCTGCTTGGTTTAGCAAATTTTAAGCTGCTAGCATTCTCTCCGGAGAAAGAATATACAGTGTCATCAGTGTGAGTTGCGAATCCGCTGACACCAGTTGTAGTGTTTCTAGTTGATTCATAGCTTTCAGTTTTTTCGTTATAGGTACGAGTGATGGTGAAGATTGAATAATCATTATAGATGGTTGATTCATTAACCTTAGCTGTGTAAGTTCCATAAGGAACATTGAAGAATTGAGCCCATCCATTATCATACCATAAATTAGAAATTTGATTATCAGGTAAATCAGCTAATTTATCTAAGTTACCATCTAAAGCTTCCCAACCAAGCGAAGCAGTGACTGTGTAATTAGGTTGTTTGATAGCTGCATCAACTGCATTTACAAGAACTTCAGACTCTAAAGGTTCAGGAACATTATTTTCATCTGCTATGAAAGCTTCCATTTGTTCATTAGTATTAACTGAAATGTCTGCATTGTAGTTTTCATCAGTAATTAAGTAATATGAACCATAACCAAGCGTAGAAATCTCGTTTGTATCGGTATATTTAACAGTAGCTAATACACCGATTAAATGAACTGGATATTTAGCATTATCAATATTTAAAGTTGCAGCATCAGGATAAACCACCATTTCACCAGAAACATATTTATAATTTAATCCCTTGCCTGGTTCTAATTCATAGTTTAAAGATTTATATCTATTAACTAATTCTTGAGGTGCAACAATACCAAATTCAGCAGGAACAACACTATTTAACATTGCCTCATCGGTTGATGATAAATATGAGCTAGTGTTACCATAAGGATCAGTTTCTGAAACAGTGGTGAAGCTTAAGAAATCTAAAGTGGTAGCTTGACCGTAACCATAGTCAGAAATACTCTTAGTAACAGCACCTGGTTCAGCAGTTATTTCGGTAAAATCAGCGTTAGCTCTCACATTATAAGCAGCATCAGAGAATTGTCCATATCCATAATAGTATTGGTCGGTAATTTCGCCGGTATCACTATAATCAGCAGTAAAATGTAAGAAATAATCCTCATCGTGCAAAATTGATGGTAAAGTATATCCTTGTTGATCAATTTCATAGTAAGTATAGTGAGCACCCATTGTCTCTGCCATTGTTAGCATATTTTTCTTAGCTTGGCTAACAGGAGTAAAAGTTAAATAAGCGCTTTTAGTTCCAACGGTTACTTGAATTCTAACTTCAGAATCAGTTTCGCTCTTAACGATGATGGTATGTCCATCAATTTCCACCGCATTAGCATTAGCAGTTGGGTTTAAAGTATAATCAACGTTAGTTAATTCAGTGTTTCCATTACCATAGAAAGTTAAAACTTCATCCGCGTTGATAAATGTGCCTACGACTTGATATGGATCAAAATCACTTGCAATGGTAATTCTGGATACGTTAGCACCAGCATCTTCACTAGTTGTTGAAGAAGTAGGACCATCACAAGCAACAACAGTAAATCCTAAGCTACAAGCAAGTAGACCAGTAAGTAAAACTTTTCGAATTTTTTTCATTTACTATCGCTCCTTTTTTTAATTGATAAATTAATAAATAAATTATTAATTGTTTAAATTTAAGCATGGTAATAAATAAATTGAAACAAGAAAGCGCTTTTATGTTTCATTTATTTACTAAATTATGCATTAGATTTAAAGACGGCATCGCCGTCTTCAAATCTAATATTTTTTTGTTTAATTAAGCTAGATAGATTTCAACAGTAGCAAGATATCCTTCTTCATCTTCTACAATTGATTCAACATATAACTCCATATCCATCGTGCAGGTTTCATCAATCTCATAAGTTTGATTTTTTCCGCTCCATCCAGTTATGGTTTTAGCTTTGTTCCAAAGATTTGATCCAGATGGCATGAATGCTTCGGCCCATCCTTCACCTTCTTGTAAGCTGAAGAAGTTTCTTTCGGTGAATAATGAACTATTTGTAGCGTTATAAGTAGCGCTGTTAGTCCAGTTGGTTTCTGCAATAGTACTTTCCATCAATGATTGTTGAGTGAAGTAGAATCTAGAACCGTCTTCTCTTTCCCAATAGTCAGCATCGATTCCAACTCCGCTTCTACCGCCATGGGTATTATTGACTCTGATATCGACACCGTCTTCAGGATTATCAGCTAAATATGAATCATGTTGATCTTTGCTTGCATATACTCTTGAATCAACGTGAGTGATTCTTAATCCAGGTTTAGTGTAACCTGTAGTTGATTGATATCCTCCACGATAATCTTGATAGTTAAGATCGCCGATAGGAGCAACTAATTCAACCATCAAATATTCATCAAATGCGGTTCCATTATATCCAGGAGATGCGATAACGAAGCAATCACCAGTAGTAGTAAATGGACGTAAGGTTACTTTTACGCTCTTTCCTTGAGAGAGAGTTTCCTCGTCGACAATCCAAGGATTTACCCATCCTAATTCAAATTTTGAATAAGCAGAGTGATCACCTAAGTTTTGATCCATCATATCGACTCCACCCATAGGTTTCCAAGTATTGGTGTAATCATAGTAGTCATTTAATCCATAGGTGTGACCAGTTTCATGGATGAAGGTGTGAGGGTCATATCCTCCATAAGAATTATTCATCCAGTCAATTGAAGCCCATCCTAAGGTCTTAACAGTTGGAGAAGCTGTATTTGGATTATTTCCAGTATAAGTAACATATGCCCACCAAGAATTAGTATCATTTTGGGAAGTTGGATGAGAGTAAACTACCCAAACTAAATCTAAGTAGCCATCATTATTTTGATCAAACCAGGTAATATCGTGAGCATCAGCTCCAAGAGAACCATGATTTTCTTTTGCGTATTCATTGATATACCAAGTTCTTGCGTATTCAGCAGCTCCAACACCTAAAGATGTTCCGTAAGTACGTTGGAAGGATGATGATGTACCGTTATATACTACCCATGTAGGTAAGACTTCACCAGTGAAAGTTGACTTACCATAAGATGAAGTTTGATAATAATCAGCTACTGATATCCATCCGTTAACATCAGCGATTTCCTCGTCATCACCAAAGAAAACAGTTCTGATTCTTTCGATATTGGCTTCAGATTGGACATTTTGAAGATCACTATCGGTAAAACCAAACGGAACAACCATCGCGTGGAGTTCTTTTAAAGGATCAAGGTGAGGGCTGTTAGCGTTAGTGTAAAGGGTGTTAATTGTTAAATCTTGAGTTTCACCATTATCATCAACGTAAGTAGTTTTACCTCTTTCTAAATCATCGTTAGTTAGATAATCATTATTTCCAGTACTTGTCGTGGTATTTGATTGCGAAGTGCCAGAGGATGTAGTTGTTGAAGAACTTGTAGGATCTCCTGTACATCCAACTACTAGGACTGTTAATAAGGCAAACATTCCAAGTGCATATTTTTTATTCATTTAAGTACCTCCTTAAATTTCATTCATATTAAATGGAAACATTGAATATAATCAAGAAGATTAAGCCTAGAAATAGAAATAATAACCCATTAATCCACATATATGGATATTTATTTTTTCTTTTTCCGCGTTTAACTTCTACATATTCAGTATATGTCTTCTCAACTTTAGTGTCTTTTAGAGATCTATAGAAGACTGTATAGAACGCAACTTTCACTCCATAGGCGATTGCATCAAACGCTCCATAACTTGAAACGATAAGCAAAATCCAAAACAATAGAGTGAAAATTCCAGGAATAGAGAATCCATCGCATAAAACCCGATAGAGACTGCTTCCTGTTAAAGAAAATGAATGTGCTCCTAAACTTGATAGAATATAAGTAACAGCAATCAAACTATCGATGATGAAAACCACGATAAATCCTATTAAATATTCTTTAAAGTGGCTTTCTTCAACATCTTTAGTCTTTTTTACAATCTCTTTTTGTAGTTCTAGAGAGGATTTTTCTTGAGTATCTTTTCTTTTCAAACTATTTACCCTCAAGTTCTTTTAAATATTGTTCAGCCTCAATGTCGTTACAAAGAACAAAGTGACCCTTTGCCAATTCTCTAATAGTTGGCTTTTGAGTTGTATAATCGTGAACTGAAGGATTATAAGCCACTCTAGTACGATTCTTCTCAATATTTGGATCAGGATGAGGAACAGCTGACAATAATGATTTTGTATACGGATGCAATGGATGAGCAAACAATTCATCAGATGTTGTTAACTCAACCAAATTACCATAATACATAACCGCGATTCTATCGCAGAAATACTTAACTACCGATAAGTTATGAGCGATGAATAAGATTGTTAATCCTAAATCGTTTCTTAACTCATTTAATAAATTAATAACTTGAGCTTGAATCGAAACATCTAAGGCAGAAACTGGCTCATCAGCGATAATTAATTCAGGATTCATAATTATTGCTCTAGCGATACCGATTCTTTGTCTTTGTCCACCTGAGAATTCATGAGGATAACGATTCGCGTGCTCAGGAAGCAAACCGACTAAATCTAAGACTCGATTAACTTCAGAATCGATGAACTTTTTGTCTTTAACTCCCTTGATGATTAATCCTTCTGCGATGATGTTTCTAACAGTCATACGAGGATTCAACGAAGCGATAGGATCTTGGAAGATCATCTGAATCTTACTAGTTAAAGTTGTATGCTTCGCATCATGTAATTTCTTCTTATATTCATCATATATCGCTTTATCTTCTTCAGATAAGGAGCCATGCTTAGCCTTTTCGATAATTTCTTGATATTGTTCTTTGATTTTAGCAACTTCTTCTCGCTGCATATCTTTATTACAAGATTTATCGTCGTGACGAGCCGCTTTAATCTTCTTTCTTTGAACGCTGATTATTTGATTAGCCTCGTCTATTTTTTCTCTTGAGAGGGCTTCATAACGAGAAACTATCTCATTGTAACGATCAAGGAATTCTTGTTTCTCCTCATAATTATCAGAATGTTCCTCAATAGCCTTATTAACTGTGTGAACTGAGAAGTTTTCATGGAATGATTCTTGATATTCTAATTTTAAATTAGCAATCTCAGCCTTCTTTTCAGAAGCGTACTTTCCTAAAGCTTCTCTTAATCTGATATTCGTGAATTTAATCTCTTTTTGATTCCATCTGACTCCCGCGGCAATTCTAACACCTTTAAACCAAACATCGCCTGAAGTAAGTTTGTAAAGTCTAATGATCGATCTACCTGTGGTCGTCTTTCCGCAGCCTGATTCACCGACTAATCCGAAAACTTCACCCTTATAAACTTTGAAAGAGACATTGTTAACTGCTTTGTTATATTTATATTTGCCTCTACCAAATCTGAAGAATTGCTTTAAGTGTCTAACATCGAGAAGCACCTCAGCATTATCATAATCAAATGCTGGACGAATATTTTCAGGGACAATTACAGGAATATCTTCTTTAATTGTTTCAGTTGCCTCAACTAGCTTTTCTTCAACAAGTTCTTTTTTTACTGTCTTTTTAGTTCTTTTTTGCGAGCTAGAGGTTGCTTTAGAAGCTGTTTTTTTCTTGCTTGTAGAAGTGGTTTTCTTAGCAGTTGAAGTTTTAGTTGTCTTCTTTTTAGCTGTAGAAGTTGTTTTTTTAGTAGATTTAACTCCCTCAGCATCAGGAGAGTAGAATAAATTAATTAATTGTTCTTTCATTATTTATTACCTCCTAATCTTTCAAGAATTGAATTCTTTTTTAAAGTGTATGTAGGAATGGTATCCTTATTAACTTTAATCGCGTTTTTAATTCTCTCAACTACAATCTTTGGAGCTTCTACATCAGGTGCTCTTTCATCTAAGAGCCAGGTAGCCGCATAGTGAGTTGGAGAAATTTCATAAAATTTAGGTTGAGCTTCATAATCCATCTTTAAGGCGTATTTATTACGATCAGCAAAGGCATCGCCTCTAGGTGGTAAAAGCATGTTAGGTGGGGTGCCTGGAATCGCATCTAACTTTTCTTTTGTGTCAAGATCAGGCATCGAACCTAATAAAGCCCAAGTATATGGATGTCTAGGATCATAGAAAACATCATAGACTGAACCATACTCAACTATCTTTCCTGCGTACATAACTGCGATGTCATCTGCCATGTTTGCAACAACACCTAAATCATGAGTGATGAAGATAATTGATAGATTCTTTTGAACTTTTAATTTATTGATAAGCTCAAGAATTTGAGCTTGAATGGTAACATCTAACGCTGTGGTAGGCTCATCGCAGATTAATACTTCAGGATTTGACGATAAAGCGATAGCTATAACGATACGTTGTCTCATTCCTCCGGAAAATTCAAATGGGTATTGATAGAATCTTCTTTCAGGATCAGGGATACCAACTTCAGTCATCAATTCAATAGCCCTATCCTTAGCCTCTTTTGAGGTCATGGTAGTCTTTGATTGAATGATGTTTTCATAATAAGTATGTTTAAACTCATCAACGAATGTATCTAATGATTTATCAGTATTTAATAATTCATCGATATGATTTAAGAGCTCATCGATTGCCTTAACCATCTGAGCAAAATAAGCTGATGGAGGCAAGATTACTTCTCTTTCCTTGGATCTAATTTCTGGAGGTAAATCAAATACATCGTTTGCTTGGTATTTTTCTAAAAGTTTTTGTCTTTCTTCAGTGTGTTTACCAGCATTAACAAATTTTGTTAATAATGTGGTCATTAACACCATAAATACTTCGATGATATCATCTGGTTCAATATCAAGAGGATAAACAGCATTTTTTAAAGGTTTCTTTAATTTTGCTAAATCTTGTTTAGCTAGCTTAACATCAAGACTTTCTTCGGAAGTAAAGTGTTTATTCTTAAATTCTTCAACCAAAGTTTTTAAATTTCTTAAAGCTTCATCTTGATAGGAAAGAGAACCTTCGCAAGCTTGTCTAAATAAATCAATGAATCCATCAAGAACTATTATCTCATCTTGTTTAGTCATTCCAGAAACAGTCTTATGAAGCAATTGCATAGTGGTTTTATCACCGTATCTAGCTAAGACTGAATTTAATTTACTAATCGCAGCGTGAGCTTCTCTTTTGGAAGCTTTAGCTTTTAGATACATAGCTTCAGTTAATTGCTTACCGACTTTCATAATTGGATTTAATGATGAAAGAGGGTCTTGGAAGATCATGGAGATTTTTACTCCTCTAATGTGAGTAAATGTCTCCTCATCAATCTTCAATAGATCTTTTCCATCAAAGATGATTTGTCCATCTTCCACGATTTTATTGTTTGCAAGAATGCCAAGAATCGCTTTGGAAGTAACTGATTTACCAGAGCCAGATTCGCCAACAATGGCAAGAGTTCTACCTTTATATAAATCAAAGGAGATACCTCTGACGGCTTTAACCGTTCCGGAATTAGTTCTAAAGGAAATTCTAAGGTTTTTAACTTCTAATACTTTTTCAGCCATAACTATTCCTCACTTCCTCTTAATGTGGTATTGAAGGCATCACGTAAACCATTACCAAATAAGTTAAATGAAATCATTAATAATGAAATAACAATAGCAGGGAATAGGATGACGTGAGGATAGAAAGCAATGTTCGCCTGCTGTCCTTCCGAGACCATCGCACCTAAGGAAACAATTGATGATGAAGTAAAATCAATAATTCCTAAATATGATAATGATGATTCAGAGAAGATGACGCTTGGAACCATCAATACCGATGAAGTAACTAATGTTCCAGCAGCGTTAGGCAAGATATGTTTGAATATCAACCTGCCATCTCTAGCACCTAATGTCCGAGAAGCTAAAACATATTCTTGACCCTTGAATCGATAGAATTGCATTCTAGTAGTCGCCGCGGTTCCAACCCATCCGTTATAGACGAAGGCAACCAAGATAGCTAATACAATAACGCCCATCGGTCCAACTGCATTATTCAATTCAATATTGTTATTAAATTGGATATTACAAATAGTCATGATGATAATTGTTGGAATACCAGAAATAATATCAGTAATTCTTTCTAAGACTAAATCTAGAGTTCCTCCGTAATATCCAGAAATTGCTCCCCATACTAATCCAATCAAGAAGTTAATGACGGTGATGCCAATTCCTAAAAGTAAGGAGAAACGGCAACCAAGAGCCATTCTTAAGCAAATATCTTGACCAAATTGATTGGTACCGAAAGCAAATACAGGTTCATAACCATAGTAGTATGTAAAGTAATCATGATAATCTACTCTTACGTTATAACGTCCATTACTAACTGTATAGTAAACTAAATTTCCGCTTTCATCTCTAAGATAGATATCTTGAACATCTATTCCAACTTTATCAGCATCATATTCTGTGTAGATAGGTGAGAATGATGTATCAATATAGCTTCCATCGCTTCTTTGATTACATTCTAAAGCGAAGTAATATTGAGCGTTTGTAGAATAAGTTTGAAGCATATTGTTGTAGATTTGAGTAGCGACTTGAGAAGAAGCTCCATTATCTAAGAGTTGTTGACGATACTGATTTAAATAAGAATTGTAATCTACTTGAGGTTTAATAATCTTATGATCCTCAGGTTGATTTTTATCATATTCAACTAATGCATTGTATTCACTTTCCGAAATTTGAATTAATCTAGTTCCAACAGCATAAGTATCAATTACAACATTATATGTCATTTGAGTTGTGAAACCGGTTCTAACTTCTTCAACAGATTCTAAGCGAACATATTTATCATAGTTAGAATCAGTGAATCTATTTAAGTTATATTCGTTTTCACCAATGCCTTCTTTTTTAGTGCCATCCCAAAATCCAGTTCCTTCAAAGATACTAAGTTTTGGTAAGGCTCTATCGAAGTAATTATATTGTAAAACGGTATTGTTTTGATATTTTGAATCAAATATTGGTTCAAAGATAGCAAATAAAGCAATTAATAAGATAATAAAGAATGCGGCGACTGATGCTTTGTTTTTAACAAATCTACGTAAGCAGTCTTGAAGGTAAGAAATAGGTTTAGTTTCGAACTTTGTATCATGAATTGACTTATCTTTATTTGCAAAATCAAATAAATCTGTCTGTTCATTGGTACTGACAACTTTATTTTCTAATTCGCTCATTGTCCTTTACCTCCTCCCATTCTAATACGTGGATCCACTAATCCATAAGATATATCAACGACTAAGCCTCCAACTAATCCGATTAAGATGTAGAACATAGCGACAAATTGGAAGACATCGTAGTCTCGTTTATTAATGGAATCTAAGAATAATCCTCCAATACCATTAACAACAAAGATGTTTTCAATAACTATAGAACCAGATAAAACTGAAATAATTTGACCTAAGATCATTGGGAAAATAGGTACTAATGAATTTCTAAAGGCGTGTCTAACAGTAGCTTGAGCTCTAGTTAATCCTTTAGTTCTAGCTAAGAGCATGAAATCAGATGTTAAGACTTCGGTTAATTCAGCTCTTGTGTATCTAGCAAATCCTGCAATTGAGCCAAATGACATCGCAAGAACTGGTAGAACCATCGAATTTATCATAGTTCCAGAGAACCATCCATACATGCTGCTATCAGCCATAGTTGGAGAGAACCAACCCCATTGATATCCTAAAAAATATTGAATTAAGAAAGCGTAAACAAAGGAAGGTACCGAAATAAACAGCATTACGATAATACTCAAAGTATGATCTTGCCATTTATTCTTTTTAAGAGCCATATAAATACCAATTAATAACCCAATTGGAATTGATAAGAACATTGAATAGATATTAATTAAAACTGTTGGAGTCATTCTACTAAATAAGATATCAATCGGAGATTGTAAATAATCAATTTCCCAAGAATATCCCCATCTAGAAACCTCAACAAGTTGTCCTGAAGAATTCATGTATGTGCTAGGAACAAATAAGTTTTTAATAAAATTCCAAAGTTGGGTCAATAATGGAAGTTGCTCATATTGACCTGGAGATACTTCATAATAACGTCCAATCGCAACTTGAATTCGATAAAATGTTGTTGGATCTTTACCTGGGCCTGGATTATCGCTATCAGGCAAAAGTCTAACCAACATAAAACAAATGATAAAAATGACGATAATTGTAAATATCATCAATAATAATCTTTTTAGAATGTAAATAAGTGTGCCTTTTGTATCCCTCATTCTACTCCCTCTAATACATCTAAAGACCAAAACAGCTTTTAAGGGCCATTTTGGTCTTAGATATCTTTCTAAATATTATTAATTTTGATTAAGTAGATTAATTATCCTCTATAAGATGATGATAAATCTCCACCAGCTTCGCTAACAGCTTTTGCCCATTGAGCATTGTTGTAGTTGAAAGTCATAAATCTAATTCCGCCGTAACCAACTAAGTTAATATAGGTGTTTGTTCCGTTTTCAACTTTGAAGGAGGTTAAGGAAGATGTACCTTGAGCAAGAAGAGGAACTGCTTCGAATCTACCTAAGATTCCAAGTTCTAATCCAGCTAAGATATTTAATTTTTCAGTGTGAACTTTTTTGTATTCTGCTTGAAGTTCAGGATCGACAAAGTCACCATTAGCGTCTCTTTCGCCTTCAGGTTCAACTAAAGTATTACCGTTTAAATACTCATACCAGTCTTTGTAAGTTCTTCTTTCGGTACTTGCTTCAATTGTACCATTTTCATTAACATCGATTTCAAGATAAACTTCATCTTGTTTACCTTTGAATCCGTATTCGCAGCAGTTTGTGAATTCACTATCTGCATAAACTTGCATTAAGTTATATGGGTTAGTTGCAGCACCGCCCCAAATAGAGAAGATCATATCGTAACGACCAGTCTTCGCAGTGTTATAGTAGTCTTGGTCAGTTATTACTTGTAACTCAAATTTGAGATTTAAGCTTCCGTAAGCTGTAGAATCTTCTTCTTTTAACCTATTAACAGCCGCATTAATGACATCGGTGAATTCGCTTCTTATGAATCCAGTGAGTAAAGTAGTATTTTCAGAAGTAGAATCATAAACTCTTAATTGAAGAGTAATAGTGTCTCCACTTTGTAAATGTCCATTTTCACTAGAAGCTAATTCTTCTTTAATTGCTTCAGCAACATATTTAGTTGCCATGTTGAAGTTATATCCGTTATCACCTTCAGAAAGAGCAGTTTCGGTATAACCATCTGCGTATGGATCTCCACCTTCAGCTTTATATAATTCAGTGTAAACTGACTTACCTTGGGCAGTATCACGATACATTTCACCTTTTTCAACATCAGTGATGTAAAGACCGTTTAATAATCCGGTGAAAGCTTGAGAACCAGCTGTGGTAGTAGACGCCATATCATTTCTATTAACAGCTAAGGATAAACCTTTACGGAATGTGTCATTAGCTAAGATAGTTTTATTTGTACCATTAGTTTGTCTTGCTAATAATGAAGGTCTATCAGAGTTAAATGAAATCTTTTGAGTGTATGATTCTAAGGTAGTAGTTCTTCTAGAAGAGTTACCATAAGTTGACATCTCAGATCTATTTAATTCAATATCATCAAGATTACCAGCTAAGAATTCTTGCATAGCAGTTGAATGGTCGGTGATGATTCTAGTATAAAGTTCATCCATTTGATATTGACCTTCATGCTTACCGTCTGTATATCCATACCATTGGTCATTTCTAACAATTCTAAATGATGTAGCAGAGAAAGACTCTAATTTATAAGGTCCATAGGACATGTAATTTTCGACTTTACTTGAACCGTATGAAGTCATTAATGCATCTCCATATTGAACAGTTAAGTCTTCATATAAATCAGTTTTAACAATCCAGTTAGAAGTTAAGGAGAATCTTAAGTCTAAGCTAGTGATTTTCTTTGATAAGAATAATCTAATCTTATAATCTCCCATTTTTCTAATACCGACTTCAGAGAATTCAACGGTATCATCGTTATAAACATAGACTCTTAATAAAGTTAAATAAGCCCATCTTCTTCCGACCCAAGTGAATCTAGCAGCAGTTCCAGAAAGAATGGTATTTAAATCATCGATTAATAAGCTTCTAGAATATTTTTCAGTTTTAACTGTTGTTTCACCTTCGCTTACGAATAATTCAGTTCTAACTTGAATATCGGTTGTATCGAAAACGTTAACATCGATATCTTCATTTAATTGTTCTTCTTCGATATCATTTGGTTCTTCAACTTCTTCCCAACCGACATCTGGAGTATCAACACTTGTGACGTGCTCGTAGAGTAAATATCCTTTAACAGCATCTTCAATTCTATAGCAAGCTAAGCGAACAGCTTCTGGCATAGTATCATCGGATTGGAATTGAGTGATGAATGAAGATAAAGTTACATCAGTAGTATCTCCAGAGAAAATGTCATCAAATAATGGGTTTGTTGCACCTAAATTGATAAATTCAGCTTGTCCTTGATATGCTTCGGTAGTTGTCCAAGCAGGAGATTGAGATGTGTTATTTAAATCAAGATATGAATAAGCAGGTTCAATAGTTTGTCTACCTTGTTTATTATATCTTTCAGCATTAGCGATAACTAAGTTTGAAGCATAGTAAGAGTCAGCACGGTAGTTAACATATTCAGGGCTTAATAAAAGCTCCATTGATTTTAAATAATCGTCAGCATTAATTGGCGTGCCATCTTGCCATTTGGCATTTTGATTTAATTCAATATCCCAAATGTATCCTTCGTCTAAGTTACCAGTAACTCCGGTAATTTCCTTAGCTTCTTGTTGTTCTTCACGGCTCATAGTTGGAAGAGCATCTGTTGGATAGGAAGCAGCCATTTCACTTACTACGGTGTAGCCATCTTTGGTTTCGTTAAGAATAACATCGTATAGTCCCATTTCAGTGAAGCTTTGAATATAGCTTTCTTCAGATGTTTCCCAGTTATGGGTGTTCCAAGTTGATGGAGCAATTGAGAGGTAGGTGTTATAAGTGTACAATTCACCATTGTTTACACCTCCACCACATGAAGCGAGAACTGCAAGAGTTGTGCAAAGAAGGGCACAGGTTGCCGTACCTTTTAATAATCTTTTTCTCATTGATTTTCTCCTTTCGTTAATAATTATTTATTAAGTTGAGTGATAAATATCAGCAAAGTTATGAAAGGCATTAGCCTCTTTAGCTAATATTGTTGTAATTATAGCCAAGTCATTTTTTTATTTACAACAAATATATAAAGTTTTTTTATTTTTTAATTTTAAAGCGCTTTCATATCGTAAAACTAACAAAAATCGTTAATTTTTTGATGTTTTTTAGCGTTTTTTTCGCTTTTAATTTGCTCCAAATTAGACATATTTTTTTAATAGATTTTTATGTAACCGTTTTAATGAATTTAAGAAGCTATATTTATAGCTATAATGCACTTATCTTATTTAATTATATTGTAAATTTTCTTTCTCAGGTTTAAGCTTTCAAATAGATTGATAAGCGTTAAGTGCTGTTTTATTCGGAGATGAAACGGACGAACCCTGCGGCGGTTTATCTTTCTGTCCGCTTAGAGACGGACCTTTAGGAGGCCAGGATCTATGAATATTTATTTGACTAGACTTTTAAAAAGAAAGTTTTTAATTCTCTTTTCCTTATTATTTTCATTTTTAATCGGATTTTTTATCACTGAATCGGTTAATTATTTTACTGGAACCATCGAATGCCAGTTTACCTATCAGGAAAAAATTGATCTAGATGGTTTTATCACAAAAGATAGATTAGAAGATATTAAAGAATCCGCTTCAAAATATGATTCTATCGATGTCGATAAAATTGTAAAAGAAGATGGATTTACAATAACTAACATTTCTGATGATAAATATTTAATTGAAACTAAGACTAATTATTTTGATACTTTCTATCTTTCATCGAAAATGAAAGTATCAACTAGAGGTAAAACTTTCATAACCGATTATTTATCTAAAAACCTTGATCCTAATTATATCAATTATTTAAATAACGAAGATATCATAGAGATAAATAACATCTCATCACCATATTTATATGGATTAGTAGCTATGGGAATCGGTTTATTAGCTAGTTTAATATATTCATTATTTGTTGAGTATAAAGAACCTCATTATAAATATGATTATATTAATACCTTCCCTCATCCTTTTAATAAAGGTTATTGGAAAGGATCTCTACAGTTTTTAAAAAGCGTTCCTTCAATATCCTTAATGGCGATGCTTTTAGCCCTGATGCTAATTAGCAAATTAATAATTTTACCGTCAGGATTTAGTAATTTAGGATTAGGATTTGGTTATATATTCTTTAGCATTTCTTGCTACTTGCTTGGCCCAGTATCAGGGTTGATAACCGGTTTTTTATCCGATACTTTAGGATATATTTTCTTTGATACCTCAGGATATGGTTTCTTTATTGGATATATTATTCAAGCGATGATAACTGGATTAATTTATGGGTTATTCTTCTATAAGAGTCATATCTCATTTAAACGAGTTTTATTAGCTAGAATGATGGTTTCTCTAATTTCTAATATCTTAATTGGAGGCATATCATTTGGAATTATTTCTAATTATACTTTCGATCAGACTTTATACTATATGCTCTTAGTCTCTCTTCCAAAGCAATTAATATATTTAATTCCTCAATCTTTAATTCTATTTTGGGTATTTAAAGCCTGTAATCCTTTATTTAAAAGTTTAACGTTTTTACCTAAAAATAAAGCTATGAAAAATAATTGATTTTGTTTACCGCTTCAAAAGTTAAAATTCATGATAAAATAAAGTATAAAGTGAATATAAGAGCGAGGTAACAAATGAATAAGATTAAAGTAATTGTTGATTCAACAATGGATCTAACTAAGGAATATCTTAAAGAGAATGATATTCTAGTTTTGCCTTTAGGAGTGACTTTTGGCGAAGAAGTATATAAAGATGGGGTTACGATAACCGTAGATGAATTATATTCTAAAGTTAAAGAAACTAATAAATTACCTAAGACTTCAGCGATTTCTACCCAAGAATTATATGACGCGTTTAAAACTTATTTAGACCAAGGATATGATATCTTCTACACTGGAATTTCTTCAAAATTATCATCAAGCTATAATAATGCCTGCGTGGCAAGAGATGAATTAGACCCTTCTAGAATTTTAGTCTTCGATTCATGCAATTTATCAACAGGAATCGGCCTTCAAGTATGCAAGGCGGTGGAGATGATTAAACAAGGATTTAATTTAAAGCAAATTGAAGAAAAATTAACTGAGATTAGACCTTTAGTCCGCGCGCAGTTTTTAATTGAGCAGATGGATTATCTTTATAAAGGTGGCCGTTGTTCTTCATTATCATATTTCTTAGCTTCAGCCTTATATATGAAACCGATTATAAGAGTTATTGATGGAGGCATGAAAGTATTTAAAAAGCCTATCGGTAAGACAATTAAAGCTTGCAACGCTTTGTTAGATATCTTCAAAAAAGATTTAGAAAATATGGATACATCATTAGTGATGATCACTTCAACCGCGGCTCCTGCAAGCGAAAAATATCTTTACGAAGAAGTAAAAAAATATATAAAAGAAGAAAATATCATGGTAACTCATGCTGGAAGCGTCATCTCCTCCCATTGCGGACCTGGTACCATCGGTATTTTATATATAATGAAACAATAAAATTATCTAAATTGATATTTGTATAAAGAGGCGTACATTCCGTCTCTTTTTATTAACTCTTCATGAGTTCCTTCTTCAACGATTCCTTCGTTATTAATAACCACGATTCTATCAGCATTCTTCACAGTTGATAATCTATGCGCTACGACGATAGTCGTTCTACCTTTACATAATTTATCTAAAGCATCTTGAATCTGCATCTCTGTAACATTGTCTAAGGCTGATGTTGCTTCATCTAAAATCAATATTTCAGGATTTTTTAAAAACGCGCGAGCGATAGAGATTCTTTGTTTTTGTCCTCCTGATAACTTAACTCCTCTTTCTCCAACATAAGTATCGTATCCATTAGGTAAAGTCTCGATAAATGAATCTATATTAGCTAATTTCGCGGCTTCAATTATCTCTTCATCGGAGGCATCTAAATTACCGTAGGCAATATTTTCTTTTACAGTTCCGGAAAATAAAAATACGTCTTGAGCCACGATTCCTATATGTTTTCTCAGTGAATCGCGGGTTATTTTTCTAATATCTATATCATCGATAGTAATCTTTCCATCATCTATTTCATAGAATCTTGGTAAAAGATGACATAAGGTAGTTTTTCCTCCTCCTGACGGGCCCACTAAAGCGATAGTTTGTCCTTTTGGAATGGATAGAGAAAAATCCTTGATTACATAATTAATTTCATCAATATCCTTTTTTCCATAATGGAAGGTGACGTTTTCATATTTTATTCCTTGATTAATTTCGTTTAATTCAATGGCATCCTCAGCTTCTTCCTCTTCAGTTTCATTCATAATTTCTACAAATCTTTCAAAGCCGGTTGATCCATTTTGAATTTGCTCAAAGATTGCTATGAAGTTTCTAATCGGGGTTATAAGCGTGGTGATATAGAGAATAAACGCGGTGAATTCTCCTGAATCAATCAAATTAAAATAAAAGAATAATCCTCCTGAAAGAATCGAAATCAAATATAAAAGATCTGAAAAGAAATTGATTCCCGCGTTAAATATTCCCATCTGTCTATAAGCTTCCGCGCGAGCTTTTTGAAATGAGATATTCGATTTATCAAATTTTTCAATCTCATGCTTTGAGGCTCCATACGCGCGAGAAACTCTTATTCCAGAAATAGATGACTCCACCTGCGCGTTAATCTCTCCAGTTCTCACTCTCATCAGCTTAAAGGCTTCTTTTTGCTTTTTCCTTCTTTTAACTAAGAAAAAGAGCATGATAGGCAAGAAAATAAAAACGATTAAAGATAGATAAATATTCATGAAAGCAATAATTATGAACGCTCCAACAAAAGTTACCATGGATAAGAATAAATCTTCTGGGCCATGATGGGCTAGCTCAGAAATATCCATTAAATCATTGATGATTCTAGACATGATTGTTCCAGTTTGAGTTTCATCATAAAAAGAATATGGGAGTTTTTCTAACTTCTTGAACATTGCCTTACGCATATCTCCTTGAATTCTCACTCCGACTATGTGTCCCCAATATTGAAGACAGTAATTTAAAAATAATTTAATGATATAGACACCTAATAAAACAACGCAGAAGATGATAATCATATTTAATTCTTTATTAGGGACATAAATATTGATGATATTTCTAGCAATAGACGGATAAACTAAGTTGCAAAGTGAAACGATAAACGCGCAGGATAAATCGAAGATAAATAATTTTAAATGAGGTTTATAAAACGAGAAAAAATACTTTAATTTACTCATTATTCTCACCTATCATCTTTTTAAATTCATCTTCATTAATTATCTTGATTCCTAATTCTTCAGCTTTAGTTAATTTAGATCCGGCTTTGTCTCCTGCTAAAACTAAATCAGTCTTCTTTGATACTGAAGAAGAAGTTTTACCACCTAAAGACACGATGATATTAGAAGCTTCCTCACGAGTAAAATCTTTTAAATTCCCGGTTAAAACTACTATTTTATGAGCAAAAGCCCCATCTAAAATATTAATTTTTTGATAATTAACATTGACCCCTAATTCCTTTAACGCGGAGATTAAAGTCAAATTATGTTCATCTTTAAAATAAGAAACGACGCTTAAAGCTATAACATCTCCGATATCATCAATTTTAATTAAATCTTCATATTTAGCCTCTTTTAGAAGATCAATAGACGGATAATGCTCGCATAAGGTTCTAGAAACTTTGGAACCAACATTTCTAATTCCTAAGCCAAAAATCAAGTGATCTAAATTATTAGATTTTGATGCGTCGATAGAAGTTAAGATATTATCGATTGACTTTTCTCCGAGCTTATCTAACTTTATTAATTGCTCGCGATGCTCTTTTAATCGATAGATATCATCGATTGATTTTAAAAGACCTAACTCATAAAATCTTTCAATTAATTTATCTCCTAAAGCTTCAATATTCATCGCATTTTTACTAGCAAAATGGATTAAGGAATTTAAAATTCTAGCCTTACAAGACGAATTGATGCAGTAATAATCAGCTTCTCCTTCATTTCTCACAAGTTTTGAGCCGCATATCGGGCAATTTTCGATCATTTTAAATGGTTTAGAATCGGCTTTTCTCTTTGAAAAATCAACTTCAAACACTTCAGGGATAATTTCTCCAGATTTTCTTACTTTTATGGTATCTCCAATTCTAATATCTCTTAATTTAATAAAATCTTCGTTATGCAAAGTAGCCCTAGAAACATCGGTTCCAGATATATAAACTGTAT
The DNA here is from genome assembly GCA_944332225.1 of uncultured Bacilli bacterium. GTDB lineage: Bacteria > Bacillota_I > Bacilli_A > RFN20 > CAG-449 > CALVJO01. The sequence continues at coordinate 40,585 of CALVJO010000004.1, read as the reverse complement.
CAAAATTAGCTACAGGTGTTATAACTCCAGTTCTTCCTACTTGAAAGGTAATATCTCTCAAGATTGATGTTCCCACCTCAGCAGGATATTTAAAAGCAACTTCCCATTTAGGCGATTTAACCGTGTAGCCAATTGAATCATAGAGACCTAAATCATTAACTTTAATTACCACGCCGTCGATTGGATAAGGTAAATCATCCTTATGAATCTTCCAATAATCGATATAATCTTTAATCTCTTGAGAATTCTTACAAAGCCTTCCTTCATTATTAACCTTAAAGCCTAAGGAAACTAAAGTATCTAAGGCTTCTTTTTGACCATGAACTTCATTATCATTCAATAATGTATACATGAAATTATCTAATCCTCTAGAAGCAACAACTTTAGAGTCTAACGATTTAATTGTCCCAGACGCGGCATTACGGCAATTTTGAAATAGATCTAAACCTTGCAAGCTTCTTTCCTGATTAATCTTTTCTAAAGATTTTTTAGGTAAAAATATTTCGCCTCTAGCCTCAATAGATATAGGTTGATTAAGTTTTAAAGGAATAGATTTAATGGTTTTTACATTATCGGTAATAATCTCTCCAATCGTTCCGTTTCCCCTGGTAGATGCAGTAACTAAATAGCCATTTTCATAGATACAAGATACTGATAAACCATCTATTTTTAATTCGCAGTTAAAAGTGATTGAAGGATTAATTTTTTGCATGTCATTAACAAACTTATCGACCTCTTCAAAAGAAAAAATATCATCGATTGACATCATCTTAACTTTATGCGTAATCTTATCAAATTTATCGATTACTTTATCTCCTACTCTTTGAGTTGGAGAATCTTTTAAAACAAAATCTGGATGTTCTTTTTCTAAATTAACTAATTCATTATAAAGCTTATCATATTCATAATCAGAGATAGATGGATTATCTAAAACATAGTATTCATAAGCATATTGATTTAATAATTTAACTAAAATTTCAATTCTTTCTTTCGCGTCCATAAATTAACCTCAATTGATAATATTATACAAAAAATTTATAGACATTCATTACCTATAATCAACAAAAAAGATGATTTAATTTTCTAGTTAATTAATAAAAATGACTAGAGTTAACTAGCCATAGTTTGTTCAAATAATTTTCTTACTATTTTGATACTTTTAATAAAGTAAAGCCAAGAAATAATAGTCGCGGCAATCATCAATGCGTAAAAACATAAAACAAGGAATGAATGAATCGAGCCAAATAACACAGTGACTGATTGAACAAAAGAAAATGTAAAAATAGATCTTATTAAAAATACAGTTTTAGCGATTACGATTAATCCATTAGCCAAATAATATTTTTTATTAAAAATGAATCCTATAATTTCTCCTATAGTTATGACTAAAAAAGAAATGAAAATAATCACTAAGAAAAGATTAACATTATTGCCAGCAAAACAATCAATTAAAGCAATTGCTAGCATAAGGGCAAAAATTATGCTTAATGGAATAATATATTTTATCTTCTTCAGTTCTATATCATTCTCTTTATTTTTTTCATTAGAAATTAAATCATAAGTATAAATTGCTAGGTCAAAGCACATAGTAATCAAAAAGATAATAGAAACAAAATAATTGATAGTAAAAGATGTTAAATCCAAAACTGGACTTCTAAATAAGAAAAGCCCTAATAATAATATTTTAATGATAGTTAAGGCTAATCTTTTCCCATTTGTAATCTTTTCTTTTTTTGCCCAATTAACTAAAAGAATCTCACAAATAAGATATCCTAAGACGATTAATAGATAACTTCCTGGCACGACTAAAAATAAAGAAACAAGGTCTGGAACTATGATGAAATCAATCAAGCTAAAAAGGCATATTATAGACAGCAAGACTATGATTAAATTTGAATAATCAATATACTTTCTTTTCATATTATAGTCACGCTCCAACTATGCTATATTTTAAATTCGTTTTGTATGTTTTTGTATTTAAATTGTTAGCAAACGTTATGTATCTTTTATTATCAACTATGGTCGATATTGCTATATCAGTTGCAAACCAATTAGTTGTTATGCGTACTTTTTCATATTGAGTTTTATATATGTATAAACTTTTAACATCATTCAAATTTACCCATTTTTCTGCATCATTCCCGAAGCACATTTTAGAATTATAGTAAAAAGTGTTATTCATGGGTGTAGTGTTATATATTCGTATAGTCCAATTGCTTTCATTAACCAACAAAAAGGAAGGAAAATAGGCCGATTCCATATTGATTTGGTAAGTGTTATAAGCATTTTTTATATACTCAGGGAAAAAGATTGATCCAAATGTCATTAAACCACCATCCACATATCGCCATCCTAAATCTATCATTGCTGAATAATACGCTGCATATACTAACTCAGAGCAATACCAATCTGGGTTTGATGACGACCAATCAACATTATTGAACTCACAAGAATAAGGTTTTCCAATTTGTCCTAGGCAAAAGTCTACTATAAATGTTCTATCATATGAGGCAATATCCGCAACTTTAAAAATTTCTACATTATAATCAACCATTCTTTTGTCATCAAGAAATCCAAATTTAACACCGCTAGCTACAGATTCAATTGTTTGAATATAAGTAGTCCCGTCATCCCTATAATACTCTACATTGGAAATGATTGCTGAATGACCAAAAGGTGCAACATTCTCATAAATTATATCTCCTGGTTGCAACGAACGATAATCAAACGTCTTGCCATTATAACCATTATAATACAAATCTCTTTTAAAACATGATACAGGTGTTTGTACATAACTTTCTGTGGAATTTATTATATAATCAGCATCTTCAGAACTTGATGTTAATAAACCGCAAAGGTCATTACCCCTAGTCTTATTATTGTAAAAAGCTTCATTTTCTAACAGTTCCTGTTCCATTGCAATGGAAAATGATTCTATGTCTACGCTTCGCGATTGCAACGATTGTTTAAAAAAATCAAATGTAATATACGCACTGGAACCTGCTTCTTCAACAGATTTCATAACTGAGACATATGCATCGCTTATTTCTCTATCATCATACGTATATGGGTCCGCAACAGCTCCGAGTTTTTCTGAGCTATTTTTATTGTTTGCAAGGCTTAGTGTGTCTGCCTCTACATTAAAAGATTTTTCATTATTTAATGATACCGATGTTACATTTAATGTTAATAATAGAAATGTTGTTACGGCTAATTTTAATATATGCAACATATATTATCCCTCCATCACTTAATATTATAATCTAAAATTGGTTTAATGAAAACAATTTAATTTACCATCCATTAACCTTAATAATATTGATGAAGTATGCTTATATATAATTTCGGATATTTTAATTTTACCAAATATTTATCTAAAGTGGTGCTGGGCATGAGACTTGAACTCATATGGGTAATCCCGCAGGTTTTTGAGACCTGTGCGTCTACCACTTCCGCCAGCCCAGCAGCCTTATTAATTTACAAATAATTTTTACTTTATTCAAGCTATTAATTTAAATATATTCATATAATCTTCTATAATGAAGATAGAAAGGAATGAAAATGCTATTTAAAGAAAATATAGAATAGACTCTGCTTTAGAAGGAAAATCTTTCTCTTTCACCATCTATTAATTATTTATGAACATGAACTTATTTACATTTTTTGACATTTTTGCCCCTGAAGGAAAATACCCTCCATGCGGGATGTTTACTTTACCCCATATAATCGCTTTGATAATCTCTTTTATTGTAATTGCAATATGCATATTTCTATCTCGTCATTTCAAAGAGCAAAGAATTAGAAATATTGTCTTTATATTAGGAATAATTGTTACTGTTTTAGAAGTCATAAAAATATCATATAAATTTTTTATAAATCACACGCCGTTTGTTAATTTGATCGAATGGATGCCATTATTTTTCTGCTCTTTATATATTTATGCTGCTTTATTAGCCAAAAGCAAAAATGAGATTTATAGAAAAGTATCAGACGCTTATATAGGTGGAGGAGCTTTAATCGGAGGATTAGTGTTTTTAATCTTCCCTACCACATCGTTAAATGATGTTCCAATCTTTCACTTTCTCTCTCTTCATTCATTTTTCTATCATTCATGTCTTGTGTATTCTGGAATCATGTATCTTTGTAAAGGAATATTTAAACCTACATTAAAAAATTATATCTACTATTTATATTTTGTAGGAGGTGTCATATTCATCGATTGTCTATTAAACATCTATGTAGGTTCTAATTTAATGCTTCTTGCTGAGCCAGTTAATTTTCCTTTAGAGATTGCTTATATCGTTTATGACCATGTTCCTTGGGTATTTACTTTAATTTCAATAATGGTCTATTTATCTTTATATTTTGTATCAATGCTACTTTATAAATTAATCTTTAAAAGATTCTCTAAAGTAGAAAATCAACCTTTATAAATAGATAAAATTTAATATAAGCGTTTTCACTATTTTCTCAAAACAAATTAATTGATGTAATGTTTCTTCTTTGCTAAGATTTTTTCGTTAGTTAGAAAGAAAACAATGAACAAAAAAGATAAAACTACCTACCAAGGAACAATCATCAGCTCAACTGAAAATTTATCAATTTGTAAGATTGATGATGGATATCTTCTAGTTAATAAAAATTATAAAGAAGGAGAAACGATAGAAATAGATCAAAAGAACATCATTAGATTCTTTCCTTCATTAATGAATTTACTAGTGGAATATGTTGAAGAAGGAAACGAAACTGCTGAAACTAAACAATTGATTCGCGGCTTGCTAGATCAAAAATGCTAGCAAGCTTTTTTATAAAATATACTTTTTTAGCACTCGAATATTGACACTGCTAAATAAACGAGTAAAATATCTCTTGTTTAGGAGGCAATTATGTTAGAAACCAAACAATTTAAAACAGAATCTAAGAGATTGCTAGATCTTATGATCAACTCAATCTACACCAATAAAGAAATATTTTTAAGAGAGTTAATCTCTAATGCATCTGACGCGATTGATAAATATCATTACTTATCTTTAAATGATGAAAAATTAGAAAAAAGAGATGATTATAAAATTAATATAGAAGTCGATAAAACTAAAAGAACCATCTCTATTGAAGATAATGGAATCGGAATGACTAAAGAGGAGCTTGATAATAATTTAGGCACTATCGCCTCATCTGGTTCACTAGAATTTCTTAATAAGTTAAAAGAAGAAAACAATAAAGAAAATCAAGATTCAATCAATATAATCGGTCAATTCGGAGTCGGATTCTATTCAGCTTTCATGGTAGCTAAAGAAGTTATCGTTGAAACTAGATCACCATACTCTGATACAGGATATCGTTTCACGTCTAAAGGTGAAGACACCTATTCTATTGAAGAGATCAATAAAGAAAATGTAGGAACTAAAATCACTCTTTATCTAAGAGATAATGAAGACGAAGAGAATTATGATGAATTCCTAGAGACCTATCGAATCAAAGGCTTAGTCAAAAAGTATTCAGATTATGTTAGATATCCGATTCAGATGTTAGTTACTAAGCAAGTTCAAGATAAAGATGATTCTTCTAAGACTCATGAGGAAACTTCTTTAGAAACATTAAATTCAATGATTCCGCTTTGGAAGAAGAATAAATCTGAAGTAACAGATGAAGAATTAAATCGCTTCTATAAAGAGAAATTCCATGAATACGATGATCCTCTAGTCTCATTATTTAACCATGTTGAAGGAATGATTTCCTACGATAGCATGCTCTTTATTCCTAAGAAAGCTCCTCTTGATTTATATTCAGAAGATTATGAAAGAGGTCTTCAACTATACTCTAAAGGGGTCTTTATCATGGATAAGTGCAAAGAATTGATCCCTGATTATTTAAGATTCGTTAAAGGTTTAGTCGATTCAAGCGACTTATCATTAAATATCTCTCGTGAGATGCTTCAACAATCTAGACAATTAAAGAAGATTTCAGTTTCTATCGAAAAGAAGGTTTTAAATGAATTAAATTCTTTAAAAGATAACGATTTTGATAAATATTCAACCTTCTTTGATGAATTTGGAGTTAATTTAAAATATGGAATCTATTCTTCATATGGAGCAAAGAAAGATGAGCTACAAGACTTATTGCTCTACCATACCATCAAAGAAGATAAATATCAGACTTTAAGAGAATATGTAGCTAAGATGCAAGAAGGTCAAAAGGATATCTATTTTGCCTCAGTAGCAAGTAAAGAATTTGCCTTGAACATGCCTCAGATGGAAATGTTAAAGAAGAAAAATTATGATGTATTAATCTTAACAAATCCAATCGATGAATTAACGATTCAAATGATGGGCACCTACGATACACATAAATTCGTATCCATTCAAGGCGACCTTGACTTAGAAGATGAGCAAGAAAAGAAAGATACAGAACAAAAGCAAGAAGAGAATAAAGATCTCCTTCAAGCCATCAAAGATTCTTTAAAAGATGAGGTTGATGAAGTTAAATTATCTTCTAGATTAGCTGAATCTCCAGTTTGCTTAGTCGCCGGAGGAGATATCTCATTTGAAATGGAACGCACGATGAATGCGATGACTAAAGGAACTGTTCCATATAAAGCTAAAAGAATTCTAGAAATTAACCCAAATCACGAATTATTTAAAGCCCTAGAAAAGGTATATTCTGAAAATAAAGATGATTTAGAAGAATACTCTTCTATCCTTCTAGATCAAGCGTTACTCTTAGAAAACATGCCTTTAAAAGATCCTCTTTCCTTCTCTAAGAAGATTACTGATTTAATGATTAAAGCTTCAAAGTAAGATAAAATAAAACCCTTAGAAATCATTACAATATCTAAGGGTTTTTTATTTTTTAAAATATTAATAATTAAGCTTTTGATGAATCGTGGAAATGAGTATGAAGCAATTCATGAGCTTTTTTAGATCCAGGAGCGATTAAATATTCATCATAGAGAGCTTTAATCTCTTCATTGTCGCAAGAAATTCTAATTAACTTATCTTTATCGATATCATAGATTCCTTTTTGACGAGCTTTAATCACATCGATTTGATCCATATCAGTTCTAACAGGTTGGCCTCCTCCATTGACGCAGCCACCTGGGCAAGCCATTATCTCAATTGCGTCATATTTAGATGTTCCATTTCTAATTTCTTCAAGAACTTTTCTAGCTCCAGCAAGTCCAGAGCAAATGCAAAGATTCAAAGTGACATCATCAGATACTTTAACGGATGCTTCTCTAACTCCTGAGAGTCCTCTAACCGCGGTGAAGTTACAATCTTTAACTTCGCCTTGAAGCCATTTAGATGCCGTTCTAGCGACTGCTTCAATAACTCCTCCGGTATTTGCAAAGATATCTCCAGCACCTGAAGATTCTCCAAGAGGATGGTCAAAATCAGAATCAGGAAGATCTTGAAGTTGAATTCCTCTTCTCTTTAATAATTCTGCATATTCTTTAACGGTTAAAACGTAGTCAACATTTTGATATCCATCATTAGAAAGTTCGCTTCTTGCCGCTTCACGCTTTTTAGCGAGGCAAGGCATTAATGATACTACGACAATATTTTCTTTAGGAATATTATTCTTCTCAGCAAAATATGATTTGCAGATAGCCCCAAACATCTCAGTTGGAGATTTGCATGAAGAAGGATATTGCAATAAATCTGGATATTCTTGTTCAATGAACTTTACCCATCCTGGACAGCAGGAAGTAATCAAAGGTAAGTTTTCCTTCTTTTGATAACGTTCGATGAATTCATTAGCCTCTTCCATAATAGTTAAATCGGCCCCAAAGTTAGTATCAAACACCTTATCAAATCCAAGTTCTCTTAATGAGGTGACCATCTTCTTTTCAACGTTAGTTCCTGCCGGCAAACCAAATTCATCGCCTAAAGAAACTCTAACTGCCGGCGCGGTGTTAACAATCACATATTTATCCTTATCAGCAAGGGCTTTTTCTACTAATAAAGTATCATCTTGTTGAATTAAAGCACCAGTTGGGCAAACTTGAATACATTGTCCGCAGGTGATGCATTTATTAGGTGTTGAAATAACTGTCTTAAACCCTCTCATTGTTGGAACGATAGCTTCAATTGATTGAACTTCTCTACACACCGCGGTGCATCTATTACATAAGATGCATTTTGCAGGATTTTTTAAAAGTCCACGCGCGTTATGATATTCATTCTTTTGAGATAATTCACCGTGATAATGAACTCTTCTAATACCAAGTTCAGCCGCTAAAGCTTGAAGCTCACATTTATTATTTTTCGCACAGTAAACGCAATCATTTGGGTGATTAGAAAGCAATAATTCAACAACGTTTTTACGATATTCCATGCATTTTAAGGAATTAGTAGTTACTTCCATTCCTTCATAGACGGTAGTCGCGCAGGCAGGAACTAAATTTCTTCTTCCTTTAACTTCCACGACGCAAACTCGACATGAAGCAGGCTTGTGCTCTAGATTTGTTTCCTCGTGGAACATATAACATAAAGTTGGAATATGAATATGATATCTTCTACAAACTTTTAATATGGTCAAAGAGGAATCAGCTTGGTAATCTTTTCCATTAATCTTAATATTAACTAACATAACTCCTCCTATTTAGTAATGGCTTTAGCCGGACACTTGGTAAAGCAGGTGCCACATTTAATACATGCTTCTTGATTGATATGATAAGCAAATAATCTTGGGTTTTTTGCCGGGTGATCGGTTTTAACGATACAAGTAACCGGGCAATTTCTCGCGCATAAGCCGCAGCCGATACACTTAGATTCAACGATTTCATAGCTTACTAAGTTCTTACAGGTTCCTGCTGGACACTTCTTATCTCTAACGTGAGCTATATATTCATCCATGAATCCTTCCATTGTCGATAATACAGGATTTGGCGCGGATTGACCTAACGCGCAGAGAGAACAATCTTTAATCACGTGAGCTAATTCTTTTAAGTCTTCTAAATCTTGTTCCGTTCCGTTTCCATCGCAGATCTTATTTAGAATTTCAAGCATTCTCTTATTTCCAATTCGACAAGGCGTGCATTTTCCGCAGGATTCTTCAACGGTGAATTCAAGATAGAATTTAGCTATATTAACCATGCAATCATCCTCATCTAAGACGATCATTCCTCCTGATCCCATCATAGAACCCTTTTGAACTAAGTTATCATAATCAATAGGTGTATCTAAGTCTTTTTCAGTTAAGCATCCTCCTGAAGGACCTCCAGTTTGAACTGCTTTAAACTTTTTATTTCCCTTGATACCGCCTCCGATATCGAAGATGATTTCTCTTAAAGTTGTTCCCATTGGAACTTCGACTAAACCAACATTATTAATTTTACCCGCTAAAGCGAAAACCTTTGTTCCCTTACTCTTTTCAGTACCAATCTCAGCAAACTTCTTTCCTCCGTCGAGGATGATGACTGGTATATTAGCCCAAGTTTCAACGTTATTAACATTGGTTGGTTTTCCAAATAATCCTGATGTTGCAGGGAAAGGAGGTTTTAAGGTTGGTTCACCTCTTCTTCCTTCAATTGAATGAATCAAAGCTGTTTCTTCTCCGCAGACGAATGCTCCCGCTCCATATTTAATATTGATATGGAAGGAGAAGTTTGTTCCTAAAATATTACCTCCTAAAAGTCCAGCTTCCTCCGCTTCTTTAATCGCGATTTGTAATCTATGAACTGCTAAAGGATACTCAGCTCTAATATAGATTTCTCCTTCATCTGAGCCAATTGCATAACCGGCAATCGCCATAGATTCTAAGACTGAATGAGGATCGCCTTCGAGAATAGAACGATCCATGAAGGCTCCTGGATCACCTTCATCAGCATTACAAATAATGTATTTTTTATCGCTGACGCTAGCCTTAGCTAATCTCCATTTTTGTCCGGTAGGGAATCCCGCGCCGCCTCTACCTCTTAACCCAGAATCTAAGACTTCATGAATTACTTCATCTGGAGTCATCTCAAATAAAACTTTAGCTAGAGCTTGATATCCTCTCACCGCTATAGTTTCTTCAATGATTTCTGGATTGATGAGTCCGCAGTTTCTTAAGGCGATACGATGTTGTTTTTTATAAAAATTAATATCATCTTGCTTGGAGATTCTATTACCTTTTGAATCTTTATAAAGCAACTCATCGATAACTTTTCCTTCGACTATATGCTGTTTAATTATCTTTTCAGCATCAGAAGGGCTAACCTTAACATAAAAAGTATGATCAGGGAATATTTTGACGATTGGTCCTCTTTCACAAAAACCAAAACAACCAGATATTGAGATTTCTACTTTATCCTCAACATGATATTCCTTCGCGTATTTTTTTAATTCATCCACTATCTCTAAAGATTTTGATGAGGTGCAGCCAGTTCCTCCGCAGACAGAGATATGATACTTTTCACTGACATCTCTTTCCTCTCTTCTTAAATCTAAAAGAGATTGATACTCATTATATTTTTGTAATAATTCTTCCCGAGACTTAATTCTTTCCATATCTTTCACCTCAATAGTAGTCGGCCAAAATGCCTTCGATGTCCTCTGGTTTTAAATTGCCATAGGTTTTATCGTTGATTTGCATGACCGGAGCTAATCCGCATGCTCCAACGCATCTTAAGGTAGTTAAGGTGAACTTACCATCTGGGGTAGTCTCACCGTTTTTAATTTTTAAGATCTCTTCAACCTTGGTTAATAGATCGCCTGCTCCTCTAACAAAGCACGCGGTACCTAAGCAAATGTTAATGACATTTTGTCCTTTAGGAACCATGGTGAAAAACGAATAAAATGTTACGACTCCATACACCCGAGAAACATTAATCTTTAATTTCTCAGCAATGAAGGTTTGAACGCTCATAGGTAGATAACCAAATAAACCTTGAGCGAAATGGAGGATGCTGATGAGCTCAGACGGATCATTATTTTTTTCGCTGATAAAAGCTCCTAGCTCCTTGAAAAGTTCCTTGTTCGATTTCATATACCTTCCTTCTCTTTACAATCTTTTATATTTTATATAAAAATTACCTTTTTATTAACAAAAAATGTTAATGATATTCAATTCTTACGATTTTTCCCGCGCTTTCTAAAGATTTTTTCAGAGATTCAACAATTTTCATCTTCATTGAGACATCAATCGGTAAATCTTTATGAGCTGGATTAAGAGTCGTACCGACGAATAAATTCACATTTGACGCGCGTTTTAGAATTAGATTAGCAATCAATGTTGCTCCGTCTTTTTCATCTAATGATTTATCTTCAACTGATTTAGTATCTAAATACTTTTCAGTGACCTCTAAGACTTTTCCTAAAGTGATAACTCCTTCAGTTACTAAATCGATCCCTTTAATAATAGCGATCGGAGGAACATCTTTAGAATAATATGTTAAAGATGGTTTGATATCTTCCTTTAAATATCTTGCCACGATCTTAGAAGTTGTTCCCCCGCAGACGACTTTTAAGCCGTCCTGAGCTAAGAAATGTTTAACAACTTCATCATCATCTTTTTCTTCAATTGGAGGGCCGACTAATATATTTACCGCTAAAGGTGTCATAAATTTTAAAGCAGCAATCGTCGTGTCATCTCCTGGCTCACCCATATATAATGAATTACAAGCTTCACCAACCAACGCGGCAATTTGTCTTGCTGACATCTCGTTTGAATAATTTGAAAGAATGTATGAAGCTATATCATTTATTGACCATCCAAGATTCATCGTTTTTCCGATTCCAGCATGCGGAGCCCCATCTGAGCAAAAAACGATACAATCATCAACCTTCGCATCCACGATTGAGCAATAGACAGTTTTATCGATGATCACTTTCTTCTCTCTTTGCAAATTAAATAATTTACCATCTCTTATATAAATCAAAGGAGGATTATCAAATTCAAAAATATAACCTTTTCCATTGTTATCAACATGGATAACTGTAAACGTAGAATAAGCAACTTTTCTCACTTTACAAACCGGTAAAGTAGAGATAACCGAGGCGATACATTCTTCAATATCAGCATCTGAAGCAATCATGATAGATAATAGCTTAGAAGTTAAAGTTGCTAAAATATTAGCTTTAACACCAGACCCTAAACCATCCGCTAAAACAATCGTTGTCGCGTCTTCTTTTCTAACTATTTCTACTTTATCCCCGCATAACTCTTCACCGACATGGTTAAGAGATACATATCCATCATCAATAAAGAACTTCATCTCAATCTTCCTTTAATGAATTTTTAAATTTTACTAAAGCTGCCTTAGCTTCAGCAGTTGATTCACCTAATAAAGAAGCAATCTCTTGAACCGCGGCCATCTGCTTATTAATAACTGAATCAGTAACATCAATCATCTCTTTTCTAAGAGCCTTCATCTTCTCTTCATTTAGAGTTACTTCAGTTTGATCTTTAAAGATTGCAAAAGCTAAACCATGCTCTTTAACTACAGTTATAGAAACATCGCAAAACATATTAGATTGATCTAAATAAACCTTGATTGATTTAACGTTTTGACCAGTTTGCAAAGCATCTAAAAGTTCAGGCAAAGCAACATAATCTTGATAGAAGTGACCGACGCAGCGTTTATCAGTTCTCATATAATCAAAGAATGATTCATTCGCGTCAACTATCACTCCTTCACGATTAATCGTGACAATTGCATTAGGAGTGTGCCTAATAATCTCATTAGATATTGATTCAGCCTTATTCTTTAAATATGGCATGCAGAATTCAGGATCAGCTAAATCATTATAAACAGCTATTGCCTTCTCTCTACATGAAGAATAACCGCACGCGCCGCAGTTTATTTCGTCTTCTTTTCGATAGATAAAGATTCTAGCTAATATTTTCTTTATCTCTTCTTCGCTAGGCTTCTTTAATGGATTAGGTATTTTCTTATACTTATAAGAAAAATCAATATCATCATAATCCTTTTCTTTAAAAGCTGGTCCTTTTAATTTTTTAACATAGGTTCTAACTATGGTGTTATTTTTATTAGATGAATTCTTTGATAAGGTGCATGGTCCATTGATGCAGCCCCCTCGACACATATTCATCTCAACAAAAGCACCTTCTAAATTTGTGACGTCAGAAAGAATATCATTGATATCATCAACTCCGTCAATTGGCAAAGCTTCTAATGGATCAGTATCCGCGTCGACAAATGATTTAATGATTCCTCTAGTAATCGGATAATAACGAGCTAAGTTTACTTCTTCTGAATATTCTTCTTCATCTGAAAAAGTAATATTTTTCTCTTTAAACATCTTATCTAACTCTTCAAAAGTTAAGGCATAGTCAATGATACCTGATTCGTATGCTTCTTCCTTTTTAGCAATGCATGGTCCAACGAAAACCACGTGAACATCATCTCCTAAATCATGTTTAATAATTTTACCATGGGCTACCATAGGAGAAACTACCGGAGCTAAATATTTAACTGCTTCATGATAATGCTGAGAAACATATTTAACCGCGGCAGGACAGCATGTAGTAATAAGCCCGTTACACTTTCCTGATGTAATAATCTTATGATACTCTCTTGTGACATAATAGGCTCCAACAGCCGTCTCTTCAACATAGGCAAATCCAAGCTTCATGCAGGCTTCTTTAAAAGCTTTAAACGATTTAACATCAAAATTCGCGATAAAAGAAGGAGCTACGCTTAAAGCAACCTTATCAGGATACTTTTTAATTAGTTCCTTTACTGAATCGATATCCTCTTTCACCCTTTTTGCGTTTTGAGGGCAAACATTGACGCAATGGCCGCATAAAACGCAGTTTTCTTGAACGATGATAGCTTTATCATCAACGAATTTAATAGCCTTAGTCGGACAATTTCTCAAACAAGAATAACAGTCTTTACAAGAATTAATCTCAAATTTTAAAAATTCCATAATTATCCTCTCAGCCTAACTTCGGCATTATCTTATTAATAAAGATATCATCGATATTATCCCTATTCGCGTTTAAAATAAATTCATCATCGACTTTCATCGCTACCCCATCCGCGCAGTAGCCAAGACAAAAAGATGCTTTAAGTTCAATTTTATTGATTAGATGATGCTCAGAAATGAGCTCTTGCAGTCTTATTACCACGTCATGGGATCCTTTTAAATGGCAAGATGAGCCAACGCACACATAAATTTCCATATAGTTACCTCAATTGATAATATTTTATCTATTTAAGTAAGCGTTTTCAATAAACCGCATTTAAAAAAATCGCTATTTTATCCAGCGAATTTCTTCTAAATTATGAGATTTTAAAAACTCGTTAGTTTTAATAAAATGGTTATTTCCAAAGAATCCTCGATATGCGGATAGAGGAGAAGGATGACTAGATTCTAAAATCAAATGATTAGGATTGGTAATCATAGATTTTAAACTTCGCGCGAAACTTCCCCATAGAATAAAAACTTTAGGTTTATCATCTTTATTTAAAGCTTCAATAACATGGTTTAATAAAGTGTCGTAGCCAAATGATTGATGCGAATTTGCTTCATGCTCTCTTACGGTAAGAGTTCTGTTTAGTAACAATACGCCTTGCTTAGCTAAATATGATAAATCACCATCTTGATTAATCTTAACATTATATTCGTTTTCTAATTCTTTATAGATATTTTGTAAAGAAGGAGGCAAGGCTACTCCTTTATTAACGGAAAAAGCTAATCCGGTAGCCTGATTAAACTCATGGTAAGGATCTTGACCAACTATCACCACTTTAACTTGATCAAAAGGAGTCAATTTAAAAGCGTTATAAATTAAATGATACGGAGGATAAACTGTATATTTTTGATACTCCTCCATAACTTTCTCATGCAAGCTTTTATAATAATCTAATTCTTTTTCTTTATTTAAAAAGTCTTTCCATTCCATCTATAAAGGGTCCTTTTTTATTTTAGCAAATGGTCTAGGATATTTATTTTTCCCATCATCAATTTTTTTGATGAATATATTCGTTCTTGTATCATTATTTGTAGGTAAATAGTCTAGATACACCTCATCTATCTTGCAGGAAAGCTCAGTTAAAGCCTTTTTAGATTCAGCCAATTCTTCGTTTCCTTTATCTCCTTTTAAAGCGATAAAGTAACCTCCCTTTTTTATAAGTGGCATAGATATTTCTAATAAGATATTCAATCTTGCCACCGCGCGAGATGTACCATAATCATAATAATTTCTTCTTGAAGAAACTAAATCTTCGCTACGGGTATTTAATACCTCAACATTATTTAAAGATAACTTCTCTTTTAAAGCATTCAAAAAATTGCATCTTTTCTTGATTGGCTCAACTAAAGAAATAGAAAGGTTAGGATAAACGATAGCTAAAACAATTCCAGGAAATCCCGCGCCAGAACCGACATCTACTAAAGTTTTATTTTCACAAATAAACTCATCTTTAAAAGAGAAAAGCAAGCAATCTAGATAATGCTTTTCAAAAACTTCATTTTCCTCAGTTATTGAAGTCAAATTCATCACCTGATTATATTCATTTAAAAGGTAAAAATAATCATCAAATTGGTTCTTTTGGAGATCAGTTAAAGGATGATTGCTATTTTCTAAAAATTGATAAAATTCAGCTTTAGTCATTTTTATCCTTTCGAATATAAAGTAATAAAGTCGCGATATCGCTTGGGTTAACTCCAGAAATTCTTGATGCTTGACCGATAGTTAAAGGATCAATTTCGTTGAATTTCTCTCTAGCTTCTAAGGCTAATCCATCCATATGAAGATAATCGATACCTCGAGGAATCTTCATTTCCTCAAGCTTTCGCATTCTCTCAGCTTCCTTTATTTCTTTTTGAATATAACCTTCATATTTAATCATGACTTCTAATTGCTGCTTACCATTATCATTTAATGGTAATAATTTATCTGTGAAGCTTTCTATATCTTTATAGTAAACTCCAGGTCTTTTCAATAATGAAGCTAAGGATATCCCACCTTTAAAATCAGCATCTATCGAAGCTCTAATTCTATCAGCAACTTCACCTTTCGATGATAAGATTGTTTTTTCTAAAATCTCTTTATTTTTTAATATATTTTCTTTTTTTAACAAAAAATTATCATATTTTTCTTGAGAGACTAATCCAATATCATAACCATATTTTCTTAATCTTAAATCCGCGTTATCATGTCTTAATAATAATCTATACTCCGCGCGAGAAGATAATAATCTATAAGGTTCTTTAGTGCCTTTATTGATTAAATCATCAATCATGACACCTATATAAGCTTCATCGCGTTTTAAAATTAATGGTTCTTTATTTAAAATTTTTAATGAAGCGTTTATTCCTGCCATCAACCCTAACGCGGCAGCCTCTTCATATCCTGATGTCCCGCAGATTTGTCCCGCGCAGTAAAGATTTTCATATTTTTTAACCATTAATGTCGGATCAAATTGAGTTGGATAAATCGCATCATATTCAATAGCGTAGGCATATTTTAATATCTTCGCGTTCTCTAATCCTTTTAAGGAATGCACCATCTTTTCTTGAACTTCTTCAGGCATAGATGTCGAGAATCCTTGAAGGTACATAGAATTAGTATATAAAGATTCAGGTTCGATAAATAGCTGATGTCTTTCTTTATCAGCAAATCTAACAATCTTATCTTCAATTGATGGACAGTAACGAGGACCCACTCCAGTGACCATTCCTCCATACATAGCCGAATCATGCAAATGTTCACGAATAATCTTATGAGTTTTTTCATTCGTGTAAGTTAAATGGCATAAAACCTGCTCATCGATAGTCCATTTTTTATCATGGTCGAAAGAAAAATTTAAATCTCCTTCCATCCCATATTGAGGCTCTAAAACATCAAAGTTGATACTATCTCTAGCTATTCTTTGAGGAGTTCCGGTCTTTAATCTTAAGATTTTAATTCCCATCTCTTTTAATTTTGGAGATAATCCTTTAGATGCCTTTTCTCCATCAGGTCCGGCTTCTTTTGAAGTATGCCCAACTAAGATTTGAGATTCCATATAGGTTCCAGTTGTTAATATAACTGCTTTTGAATAGATTTCTTCAGTCCCTACCTTCACCCCAAAAACTTTTTTATCATCGTGAAGTAAATCAGTGACCATTCCTTCTTTAATGGTTAAATTCTTGGTATTTAAAGCATGTTTTTGGACGATTAAAGGATAATTAATCTTATCCTCTTGGGCTCTTAAACATTGAACTCCTGGTCCTTTACCAGTATTTAAAAGCTTTATTTGAAGAGCTCCTTCATCGGCCATAATACCCATCATACCACCTAATGCGTCGATTTCTCTAACTACGATGCCTTTTGCCGACCCTCCAATAGAAGGATTGCAAGGCATATTAGAAATCTTTTTAAAATTAAGGGTGATTAATAAGGTGTTAAGCCCTAGATGCGCGGAGGCAAAAGATGCTTCCATTCCAGCATGTCCACCTCCAACTACGATGATATCATAGTCGTATCTCATCCGATGCTTCCCTCCATATCCATCTTGATTAATCTATTTAATTCAACAGCATATTCCATCGGAAGCTCCTTAGAAAATGGTTCAATAAATCCCATCACGATCATCTGAGTCGCTTCTTGCTTGCTTAATCCTCGAGACATTAAATAGAATAATTGATCTTCATTTATCTTTGATACAGTTGCCTCATGCTCTAAAAATGAGGTGTTATTTGCAGTTATATTAGAAGGTATGGTATCTGAAGAAGATTTATCATCTAAAATCAAGGTATCACATTCTACGTGAGCATGAGAATTACTGGCTTTAGAATCTATATATACCTTGCCTCGATAATTAGCCTTTCCTCCATTTTTAACGATTGATTTAGAGATGATAGTCGAAGATGTGTCGCTTGCAAGATGAATCATCTTAGCTCCAGCATCCTGGAATTGATCTTTATCCGCGACCGCGATAGAGATACAATCTCCCTTTGCTCCTCTTCCTTTTAAAACGCAGCAAGGATATTTCATATTTACCATCGATCCAATATTTCCATCAATCCATTCCATAAAGCCATTTTCCATAACTACAGCTCTTTTAGTAACTAAATTAACGATGTTATTAGACCAGTTTTGAATCGTTGAATAACGGCAGTGACCTCCTTTTAAAACCACGATTTCTACAACCGCGGCGTGAAGAGATTCGCTAGAATATATAGGCGCGGTGCATCCTTCCACATAATGAACATCTGCTCCTTCATCGACGATGATTAAAGTTCTCTCAAATTGTCCCATCTTCTCGTTATTGATTCTAAAGTAAGATTGTAGAGGTTTTTCTAGCTTTACTCCTTTAGGAACATAGATAAAACTGCCACCTGACCAAACAGCTGAATTTAAGGCAGAAAACTTATTATCTTTATAATCAACAACAGTATTAAAGTATTTTTTAAATAAATCAGGATAAAGCTTTAAGGCAGTATCAGTATCTAAAAAGATGACTCCCTTTTCTTCTACCTCTTTTAACATATTATGATAAACCACTTCTGATTCATACTGCGTTGAGACTCCAGCAAGATATTTTTGCTCAGCCTCCGGGATACCAAGTTTTTCAAAAGTATCTTTGATAGGTTTTGGAACATCATCCCAAGATTTTTCAGCTTTTTCAGAAGATCTAATAAAATATGTGTAGGAATCAAAATCAAGATTAGATAGATCTGGACCAAACTTTGGTAAGGGTGCATTTAAAAAATAATCTAAAGCTTTAAGCCTAAATTCAAGCATCCATTCAGGCTCATGCTTTAAAGATGATATTTCTCTTACAATCTTCTCATTTAGTCCAACATCAGTTTTCACTAATGAGACATCATCATTTTTAAATCCATATTTGTATTCATCAGCCATTTTTATCACCCTTTAATATTTCATCCATCCCGCGAAAGCCAATAGTCGCGCATTTGATTCTCCCTGCTTGCTTTGAAGTATTCATAAACACAATCGCCTCATCTAAGCATTCTGAATCATATGGTTCTTCTCTAATCATTTTAAAATAATTATCAATAATATATTCAGCTTCTTTTGTAGTTTTATTTTTTAAAAGCTCAGTCATTATCGAAGTTGAAGCTGTTGAAATCGCGCAGCCAACTCCATGCCAGCAAACATCTTTTAAAACATCATTTTCAATCTTAGCTTGAACATATATCTTATCGACGCAAGATTCTGAATCCATATAAATAGTCTTATATGTTTCATCACCTTCTCTTCTATTTCTTGGATGAGAGTAATGATCCATTATAATCTCTCTCATCATCATCTCATTAAATAAAATAGGCATCTAGAAAATCCTCACCTTTCTTTAATTGTTCTACAAAATAATCAATTTCTTCTTTGGTGTTATAAAAATATAAAGAAGCTCTAATCGTCGCATCAGTTTTAAGAAAATCGACTAAAATCTTCGCGCAGTGAAGACCGCTTCTAACCGCGATTCCCTTAGAATTTAATAAAGTTGCCCCGTCTTGAGCGAAAACATCTTTAAAATTAAATGTGATGATCGAAGATGTAGAATCTGAGTTATAGATTATTATGTTATCAAGATCCTTCATCTTATTAATAGCATATTCTTTTAATTCAGCTTCTCTTTTTTCAATAATATCCATTCCGATATTATTCAAATAATCAATCGCAGCTCCAAAGCCGATTGCTCCTGCAATATTTTGAGTGCCTGCTTCAAACTTTAAAGGAGGATATTGATATCCTATATGTCCGCACATATCGAATGTTGTATTCATTCCTCCTCCAGTCATAAGAGGGTCTAATTTTAATAGTAAATCATATTTACCATACATTGCTCCTATCCCGGTTGGGCCGAGCATCTTATGTCCTGAAAACACTAAGAAATCAACATCTAGAAGCTTAACATCAACTTTTTTATGAGGAACGCTTTGCGCGCCATCTAAAACGAACAAACCTCCATTTTCATGGATTATTTTACTGAAGTTTATGACATCTATTTCATATCCTAAGACATTGCTGATATGAGCTAAAGCGACTACCTTGCATCTTGGAGTTATAACTTTCTTTAAATTTTCAAGGGTAACTCTACCCTTCTCATCTAAAGGAATATATTCAATCTTTGCTTTAGCTATCTCTGCAGCCTTAAACCATGGAAGAACATTAGATGCATGCTCTGCCTCTGAGATTAAAATGATATCCCCCTCATGCAAATAACTATAGGCAAGACCATGGGCTATCATATTTAATCCCATAGAAGTACCTGAAGTGAAGACCACTTCGTTATCTCCTGCATTGATGAATTTAGCTATTTTTTTTCTAGCTGATTCATATTCAGTATCTACTTTATATGCAATATCATAATCACCCCGATGGGCATTCGCGGTGTAAGATTTATAATACTCCATCTCAGCATCTATAACTTGATTAGGTTTTAATGTGGTAGCCCCATTATCAAAATAGATCAAAGGATGATTTTGCATCGTTTGCTTTAGCATTGGAAAATCATTACGAATTTTTTCAATATCAAACATACTATATCCCCCTATCTAGATGAGAAGATATTTCTTGTTTCATATCATCATCAATAAAATAATTAATAATTGGGGATAGATATCCTAATATAATAATTTTTTTAGCTTCTTCTTCGCTTAATCCGCGGGACATAAGATAAAAGATATGATCTTGATTAACCTGCCCTTCAGAAGCTCCGTGAGAGGCTATTACATCATTTTCATCGATTGATAATATAGGAGAAGCTTTAACCTTCACTCCTTCATCGAAAGCGACAATTTTAGTTATCTGTCTTGCATTAGCTTTCTTGCTTCCTCTTTGAATAAAGGAATTACCAACAAAAGATAAGGAAGAATGATCCTTGCTTATCCCATAATTTTCCATAATTGAAACGGTATTGATATTTAGATGATTAAAGTTAACATCAAACACTTTATTATCATTAGCGGAAGATAAGCAAGCTAGATGAAATTCACCTTTAGAATTAATGCCATTTAAATCACAAGTTAAATGGAAATCACGATTTGATGACATTAAATCGCATCCAGATACATTGATAGTTGCATTATCATCTAAAGCAAACTTAACTTTAGAATTAATTTGAGTATCAAATAAAATATTTAAGATTAAAGTAGAATTTTCTTTAACATTAAATGTGATATCTGATGAGCAATTCCCTCTTAAAGATAAGTAAACAAAACTGTTTTCAACAATATCAAAAGATAAAGGTACAGAAGAATCAACCTTTGTAAAATCAATATAGTTTAAAGTTTTTTCTTCTAATACATTTACTGATTTTAAGGAATTTGTAATATCTTTTTTATTCATATTACTCCTTATTTTGTGCCTTGATTTACCGCGCAGGCACCTAATGAAACGGTATTCATTTTCTTTTCTTCTTTAGCGATATCTATACCATGCTCGCGTTTTAAAAATTCGTAGCCTTCTTTATCAACTCGATCGATTAAAGTTTTATCGCCTTCTAAAACGATTTTACCGTTGATCATTATCGCCGAGTGAGTTGGATGAATTAAATCATATAGCCTTGCATAATGGCTAACCACTAAAAAGGACATTCCTTTTTGATGTAAGTCATCGATAACTGAAGCTATGGTATTAATCGCATCAACATCTAATCCTGAATCAATTTCATCTAAAAGAGCGATAGAAGGATTAAGTAAAATTAATTGAAGTATCTCATTACGCTTTTTTTCTCCACCTGAGAATCCTTCATTTAAAAATCTATTAACCATATCTAATGGTAAATTAACTTTTTTAGATGCTGATTCTACGCTTCGATAAAATTCAAATAATTTAATTGGAGTATCGCGATGAGCGTTCATGCTAGCTCTTAAAAAATCTTGATTAACAACTCCAGGAATCTCGCTAGGATATTGCATAGCAAGGAATAAACCTTTCTTAGATCTTTCATCTATCGACATTGAAAGAACATCCTCACCATCTAATAATATTTTGCCTTGAGTAACTTTATAATGAGGGTTCCCCATGATTGCTGCGAGCAAAGTTGATTTTCCATGGCCATTAGGTCCTAACAAGGCTAAGCATTCACCTTGATTAATTGTTAAGTTTACACCTTTTAATATTTCTTTATCTTCAACTGAAACATGAAGATTAATAATTTCTAATTTATTCATAGAAGAGAATTCCTCCTTAGCTTAGATATTCTACTACAAAGCAAAAACTAATTAAAGAACAATAAAATCTAAGCTTAATCATCTTCGTTACTAAGCGCTTAACGTTAATCTAGACAAGAAAACATGTTCAATTAACCAAATATTTGCCCTTATCCTAACTATTAATAATCAATATAAATAATCTCACATGCGCGAGCGCGAAATTTCCTCCCGTTTACCAAGCTCAAAAAACCATTTTTTTATGTTGAAAAGGTAATACACATAAAGTATTATTAATACGCTATAATTTGAAAAAGGAGGACTTTTTGCCCATGAAAAAAAGAATACTTCTCTTATCAATGGTCGGTGGGCTAACTCTCGTTGGATGTAGCGGCATTTCTCAGATTACTGACGATCAAGGTAATCAAGTTATCGTTACCCTAGGAGATGGTACCACTTATACTGCTAACGATTTATTCGATAACTACTCAAGTAGTGAAACCGGTGCTAGTCAATATTTCGAAGCTGTATATGATGTCTTAGTAAGAGCAGTTCAACCAATTACCAACACCATCGAACAAACCGTATCTAACAACTTAGACGATTTTGTTCAAAGCGCTAGATCAGCAGCATCAACTAATGGCACATCATACAGCCAAGAGTTATCCGATGCTCTCGAAGAACAAGGTGTTGAATCTCTTGATGAACTTGAAGAAATCTACATTCTTGATGCTCAAAAAGAGGAATTTGAACAAGACTATTATGACGCCAATGAAAAGCAGAACTTATATAGCCTATTAAAAGAGTATATTGAATATTATGCTCCATATCACATTAGACACATCTTGGTCGAATCATCAGCTGGCACTTCATTAAATAGAGGAACCCTTTCTGAACAAGATGCTAGAGACTTATCAAGTGCGGTTAGATTATTAGCTGAAGGTAACTTATCCTTTGGTGAAATCGCCTTACAAGTATCTGATGATAGCTCATCAGCTTCTAAGTATGGTGAAACATCAATTATGGATACTACTACTACTTTCGTTAATGAATTTAAGTATGCAGTCTATCAATACGATGCATTATATAACGCTAATGCTACCGATGCTGTTACTGCTTATAATGCAAGACAAACTGGCGAGAGCTCTCAATATGTAATGAAGAGCGGTTCACCACTTATCCCTTTATCAGAAGAAGACACAACTTATCTTGAAGAGTCAATCAATAGAATTCCTTATCAAGCTTTCGTTAATTTAGGTAATATGGCTAATATCACCACTAACGAAAACGGAATGAATGTTATGGATGGTAATGAATCTTATTATCCAAGAAACATTCTCTTCAATCTTTATTTAAATGATCACGCTTTAAATGTTATCACTCGTGGAACTGAAGCATCTGTTCAAGACAGCACCAGATTTGAACATGTTGATGGATTATCAGCTTCTGAGAACAAAGCTGACGATATCCTTTGTGATGAAAATCACAATCCTATCTTAGTCGCAAGAGGTGGATCTGGAGATTCTTCAGGCGACTCTGAAACTTCTTCAGGATATCAAGGAATGTTCTTCATCGTCATTCAAAAATCACCATTTGAAAAGACTGCTGATCAAACTGTTGATCAATTAATCGATTCAATGATGAAATATTACACAATGGAGACTCCAACAGCTACCGATGATGTTTCTCAAATGGATAACTATGTAACATTCATTAAAGGAACTGAATCAGATTATGCTACTAGAGCTAATGATATTGAAAAATTAGTCAAAGGATTCGATTCCCATATGTCCTTTAGATTCTATGAAACAGCTCTTGCTGATGCTCAAGAGTCTAAGGGTGGAGTTACCATTAACGAAAATATTTCTGAATTAATTGATGCATATATCTCCGCGGCTAGAGATACCGCTTCATATGACGCTCAAGAAACTTATCAAAACTCTTGGGATGAGTATGTTAGATTATTAAAATTACAAGATCAATTAGAATCTACTCTCATTAGCGAAGAACAAATCAAACAATTTGATAGTGATTATCAAACCATAGGAGGTAACAATTAATATGAAAAGATTTAATAAAGCATTAATCATTGCCTTAACCTCTACTATGTTATTTGCCTGTGATGATATCGTTGCTAGACCAGGCACAATCTTAGACAACGATAACTTAGTTAACTTCGGTGATTCTAAAAATGATTACTACGGTAACGATTTCGAAGGTATCTATGATCAAATGATTTCCGCGGGTACTTCTAACGAAACCATCTTCGATGCTATCGTCACTGAAATTGCTAAATCAGAGGTATCAAAGTTCTATAATCTTACAAAAGAACAATTTGAAACCGTCTTAACTAATGTTACAAATGGTTTAGCGGGTAGAGAGAAAGTCTCTTACGACGCCTCAATCAGCGAATCAGCTACCAAAATTGAAAACATCATCACTGAACACGTTAAAGACGCTTTAGTTGATATAGCTAAGGGAGATTCTTATAACGTTGACTATCTTTTCCAAGAAGAGAAGTTAGTTAATGAATTAAGATCTCAACTTTACTTAGTTGGAGATTTAATTCCAGGTCATGAGGACTATAATACTGATTACTTAATCACTGCTGATTCAACCTATGAAGATATCTTCTTCGCTGATTATACCGATTATATTGAAAAAGAGATTTATCCTTCTTATCTCAAGACTTTATTAACATCCGTATATATCTACAATAGAGATTTCAATACTATCGGAAGATCATACGCTAGAGATGTTACTTACATTCAATTAACTAATATTGAAGATCACTTAGATTCAGTACCAAGATTGATTAACGCTTATTTCGATGCTTACTTTAATGGTAGATTACCTACCGATTCATTCGATTTAATATCACTCTCTAGACTTTATAATGGAGTCTATGATGAAAATGAATTAAGCGATCCTAATTCAACAGCTCATAAAGAAGCTGAATTTGCTTCCACAGCTGGAATCTTCACAAAATCCGATGAGATGGCTGAGGATTTATCTCACGTTGCCACTCAAAGCGAACCTGATGGAGAATGGGAATTCTTAAAAGATACTGATCCAAACTATAACTCAACCTTAGCTTCAGAATACACCGGTAGCTATTCTTATCCTCTTGAATGGGGTATCACATTAAAAGAGAGAGAACTACAATCATCAACAATTTACTATGATGATGGAATGGCTGTTAGATCAGGTGGATTATCTGATTTACCATCAAGCATTACATCTAGACTCTTTAGAGGTGTAGTAGAAAACTATCTTGATACTATCCATTCAGATACTTATGGTGATATTACATTATTAACTCCAGAGAGCGTTCCATCAAATCCAGCACCTGGTGATTATTCATCACAATACGCAATTTACGATTCAGGAACTTCATCATATTATATTGTCATCGTAAACGGATATTATAATACTTCATCATTCCGTGATGAACAAAATGCTGAAGTTGCTCAAGAGATTGCTAGAATCTTAGGTGATACTGAAAATTATCAAACTTCAGCATTCACTTACTATCTTGATTACTATGATTTAACCTTCGGTGACCAAGACTTCTACGATTACATCGAAACAAATTATCCATCTGTCTTCGATGATAATTATTCTTATAAAAATTAATAATCAGGAGCGAAAGCTCCTTTTTATTATCCCATTTTAAAAAATGGTTTATAATTATCTAAAGGAGTTCAATAACTATGTCAGAATGTATTTTTTGTAAAATTGTAGAAGGAGAAATCAAGGCTAATAAGGTTTATGAAGATGATTATATCCTAGCTTTTTTAGACGCTAATCCGGTAACTGTTGGTCACGCTTTAGTTATCACCAAAGAACACTTTCAAAATTTTCTCTACGTACCAAAAGATCTATTAGATCGAGCAATTAACGTTGCTCAAAAAATAGCTCAAGCTCAAATTGCCGGTTTAGGAGCAAAAGGATGCAATATATTGATAAACACTAACGAGATTGCCGGTCAATCAGTCTTCCACTTTCATATTCATGTCATCCCTAGATATGATTATAATGACAACCTTAAGATTGATTTTATGCCAAAACAAATTGAGCAATTATCTCTCCCAACAATCGCTAATAAAATTAAAGACGAATTATAAAAGAAAAGCAGTATCAACTACTGCTTTTTATTTTTAGGTTTGTAGAAGTTTTGTCCATCAAATGCGATTAATCGAGGAGAAAACTCACCTTCAGCTATACCATTTAAGCCTTTAGAAATCATATTCATTTTAGCATCTAGATCATCTATCGCATGCAACATAAAGGCTTCTTTTGTCATCGGTACGACTGGAGAACCATATTCTTTCTCTCCGTGATGGGCTAAAATCATATGCTCTAACAATATTGCTTTTTCCTTATCAATATTCAATTTTATAGCCGCTTCATGAATTTCATTCGCGCATATAACTAAATGGCCGATTAATCTTCCTTCTAGAGTATATCTCGTGGCGATAGGACCTGATAATTCAATGGTCTTTCCAACATCGTGCAAAATGATTCCAGCGATTAACATATCGCGATCAACATCATCATAATATGAGGCAAGAAAATCGCCGATGTCCGCCATAGACAAGGTATGATAAAGAAGTCCTGATAAATGTTCATGGTGATTTCTAACAGCTGCCGGGAAATTAATAAAATCGTTGTAATGCTTTTCTACAAGATAATTAACTATTTTCTTAATATCTTCATCTTTAAATGATCTCAAATAACCATTTAATCTATTAATCATGTCCTCTCTTTTAATAGGAGCAGGTAAGCAAAATTTAGTGTAGTCAATCGAGTTTTGTTCCACTTCTTGAATACCAGCAATTTTTAATTGTAATGTACCTCGATAATCAATAACATCAGCGTTAAATAAATAGACATGCCCGATTGTTAACATTTGTAAATCGACATCTTTAATATCCCATTTCTTTGCTTCAATGGCTCCAGTGTTATCCTGTAATACCAAACTTATATATGGAGCCCCGGCATTTGATACACCTTTAGTAAAATTAACTAATAATAATTCTGCGTTAATTTTATCTCCTTCTTTAAACTCATTTATAAATTTTTCCATTAAATCTCTCCTCGCTTATATTCTACCATCAATTAGCGTTTCTTTCATTTCAATAATAAAAAAATAGTAGATAGTCTTGTATTATTTTTTTGTTTTAGAAGCAAAATTCCCTTTGAAATATATGAAAAAATTAGACTATAAACTATTTTTTATTAATTATGCGTAACTACTAACTATTTAATGACTTGCAAGAAGTTATTTATCGATATTTTCTAGAGTTTTCTTTATTTTATCTAACTTGTAACCTTTTCTAAGAAGACTAGAAATTAATTTATCTCGATCTTGATTATCAAAAGTTGCATGTTTAACTAAGTATAAATTGATTGTTCTTTTTAAATTTTCATCTTCTAAATCATCATCTTCAACAAATAATTTTTCGATAACTTTATCTTTAACTACAGGGGAAAATCCTTGTCTAATAAGATAATCATTCATCTTAGTTTTTTGCTCTTTTAAAGAATACTTTTTAATTGTTCGATAGTAAGAATTAAATATCTCTTCTGCCTTTTTTTCTTCAAGAGAGATATCTTCCTTAAGGGAGGTTTCTAATCCTCTTTGTTTTAATTTCATTTTTATTTTTTGATATGAATAGTTTTTATTTTCATAAATTGAGATTAAATCCTTCATTAAATTCTCATCATCTATAAGATGAATTTCACTTAAATAGGTAATTAATAAATTAATGTTTTCTTCGTCTAATGATTCGTTTTTTAAAAATTGTCTTACCTCATATGTTGAAAGAGGCTTATTAATAATCTTTTTTACAACTTTATTTCTGATATTTTTAAGATAAACTTCTTTTTTAATCTTATCGAACTCGTCAGCAGATAATTCTTTATTAACATACAAAAAATGATTTGAAAAAATCTCTTTATCGATAATGAAAGATTCTAAAGCTTTATCATTAATAATCGTTAATTTGATGTCATTTTTTAAAAATGAAATATCTTGAATTCGTAACATAATATTAATATAGGCAAAATAATCTTCTTTTTCCAAAAAAATAATTAATGTTAAGATAAATTGAATTCAAGAGTAAAAATAATTAATATTTTGATGTGGAAAAAATAAAATTAATCGCTTTAGATTTAGATGGTACCTTACTAGATTCAAAAAAAGAGATATCACCTAACACAGTTAATCTTCTAAAACAAATTCATTCTTCAGGAGTTAAAATTGTTCTTGCTTCAGGAAGGCCAGAGACTTCATTTAAAAAGTATCTTTCACTTTTAGACTTAACTGGTATCGATGATTACTCGATATCATTTAACGGAAGCAAGATTGTTCTAAATCAATCTTTAACTCCAATTTTCACCAAGACAATCTCTTATGATGTAATCAAAGAAGGTTTATCCTTAATATCTAAATTAAACTTAGGATTCTTTGCTTACACATTATCAGGCTTATTAGTAACTAATAAGATCACCGATTATGTCTATTTAGAAGAAAAGATAACTGATGTTAAGCTCAATGAGACTAATTTAGCTAATTATTCAAATGAATCATTTATTAAAATGACCATTGCCGATTCAAAAGATAAATTAGATCTCTACTATAATCTAATTAAAAACACTTTTTTAGATTATCAAGTATTTAGAAGCCACGATAATTTTATTGAAATCTTAAATAAAGAATCATCAAAAGGAGATTGCTTAGAGTATTTGATGAAAAAATTCTCTATTAAAAAGGATCAAGTTATCTCTTTTGGAGATAATGATAATGATTTAAAGATGATTCAAGCCAGCAAATATGGATTTAAGATGAAAAATTCATCTTCAAAACAACTGAAAAAATATTGTTTTAAAGAGACTGAATTTTCAAATGATGAAGAAGGTGTCTATCGCGAATTAATTCATTTTTTCCGCTAGAAAGGAAAAATATGTTCAACAATCAAATCGCAATTTTATTTGATTCTGAAAATGTGAAACCGCATGAGATTCTAGATTTATTATTCGATAAATTAGAAAAACAAGGTTTTACCTTAATCTATCCTCGAAAATTAATTGTTCATGATCTAAATAAAATAAAGAAAAATGAACTAATCGAAGATTTAAAAAAATATCGTTTGGAATTATGCTGCACCTATGGAGAATTTAGAAAGAATCTTCTCGATTTTAGGCTCTATGTTGAATGCCTTGATTTAGCCTATACCACAGATATTCCTACATTCTGTATTGTTAGTAACGATCAAGATTACGCGGAGCTTTGTATCAAGCTTCATACCTTAAATAAAAAAGTAATTGGGGTAGGCTCGAATAAGACCTCAACTGAAGAGTATATTTCTTTATTTGATGATTATATTTTTGTTGAGGATTTAAAGCCTAAAGAGAAGCAAGTTAAGGCAGAAGTTAAAAAAGAAAGTAAAACAAAAACAAAAGAAACTAAATTATCAAAAAGAAAACAAACTGAATTCTTGCTAGAGGAGGCAATTAATTTAGCCTTAGTGAACACATTTCAAAATAATAAAGATAAATTATATTACTCGAATTTAGTCGCGGAGATTAAAAAGATACCTCAGTTTAGCAAGATAAAATTAACTCAAGAAAGACTTCAAAACTTAGGGTACCATCTAGAGTATGAAGATAAGCATAAAAAAGAGACAGCTTATATCTCTTTAAAGACTAATTACAATGAATAAGTTAACATTTACCGAAGCGATCTCCTTTTTAAAAGAAGGGAAAATAATTCTCTTTTTCAGTGATAAAAGTAAATATCTTGCCTCATTAAAACGTCAAAAAATCTTTATTATGAGTAAGAATCTAACTTACTATCTGACTTTGAAAGATTTTGAAGAATTATATCAAGATGCCTCATTCTATCTATACGAAGAATCAGATGAGACCATAGATATTAAAAAGGATGAAGAATACTATTCCTATAACGCATTGAAACATTAAATTCTAAATTAAAAGCCATGTTAATAATCATCTAAATATAATGAAGATTAGACATGGCTTTTTGATTAATTTTCTTGATTGTGTTCTATTGTAAGAGGTTCATTAGGCGTCTCATCATTAAGTTTCTTTCCCGTGATTTTTAATAATAACGGAGTCAATAATGAAGAGGTGATTATCAATATTAAAGTGAAAGGAATAATGGAGGATGATACCATTTTGGAATCAACTCCTTTTTGAGCAGATACGATAACTACCTCCGCGCGGGCCATCATTCCAATTCCTATCATAAATGATTCTCTAGTTTTAAAGCCGGTTATCTTCGCGCCTATGAAGGCTCCGATCACCTTACCAAGGAGGCCCATCAACACCCATACAAGGCCAAATGTGATAAACGATGGATTATCAAATTGGAGGTCACCTGTATACATTTTAAAGGCTATTGAGCAGAAAAAAATCGGGGTAAAAAATAAATTAGAAATAGAGTCTGTACGATGGTCAATATAATCTTTTGATTTTGTAGAAGATAGAATTAATCCACATATATAGGCTCCGGTTATGTCGGCAACCTGGAAGAAGCGTTCCGAGATGTATGCGAATAAAAAGCAAAGAACATAGGCAAAAAGAGGAATTCTCCGATGATGAGGATACTTATCATCTAGATATTTAAATAGCTTTCTAATCAATATTCCAACGATGAACGATAAAACGAAGAATGAAGCCATCACAAGAATAGTTATGACCATGTTCCATGAAGGATCACTAACATAGATAACGTCTCCGTTACCTCCGTCAATAGTGATGATTAATGATAATAAAACGATACCGATTACATCATCTAAAATAGCCGCGGAGATGATGCTCATTCCATATTTTGTATCAAGTTTTCCCATCTCTTTTAAGGTAGCAACAGTGACAGAAACTGAAGTTGCAGTTAAGATAACTCCATAGAATAACGATTCGTTAAAGCTATTATGAAGGATTAAATATGAGGCTAAAGTACCTAGTATCAAAGGAACTATAACACCTAATGTAGTTATCACTAATGAAGGAATACCCACAGATTTAATCTTATGTAAATCAGTCTCTAATCCCGCGGAGAACATAAGTAAAACAACTCCAATTTTAGCTAAATCGTCGACGCCTTCCATCGTGTAAGTTGTAAAAACAGTTTGATTAGGAATTAAAATAATTAATCCTAAAAATAATCCAGCGAGAAGGAAGCCAATTACTTCAGGAATTTTTATTTTTTTGCAAATCAGGGCAAACAACTTGCAAAACAATAAAATCAAGGCAATAGGCAAGAGGATAAGATATGGTTCTTGCATATTACTAGGTGCGATTGGTAAGGAAATTAAATTTATAAAATCAAACATAAGCTTTTCTCCTAAATGATTATAAACTCAATTTTTTAAGCATCAAGAAAACATTGATTGAAAGCGGTTTAAAGGTGAACTTGTCTATGAAATTTATTCAATTAATAGTTTGCTTATAAGAATATATAATATTGGTATATACATTATTTATAAAAAGCTTAATTAGATTTTTCTTTTTAAAATACTTTTGCAATTTTACTATATTTTAGTTTATTCTCATTATTAGGATAGTTATGGATAAAATACGTATTAGCATTGTTGAGGATAATAAAGAAGACGCGAATATATTGATTGATTATCTAAATAAAGCTATGAATGAGCTTGGTTTAGTCGGAGATATCTCTCTTTACGATAAGCCCCTTCAATTCTTAGATAAATATAATGGTAACTGCGACATAGTATTCATGGATATTGAACTTCCCGGCGCGGATGGATTAGAAACTTCAAAGTTGTTAAGAGAAAAGGATCAAAACGTTATCTTAATATTCATCACGAATATGGCTCAATACGCGGTTGATGGATATTTAGTTGATGCGATGGATTTTATTGTAAAGCCAGTTTCCTATCCTAATTTATTACTTAAGATTCAAAGAGCTTATAAAAAAATATCATCAAATCTTCATGAGAAAATCATCATCAACGATAAAACCTCATCTCATGTGGTTCCAATTAGAGATATCAAATATATTGAAGTGTTCAATCACCGTTTAGTGTTTCATACTTTAGATGGTGACTTAACCTCTTTTGGTTCTTTATCAAAGATGGAAGAGCAACTAGGTAAATATAATTTCTCTAGATGTAATAACTGCTATCTAGTGAATTTAAAATTTGTTACCAAGATTGATGATTTTACTTTATATCTAGGGAATGAAACATTAGCTATCTCTAGATCAAAAAAGAAATCTTTTCTCAAGGATGTCGCGGACTTTCTTGGAGGATCGATATGATTATTGTTCAAAATCTTATATTCATTTTTGAACTTTTGATAGCTGAAGGATTAATTGTATTTAGACTTAAGAGACAAAAATATTTTTTTCTTAAACTATTTTTATCTCTTGTTGGGATTGTTTTAATAGCAGTTTTTACTCCATATGTCGATAATCCTTTCTATAGTTGTTTTTTCTATTTCTTTTTATTCTTTACCACGTTAATAGGAATAAAAATTTGCTTTAAAGGCTCTTTTTTAAAGCTATTCTTTTTTGGAGTCGCCGCGTATACTTTTCAACATATCGCCTATGAGCTTTTTGAATTCTTTGCGATAGTATCAGGAATATCTAATGTTGAAATAGTAATCGGTTCAGGAGTCTATGATGCTTTTTTAATTTATTCTAGCAACGGAAACTCTTTCGTCTCAGGGAATCCATTCACGATTATCGTTTATGTCTTTATCTACTACATCACTTATGTCATTGGCTATTTAGCGACTAGCAAAAAAATCACAAGTTTGATCAAATCAGATTATATAAATACGAAAACTGGTTTAATCGGCGCGTTAATCTTATTTTTTGATATAATCGTCAGCGTCTTCATCGCTGATTTCAATCAAGGAAACATGTATCGAGGTTACTTTGCTACTTTAAATGTGTTTAATATTTTTTGCTGCATCATCGCTTTATATCTATTGTTCATGGAAGAAAGCAGGGGAAGACTTGAAACCTCATTACAAATAATCACCAGATTGTTTAAAGAAAAAGAGAAACAATACCAAGAAAACAAGATGAACATAAATTTAATAAATCAAAAATGCCATGATTTAAAACATCAGATTAGAGAGATCGGAAAAAACAAATACATTGATGAAAATGTTGTTAAAGAGATAGAAGATACCATCTCAATTTATGATGCGAATGTAAAAACTGGAAATGAGCCTTTAGATATCATCCTCACGGAAAAAAGCCTTTACTGCAACGAAAAGAATATCAAACTTTGCTGCATAGTTGATGGAGAGCTTTTAACTTTCATGTCCGCGGGAGATCTTTATTCCTTATTTGGCAACATCATCGATAATGCAATCGAAGCCGTTGAGCCATTACCTTTAGATAAAAGGACAATCTCTCTTTCAATAAAAAAGAATAATTCATTTATCACCATTAATATTCATAACTATTATGATGGCAATATTGTTTTTGAAGACAAATTACCTAAAACCACGAAAAAAGATAGCGCATATCATGGCTATGGAATGAAAAGTGTTAAATATCTAGTGGATAAATATCAAGGTGAAATGTCAATCAAGACCTCGAACCAAGTTTTCAATCTAAATATTTTATTTTTTAACTAGTTACGAAATAAAAATAACCGATGACGATGTACGTCTAGTTTATTTGTAAGCGATTTCATAGCATTAAATCATCCTAAAAGTTTTTTTACTACTTAGGTCAAGGAGAACACAATGAAAAAGAAACACATTTTAATTGGTGCCTTAATCCCATTAGCTATCATTTTAGCTTCATGCGGTGGCCCTCAACAGACAAGTTCGACAACCCCTCCAACGAGCGAGTCTACTACCAGCGTGGCAGAAGATGCGATTAAAGATTTAGAGATTACATCTATGCCATCAAAAACCGAGTACAAGGAAGGAGAGGAATTTAAGACTGCTGGATTAAAATTCAACATCATCTATGAAAGCGGTGAGGTTGAAACAGGTTTAACCGGCGCGGACTTAGACTCTTATTCCCCTAGAGGACCTCTTACTACTGATGTAACTCACATCACGATTACAATTGATGGATTCTCAAAGGATATTCCTATCACAGTTACGCCTAAAACTTTACAAGGCGTCGAAATCACAAGAGAACCAGATGTCAAAACTTATGAGTTAGGTGATTCATTCGATCTAACTGGATTAACTGTCCAAGCTACCTACGAAGAAGGCGTTGAACCTAACGAAACTAAATACGTTGTCACCGATAAAGATGGTAATGTATATGAGCAAGGAAAGGTCTTAGATGTCACCGGAGAAATCGAATTAACTGTATCTGTGACTTCTAATGGAGTTACTAAAACTGATACTTTCACCATCACAGTATATTCAGGAATTACCGTGCAAGTTGAAAATGTCTACGACCCTGAAAGCGGAGATCCTGCACCTACTGATCAAAGCTATACCGTCATCAGCGGAAACTCTATGGATCTAGAATTTAATGACGATAATTCTAAAACTCACTTAAAGCAAGATTCTACCTTCACCGGAGAAGGATATTTAGGCGATGTTAACGTTGGAATGAAGATTGAATTCTATATTTATTCTTCCGCGGACATGGAAAATGCTGATATCGTCTTAATCGCATCTTCAACTAAGACTTTAGATTCTGAGCAAAAGATGGATGATATGAATGTCAACAAAATATTCAAGATGTATTTTGGTGAAGATAATGAAGAGATTTGGCTATCAGATGACTTAATCATTCAAGGTAAAGAATATCCTCCAACCGGTTCAGCGACTACGAAGTGGACTAACTGGGTTGAAGTTCCTCTTGGACAGATGGATATCAAGCAAGGATATAATAAAATCACTTTGGAAACTATCGGCGCGCAGGCAGGATCTGATAATTATCCTAGAACTCCAAACATCGATAAATTAGAAATTCGTTCCTCTTCTAAAGCGGAGGAATCAGGAGACTTCGTCACCGGAGTTAACGTTACTTCACATCCTTCAAAACTTACTTATAATCCAGGAGATGTATTTGATCCAACCGGATTAAAGTTTGATGTCACCTATCGTAATGGATATGATGAAGATAAAGGTTTAGGACCTGATGCTGAATATCTTTCTTGGACACCTGACGGACCTTTAGGTTATAACGATACTGAAATTACCTTCACTTATAAGAATTATTCTTGGAAGGAAACAATTGAGATGGTTCTTCCTGATATTCAATCTGTTGAATTAACTTCCTTGCCTTCAATCACTAATTACACCAAAGGAACAGCTTTAAATTTAGGTGGATTAGTAGTTAAAGCTACCTATGAAAATGGTTATGTCGATGAAAATGCAAAGAATTACTCTATTAAAGATGAATTTGGTAATGTCTATGAAGATGGTGATTTATTAGATAAAGATTATTCTAAATCTAGCGTCACTTTCTACGTCGAAATAGTTACTGGAGATGTCTCAAAGCAAGCTTCATTTGTCTTAAATATCTCTACAGGTATCGAAGTGGAAGCTGAACATGTTTATGAAGAAGGTGTAACTGGCCCTACGGAGAGCTACACGAAAATAACAACTGACGGTGATGGCGCGAGAATTAAAACTAACGCGAACAAGCAAACCGCGGTTGAGAATATTAAAAAAGGTAATATCATCGATTTCTTCGTCTATAGCGATAGCGAAGTTAATGATGCAACATTAGTTTTAGTGGCTTCTTCTATTAACCGCGTCCAAGGTTCAACTGAAACTAAGGACACAAAATTCAATGATATCTTCTCCTTAAAAGTTGATGATCAAGCTGTTTCAGTAGGCGATGATGTCATGGTTAAAGGTAGAACTGGGCAAAATGGAGAATCTATTTGGTTCTTATGGACTGAAAGCGTGATTACCTCAGTCAATCTCAAAAAAGGATATAACAAAATATCTCTTGAATGCACGGGATATATAACTGACTTTGATGGTTCTCAAAGAGCTGCAAACGTCGATAAGATCAAGATTCAATTCTAGCGAGGGTTATTATGTCGTTAATAAAGAAAAAAATTAAAAAGACGCATATTGCAGGAATTGCAATCGCCTCACTTTTCTCAATTGCCTTAATTGTTGGAGACTGCTTTGCTTATAAATATTCTGACATTATCTCAACCTTCCTTGGAGTTGCTGAGCAATTAACTGGGAATGATCAATCAATTGAAGAATCGGCAAAAACTGCTGATGGAGTAGTTAGAAAAATTGCTGATGAAGGCGTTGTTTTACTAAAGAACAAAGAGAATAATGGAAAGCCAACTCTACCATTACAAACTAAAAACATCAATGTCTTTGGATGGGGCGCGACCGACAGCGGATTCCTTCTAACCGGCAATGGTTCTGGTAGATCATATATCTATCCAGATAATAGAGTTAACTTCTTACAAGGATTAAAGGATGCGGGCTTCACTTATAATGAAGAAATCATCAATATCTATGAAGATTGGTGTAAGGATGAAGACCAAGACTGGGGTGATTCAGCTTCTTGGAACAATCGTTATTCCACGAAATTAAAAGAACCTGTCACCGCGACTGCTTTCCCTGATGATGTGGTCTCTAGAGCTAAATCATTCTCAGATACGGCGATTATTGTTCTTTCCCGTTACAGCGGAGAATATATTGGAAGAATCTACGACAAGCAATATAAGCATGATCTTCCAACTGATGAGACTCGTTCCTTTAGTGAGATTTCTACTGAAGAAGAATCTTTAATCAAGATGTGCACCTCAAACTTTGAGAATGTTGTTGTCATCTTCAATACTGGTTCTATTATGGATATGGGCTTCATCGATGATGAAACTAATTTTGGAAATATTGGCGCGGCATTAAATGTTGGCTACATGGGTCAAAGTGGCGCGGCTTCTATTGGCAAAGTCTTATCAGGAGCAGTTAATCCATCAGGAAAATTAGCTGATACCATCGTTTATAATCCAGAGATTAATGAACCGGCAAGAGTAAACTCGATAGGTAATGATATCGTCTATGCTGAAGATATTTATCTAGGTTATAAATTCTATGAAACTGCTGATGCTGAAAATGTTTTCTCAGACAAGGTTATCTTTGAAGGTACCAAAGACGAAAAAACTGGTTATGACGCGGTGGTTCAATATCCTTTCGGTCACGGCCTCAGCTATACAGATTTCTCATGGAAACTTAATTCAGTATCATTACCAAATAACTCAATCATCGATAGCGAATCTGAAATCGAGATTAAAGTCGATGTCACCAACACAGGTCAAGTGCCTGGTAAAGATGTAGTCGAATTATATTTAACCGCGCCGTACTATGAAGGCGAAGTTGAAAAATCTCACGTTATTCTCTTAGATTTTGAAAAGACACCATTACTTGATGTTAATCAAACTGCGACATTAACTTTCACAGTCACCCCTTATCAATTCGCAAGTTATGATGCTTACGATGATAATAAAAATGAAATGACCGGATGGGAACTTGACGCGGGAGAGTACCAATTAAAATTCCAAACTGATTCTCATAGTTTAAAAGAAGGAATGGAAAATAATATCTTAACTTATAATGTTAACGAAGATTTCCGTTATCGTAAAGATCCTGTATCTGGAGGAAGAATTAAGAATCGTTTCACCGGAGAAGATGCTTACGGAGGATTCTCTTTAGATGGTTCTACCATCGGTGAAAACGGAATGGATTGGACATTTATGTCTAGATCTAATATGAAGGAAACTCTTCCTGTAACTAAAGAAGAAAATCCTGATTCTAGAGATTTATCTGCATATTCAACTTATGTTTATGATGATTATGTCTATGATTCTATGCCTACGATGGATCAAGAAAATAATCTTAGATTAATAACTAAAGAAGATGGCAGCTTTGTCAGCTATGAAGAATTCAATGGTGACAAAGAATATAATGGCAAGCTTAAATATAATGAAGAATTAATGATGAAGCTTGGTAATCCAGACAACTTTAATGACGATACTTGGAATCAATTGCTTAATCAAATGAGCAAAGAAGAATTAAGAAGAATCGTTGAAGATGGAGGATATGGTTCAAGAGCTATCGAAAGCATCGGAAAACCAGTTAATTTAGAGTATGATGGTCCTTCTGGATTCAATAGAACTAATCTTTCCCCAAATGTTCCTGGCTCAAATATGACCGCTTTTCCATGTGAAAACTTAGTTGGTCAAACTTGGAATAAGGAACTTCTCTATCAAGCCGGGCAAATTATCGGTATGGATGGTCAAAACTTTGGTATATCAGGAATCTACGCGCCGGGAGTTAATCTCCATCGTGAATCAGAAAATGGACGTAATTATGAATATTATTCTGAGGATCCTGTCTTAAGCGGATTATATGCTGCTTACTATATTAAAGGTGCCGCGAGCAACGGTGTCTATGCTTATATTAAACACTTAGCTTTATATGATTCATCTCCTTACACCTCTCAAAGAGTTTGGTGCACGGAACAAAATCTTCGTGAAAACTATTTAAAACCGTTTGAGATAGCTATTAAGCAAGGTAAAGCAAATGCAGTTATGGTCTCATTTAATAAGATTGGGGCTACATGGGCTGGATCTAACCAAGCTATGATTGACGGAGTGCTTAGAACTGAATTCGGATTTAAAGGAACTGTGGTAACTGACTATGACTCTGGAGATGATTCTAACATGGTCTTATCTAGCGGAATTAGAGCAGGGCTTAACTTGCAGCTTAATCCTCAATATGGTAAAGCTGGAAGATATGGAAAGCTTGATTTAGATAATACGACTGATGTTAACTTAGCTCGTTCTTCTGCAAAGTCAATTATCTACACGATTTGTAATACTTATTATCAAGCAAAAACTGATACTGGAGATAATGAATTCAAGGTAGAGATAACCGCGCCACAAACGATTGAAAGAGGGTTTAACTGGTGGGTTCCATTGCTAGTTGTTATAAACGTCATCGTTTTTGGTCTTCTCGCCTGGAGCGTAGTCTCATTATTCTTACCTGAAAGGAAGAAAAAGCAGGCTCTAGCTTACGGAGGAGATGTTCCTTCTAATGATGATTCATCTCCTGAAGAGATAGCTGATGAGCAGATTATAAGTTCAAAAGATCCGTTTAAAGATGAAGTTAAAAATCTGAAAAAGGAACTAAAAGAAAAAGATCGAATCATCAAGCAGTTAGAAAAACAAATAAAAGACTTACAAGATAAAAAGTAAGAATCAAAGGAGCAGCGATGCTCCTTTTTGATTGTTTATTTATTTTTATTGATGAAAATTATATATAATTAATTAGAAAGAAATGTATTTAGAAAGTGAGACTTATGGATAAAATTGCTTCATTTACTGTCAATCATCTAACCTTAAAAAAGGGGTTATATGTATCTAGAATCGATTCATATAACGAAAACTGTGTAACCACATTTGATTTAAGGATGACTTCACCTAATATAGAACCTGTTATTGATATTAACGCCTTACATACCATTGAGCATTTAGGGGCTACATATTTACGTAATTGTAAGGATAAAAATAGAATCGTCTATTTTGGTCCGATGGGTTGCCGTACCGGTTTTTATTTAATTATGTTTGGAAAATTAGAATCAAAGGATGTCTTGCCTCTTATTATCGATATGTGTAAATTTATAGTCTCTTATGAAGGTGAGATACCTGGAGCAAGCCCAAAAGAATGTGGGAATTATCTATCACAAGATTTACCAATGGCTAAGTATTACATAAATAAATACTTAACCAGTTTATTAAACAATCCAAATTTAGAATATTCAAAATAAAAAGATAGAAATAAAATCTATCTTTTTTAGAAATAACAATGATGATTATTGAGCTCTAGAGAAAGTTTGACCTCCATCTCTAGTTTCCCATCTATTATTAAATTGATCGATTTAAATACCCGCATAATACATCATTATTAAAAACTTTAGCTCTTTTCATAATTAATTCTTCCTAGATGGGATTAGTTCGCTGTCAAAAATAGCTAATACTTGATTAATTTTATCAAGTTTTAGTGTTGCTTTTCCGTTTTCTAATTGACTTATAAACTTCGTGCTTACTCCAGCGTAAAGGGCTAAATCTTCTTGTTTTAGATTATTTTCTTTTCTTTTTTGCTTAACAAATTCTCCAATCTTGTTCATAAATATTACCTATAATACATATTTTAATCAATTTTAAAGAAAAATAAAAAATTTATGAATTATCGGTAATATTTTTGTAACTTTATCTTTCTACCTTAATTATATTTTTTGCTTCAAAATATAATTAAGGCTTAAAAATCAAATTTTTAGATTACGTTTAAACAATTCAAAGTATTATTGATTCTAATTAACAAAAATGTGGTTAGAGCTAAGCCCCGTTTACCTAGGAAACTACGCTTCTCTAACCACATCTATATAATAAAAAATTTTAGAAAATAATCAAGTTAAAGCAAAAAGATACTTGTATGAATAGTTACTATTCACCGAGAAAGATATGAATTAAAAAAGTAAAATAAATAGAATTTGAATAGTTAATAAAACTTAACAC
>CALVJO010000003.1 GCA_944332225.1 uncultured Bacilli bacterium | reverse complement strand
CCAATATGGAGTGAATTTCCGTCAAAAAGACCTAAAATAAAAGATTTTTTACCAACTATTTTGTAAATACTTCGTTTAATTTTTAAATTAAACGATAGTCAAACAAATGAAAGATTGAATATTGATGAATTTATTAAAGTGAAGGTTATCGATATTCGTTTATACGATGATTTTAAAGAATTATATGAGAATAATGATCTAACTAAGCTTGGATATAGAAATGATGAAATCGCTTCGTATCACGATATGGAAAAATATTATTCTATAGAAAGAATCGAAAAATACGGCGCGTTAGCTATTGAATTCGAAATCAGCGAATAATCTTAAAAAACTAATTATTAGAGTTATTATCAGATTCAATATCCTTATCGTTATGATTTAAAGAAGATTGTTTCTTATCTTCTTTTTTTGTTAACCATTTTGCTTTATTTTCCTCATGATGAAGCAATCTAATAATATTAGTTCTATGTCTTACGATTACATAAATTGCCACGAACACTAAAAAGAGAGAATAATATATATCACCTAATAGACTAAAGTTCATGAAATTTTGACTAAAATTAGGAATAAAAGAAACTAAGCAAGCAACAATTCCAGATGCCATTGAGCCTAAAGAAACGTATTTAGTTGTAAAGAAAACAAGACAGAATCCAGCAAGGGCGATTAAGGCTAAAAGCCAGTTAGTCGCGAATAAAATTCCAAACATGCAGGCAACTGCCTTACCTCCTTTAAATTGGAAAAAGATAGGAAAGGTATGACCTAAGGAGGCTCCAACTCCTGCAATGTAAACTAAGTAAGATTTATCGATGATTAATAAATCATTAATAGCAGGTATTGAAGTAAGAAGTAATACTAGCCACATAGCAAGCATAGTCTTCAACATATCTAATATGATAGTTAATAAACCAAATTTCTTTCCTAATACCCGACCGGTGTTAGTTCCTCCAGCATTATGAGAACCTAAAGTCCTAACATCGACATGAAAAAATATCTTACCAATTAAAACTCCATTAGAAATTGATCCAAAGAGGTAACCGATTATTAAACTTAATAGAATTGAGCATATTAAGATAAAAACATCCATAAAATTTCTCCTCTTGCTTATTATATAGAATTTTTATTGTTTGTTTAGAATTTTCGATAATTGTAATAAATATGATTTATCGATATTTTTTTATCTAATAGATGCGAATTATTGCAAATTGATTAAAAATAGCTATCATAAAAGAAGAGGTATTTAGAAAAATGAAAATTTCAAAAATTCACGCAAGAGAAGTCCTCGATTCAAGAGGAAATCCAACCGTTGAGGTCGAAGTCACATTAGAAAGCGGCCTATCGGAAATCGCTATTGTTCCTTCAGGAGCATCAACTGGAGAGAATGAAGCATTAGAGTTAAGAGATGGTGACAAATCTCGTTATTTAGGGAAAGGCGTCTTAAAAGCTGTTGAAAATGTCAATGCAAAGATTGCACCTAAAGTAGAAGGATTAAATGTTTTTGATCAATTAACCATCGATAGAACTATGTTAGATTTAGATGGCACTCCATTTAAAAAGAACTTAGGTGCAAACGCAATTTTAGCTGTTTCATTAGCATGCGCTAGAGCAGCTGCAAAAGCATTAAATATGCCTTTATATCGTTATCTAGGTGGAGTTAACGCTAAAGTCTTACCTACTCCAATGATGAACGTTGTTAACGGCGGAGCTCACGCAGATTCAACTGTTGACTTCCAAGAATTCTTCATCATTCCTGCTGGATTTGATACTTTCCATGAAGCTTTAAGAGCAGGTGTTGAAACTTTCCACGCTTTAAAAGATGTTTTAAAGAAAAAAGGATATGTCACCGCTGTCGGTGATGAAGGTGGTTTCGCTCCTTCTTGCAAAGACGGAAATACTGAACCATTAGAATTAATCATGGAAGCAATTAAGAAAGCTGGATATGTTCCTGGAAAACAAATTTTCTTAGGAATGGACGTTGCTTCATCTGAATTCTATGATGCTGAAACTAAGACTTATAAATTAGTTAAATCTGGTCAAGGCACCAAGACAAGTAACGAGATGATCGCTTGGTACAAAGAAATGATCGAAACTTATCCAATCATCACAATCGAAGATGGTTTAGCTGAATCCGATTGGGAAGGATGGGAGAAGTTAACTAAAGAATTAGGTGATAAGATTCAATTAGTTGGTGATGATCTATTTGTTACTAACAAAACATTCTTAACTGAAGGAATCAAACGTCACGTTGCTAATTCTGTCTTAGTTAAAGTTAACCAAATCGGTTCTTTAACTGAAACATTAGATACTTGTAGATTAGCTCAAATCAATGCATATACTTGCATGGTATCTCATAGATCTGGTGAAACTGAGGACACCACGATTGCTGACTTAGCTGTTGCAATTAATGCAGGACAAATTAAGACTGGTTCCGCTTCTCGTACCGACAGAATCGCTAAATACAATAGATTATTAAGAATCGAAGAAGAATTAGGCGATGAAGCTGTCTATGAAGGCTTAAGAGCATTTAAAAAATATCGTTTCTAATTATTAATTGATTATTAAATAGTAGGGTCAATCCCTACTATTTTTTTGCCTAAAATAAAAAGAACTACTCGATTATTCATTAATTTTTTTCGACATTGAAATTACCTCAATTTTATGGATATAAACGTTAATTTTTGGTAATATAAATAAATGAGGAACGAAAATGAATAAAGAAAATGATATTATTAATGTAAAAGAAAACAATAAAAAAACTAAATACGGGGCTAATGATTTAAAGATTCTTCATGACCTTGAACCTATCGTAACTAGACCTGGTATGTATATTGGTT
Source organism: uncultured Bacilli bacterium (assembly GCA_944332225.1). Taxonomy (GTDB): domain Bacteria; phylum Bacillota_I; class Bacilli_A; order RFN20; family CAG-449; genus CALVJO01. Next base: position 78,042 of record CALVJO010000003.1, on the reverse strand, counting down.
CTACAGATTATTTAGGGACTCATCATCTTGCCTGGGAAATTATAGATAATTCAGTTGATGAAGTAGTCGCAGGATTTGGTAACTATATTAAGGTAACCATATTAAAAGATGGTTCTCTTTCGGTTGAAGATCGTGGAAGAGGTATCCCTTATGATTTTAATGAAAAAGAGAAGAAAGATGGATTTGATATCATCTTTTGCACCATTCACGGAGGTGGAAAATTCACTGATAAAGTATATCAAACCTCATCTGGATTGCATGGTGTAGGTGCTGCCTGCGTCAACGCTTTTGCTGAATATATAAATATTACAGTTTTCAAGGATGGAAAAATAATTGAAGGTGGTTATAAAAATGGAGGTAAGATAAAGATTCCTCCTCGACAGATAGGAACTACTTTAAAACATGGTTCTATTGTTACTTTTAAACCAATGTTAAATCCTCTTGAAGATATTACTTGGAGATATGAATTATTCCATGAGCATTTAAATAATACAGCCTCTCAATTACCAGGATGCGAGATTGTTCTTGAAGATCAAAGAACTAATACAAAAGAAACTTTTTGCTATCCTAATGGTATCGTAGATTTTTTGCAAGCTAATATCAAAGATAGCACGATGCTTTGCCCAATTATACATGGTAAAGAGATGGTTGATAAAAATCAAATCGAGTTTGCTTTTACTTATTTAGATAATGATTATGATGAAAAGGTATATTCCTTTGCTAATACCGTATTTACCTCAGATGAAGGAACTCACGTTCAAGGATTTAGAACCGGATTTAATAAGGCTATCAATGATTATGCCTTAGAAGAAGGATATATTAAATCAACCCAAAAAATTAATCCTGAAGATATTAAAGAAGGATTACGCGCGGTTATTTCGGTGATGATTCATGAAACTGAACTTCATTTTATCGGCCAAACTAAGTCTAAATTAGGGACGGCTTCCATTCGACCTCAAGTTCAAACTTTTATCTATAATAAAGTTTATTATTTCTTAAAGGAAAATAAGCCAACTGCATCTAAGATATTAGAAAAGATAATGAAGGCCGCGGAGGCTAGATTAAATGCAAGAAAAACTTTAGACGAAGCTAGAAGCGGTAAAGTAATTAAGCCTAGCGATCCTAAAGCTCAGCTTCTTCTATCTGGTAAATTAGTTCCTCCAATTTCTAAAGATGTTTCTAAATGTGAATTATTTATCGTCGAAGGAGATTCTGCAGGTGGTTCAGTTAAGAATTGTCGAGATTCTTTATATCAAGGATTATTACCTTTAAGAGGTAAACCAAAGAATATTTCAAATGATGCAGAAGAAGCATTTATGAATAATGAGGAGCTATCAACTTTAACCTATACCATTGGAACCGGCGCGGGAAAAGATTTCAATTATAAAAATCTTCGTTATAACAAGATTATTATTATGACCGATGCTGATACTGATGGTAGTCACATTCAAAATTTGCTTTTAAATTTCTTCTTTAAGAAGATGCGACCTTTAATTGAAAAAGGACATATTTATGCAGCTTGTCCACCTTTATATCGCGTGCATAAGATGGTCGGAAAGAAGGAAGTTGAAGAATTTTGTTGGAACGATGAAGATTTAGATAAAGCAAGAAAGAAAATAGGTGCAGGATATGTTATCTCTAGATATAAAGGATTAGGTGAGATGAATCCTGAACAACTTTGGACTACTACGATGGATCCTCATAATCGAAGATTGATTCAAATAACAATTAACGATTTGGTAACTGCTGGAGATATGATTGAGCTATTCATGGGAAAAGATGCTTCTAGAAGACAAAAATGGATTAACGAAAACATTGATTTCTCTGATAAAAGCGACTTTCAGAAAATAAAGAAGGAGAATGCAAATGGCTAAAAAAAATAAATCGTCAATAGAAGAAAATATTGTTGAGAATATTGTTCAGCAGGATATAGATGAAATTTTATCAACTGGATTTGGCCGTTATTCTAAATATGTTCTTCAAGAAAGAGCAGTTCCTGATGTTAGAGATGGCTTAAAACCGGTTCAACGAAGAATTATCTATACGATGTATCTTGAGGGTAATATTGCCTCAAAACCAACTAGAAAATGCGCGCGTACCGTCGGCGCGGTTATCGGTAGATTCCATCCTCATGGTGATGCTTCAGTTTATGATGCGATGGTTAGATTATCTCAAAACTGGAAGATGAGAATTCCTTTAATAGTTTTCCAAGGGAATAATGGTAACATCGATGGCGATGGGCCAGCTCATTATCGTTACACGGAAGCTAGACTTGCCGAGATATCCGAAGAGATGATTCGCGACTTAAATAAAGATACAGTCGATATGGAACTTAACTTCGATGATGTAGAGTTAGAACCAATAGTTTTACCATCTAGATTTCCTAATCTTTTAGTAAATGGTTCTCAAGGTGTTGCCGTTGGAGCCTCAACTGATATTCCACCTCATAATTTAGGCGAAGTTATTGATGCGATCATCTATAGAATTCATCATAAAAGATGCCAAGTTGATGATCTTTTATCATTTATTCAAGGCCCGGATTTCCCAACTGGAGGGCAAATTTTAAATAGATCTGATATTCCTAATATCTATAAAACTGGCAAGGGCATCATCAGATTGATGTGCCATGTATTTTTAGAAGATGATAAGAATAATCATAATATAGTTATCGATCAGATTCCTTACGGCATCGAAAAGCGTTCGTTAGTAAGAGAATTAGCTAAATTAAGAGTTTCGGCAAACTTAGATGCAATTAATGATATTCGCGATGAAACTGATAAAAAAGGATTAAGGATTGTCATTGAAGTTAATGAATCAACTGACTTAAATGAGCTTAAGAAGTTTATTATTTCTAAAGGGGTATTAACCGCGTCAATCAAGGTTAATTTATTAGTTATTGACCATAATCGACCTCATACTGTTAACTTACTTGAGGCAATTGATTGTTATATTGAACATCAAAAAGATGTTATCTTAAGAAGAACTAAATTCGATTTAGATAAGTATGAAGATAGATTGCACGTTGTAGAAGGCTTAATTAAAGCTACTTCAATAATTGATGAAGTAATTAAAACAATTAGAAGTTCTAAAGATAAATCTGAATCAAGAGAGAACTTAATATCTCGCTTTGGATTTACTGAAAGACAAGCTGAAGCCTTATTGAATTTACAACTATATCGTTTGTCTAATACTGATGTCACAACATTAATTCAAGAATCTAATGATTTAAAAAATAAGATTAGCGAATGTAAGAACATCTTAAGCTCTGAAGATAAAGTAAATTCAATTATTTCAGCGGATTTAAAGCAAATTAAGGCTAAATTTAATACACCTAGAATGACTACTTTCCTCGATGAAGAGCTTGATTTAAAGGTAGATTTAAAGGCTTTAGTGACCAAGGAAGAGGTATTTGTTGCCTTTACTAGAGATGGCTATTTAAAGAAAACTTCCTTAAAATCATATAATCCTGAAGTTTTACCTGGACTCAAAGATCTTGATGTATTAAGAGGTGGGGGCAAGGTTTATTCAACAGATAATTTAATGCTTATAACCTCTTTGGGTAATTATCTTTCTATTCCAGTGTTTAAGATTCCTGAGACTAAATGGAAGGAACAAGGAAAGCATATTAATGAAATTGGAGCCTTAGGTAACAATGAAAAAATAGTATTTGGTTTTGCTTATTCTGATTTAAAAGAAGGAGTTTTCCTTACCATGCTTTCTAAAAACGGAAAGATTAAGAAAACTTCAATCACTGAATTTGCCACGAACCGTATAGCTAGAACAGCAAAAGCCTTCAGCTTAGATAAAGAAGATGAGCTCATTCAAGCTGGATTGACTTATGGGGATAATAACCTTCTCGTGGTATCGTCAGATGGTTATTCTTGTCTTTATTCTGAAAATGAATTATCTCCTATGTCGACAAAAGCTGGAGGAGTTAAGGCACTTTCTCGCTTACAAGAAAATGCTTATTTAATTTCTTTAATTATCTTAGAAGAAAGTAAAAAGACTCCTTTATATGTCTTAGCTAAAGAGCAATCGATGATTAAAGTAACCTCAGATAAATTAACTCTATCTTCAAGAACTGGTAGCAAAGATCAATTATTTAGCACCTTCAAATCAAAACCAGTTACTTGTTTAGGGGTGATTGATGGCACGAATAAAGACCATCTTGATGTGGTTTTACAAAATAAAGTAAGAGATAAAATTGACTTAAATAAGATCGATTCTAAGCCGTTGAAGACAATGCTTAGAAGCAATACTTTATCGCTGATATCTAATGATCCTATATTAGATTATTCTCTTGATGGTATCGTAAGAATCGATGAAGATACAAAAGTAAAGAAAGTAACGGAAGTTTTGAATAAAAAAGATAGTAAAAAGGATGAGGATAATCATGTCGAATATTCATATTATGATTATTTCGGTGATGATGATTAATAGCCTATATTATTTGATCTTACAATGTGATATTATTAAATTATGAAAAAATTTATTCCAAACTATTATATAAATAGCATATTTGACTTAGACGTATCTTTTCTTTTAAAACATCAAAAAAAGTGCGTATTTTGTGATTTAGATAATACTTTAGACCAATATGATGTCTTAAATCCTTCTCAAAGAGTGATAGATTTAAAAAATAATTTAGAATCTAATGGAATTGAGCTTATAATTATTTCAAACAATAAAGCGAAAAACAAACAAATCTATGCGCAGAGACTCGGGGTAAAATCTTTATTTTCAACCCGTAAGCCGTTTAAAAAAAGAATCAATAATTTCATTGAATCTTTACCTTATGGAAAGAGTGAAATCATATTAGTAGGGGATCAGTTATTAACCGACGTCCTATGCGGGAAAAATGCGAATATTGAGGTGATGTTAACTGAGCCAATATCGAAAAAAGACCAATGGACGACGAGATTCAATCGTCTCATCGATAGACCGATTCGTAATCATTTAAGGAAAAAAGGTTATTTGAAAAGTGTGGAGGTGTCAAATGGCTAAGAATGAATTTATTAAACTATATTGTCCAGGATGCGGGGTATTGCTTCAAAATGATGATCCTTCAAAACCAGGATTCGTTCCTAAGAAATTAGAAACAAAATCTAACTTTCTATGTCAAAGGTGCTTTAGATTGCAGCATTATGGAGAAGCATATGAAGACATTCATTATTCTCAAGACTATAAAAAGATAATCGAGCAAGCTAAAAAAGATGATGCCTTAATTGTCTATGTCGTTGATTTATTCGCCTTTGATTGCTCTCTAATTCATTCGATTTTAGATTTAATTAAGGACTGTCGAGTCGCGATAATTTGTTCAAAGAGAGATGTTATTCCTCTTTCGGTAAAGGATGAAAAGTTAATTAAATTCGTTGAATATCGTCTCTTAGATTTAGGAATTCATCCTTTAAAAATAGAAGTTTCCTCAGCTGTCAATAATTATAATATCGAAGAGATTATCGAATCATTTAACTCTTTAAGAAACTCTAAAGATGTCTATCTCTTTGGAGCCGTCAGCGTCGGAAAATCATCGTTAGTTAACGCTTTCTTAAAAGTGTTTAAGAATAAGACTAGCCAGATGATTACCACCTCTCCATATCCTCAAACTACCTTAAATGTGATTAAAGTTCCTTTAGGGGATGATTCATATATCTATGACACTCCAGGGGTGATGATTGAGACCTCAATCTTCAATCATATCGACCGTAAATTATTAAAATATGTTCTTCCTAGAAAGACGATTAAACCTAAAGTTTATCAGCTTAGAGATAATCAATCTTTAATTGTTAATAATCTAGCTAAGATTGACTTTAAAAACGGAGGAAATATAATTTTATTCATGTCTAATGATTTAGAAGTTAGACGTTCTAAAATGGAAAAATCAGATCAAATATTTAATAACTTAATTAAGAATAAGCAATTTAAATTATTAGATCGAAATGTTAAAGAAGTAAGTGATTTACAAAGTCACTCAATCACTTTACCAAATGAATATTGTGACGTAGTTATCTCTGGCTTACTTTGGTTTAAAATGAAAGGAAATAATCAAAATATCGTAGTCCATACCTTAAAAGGCGTCGATGTAGCGATTAGAGAATGTAAGATATAGTATGAATTTATCAAAAAATCAAATTACTTATTTAAAGAGTTTAGGTAATTCTATTAATAATAAGTATCAATTAGGCAAAAACGAAATAAATGAAAATGTTATAAAGCTGCTTGATAACGCCTTAAAAAAACATGAATTAATTAAGGTTAATGTCCATCAAACAGTCGCGGAGCATAAACTTGAATTTGCTAAAGCTTTAGAAAAAGCCTTAGATTGTTATATTGTCCAAATAATTGGAAATGTTATTTTGATATATCGGAAAAACTTAGAATCTCCGAAGATCATTCTTCCAAAATATGAGTAGAATATTGTTATTTGGAGGGTCATTTGATCCGATTCATCTCACTCATATAAAATTAGCAAAAGAGGCAAAACGTCAGCTAAAATGCGATGTTTGCTATTTTATAATCGCTAAAAATCCTCGATGGAAAGTAACCTCAGTCTCCGATGAGCATCGTTTAAATATGCTGAGACTTGCCTTAGAGGACGAAAAAGATTTAAAGATTTCAACAATTGAATATGAATTAAATCAAGAAATTTCTTATACAGTTGACACCGTTAAATACTTAAAAACTCATATTTTTAAAGATGATGAACTATTTTATTTAATCGGTTCTGATCAAGAACAAAAGTTAGATCGTTGGTATCAGATAGACGTCCTTTCTTCTTTAGTGTCTTTTGCCGTCTTTTTAAGAAAAGATTATCCGTTTAATCAAGAGAATTTAAAAAAATATAATTGTATAGTTTTAGATAATGTTGCCGATGATGTATCCTCAACATCGATAAGGATGCTTCATAATATTCAAACTAAAAAAGCTGTTTTAGATTATATCGCTAAGAACAATTTATATTATATGGAAATCCTTCATTCTTATCTAAAGGATAAACGTTTAGCCCATTCTGTTTCAGTTGCTTCATTAGCCTATGATTTAGCGGAAAATAATAATTATTCTCCAACAAAAGCCTATCTCGCGGGGTTGCTTCACGATATTGGAAAAGAAGTAGGCAAGGAAAAAGAAGATTATTATATGGATAAATATTTCCCTTTAGAGAAGACTAGAATCGGTAGATGGTGTTACCATCAATTTATCGGTTCTTATATTGTCGAGCATGATTTTAAAATAGAAGATGAAGATGTTCTTGAAGCAATTAGATATCACGCGACAGGGAAAGAAAATATGTCTACCTTAGCTAAGATTATTTACTCCGCGGATAAAATTGACCCTTTAAGAGGATATGATTCATCTAGCTTGATTAATGAATGTTATAAAGATATCAATAAGGGGTTTTTAAGGGTTTTAAAAGAAAATATCGAATTCTTTAAAGAAAAGAATATTGATTATGAAAATTACTATACCTCAAGATGCTTAAATTATTATTTAAATCAAAAGAAATAAAGGAGAACTAATGGAAGAATTAATATTAAAAACAATCATTAAAGTTTTAGAAGATAAGAAATGTGAAGATATCGTAACTTATAATGTTTCATTAACTTCACCTCTTTGCTCATACATTGTAATTGCCACGATTTTAAATCCACGTCAAGGTAAAGCTGTCTCTGAAGCAATCGAAGAAGCTGTAATCAAATGTAATTCATCGATAAGAGGTATTGAAGGTGATGATAAAACCCCTTGGATTTTAATCGATCAAGGTGATATCATCATTCATTTATTTACTGAATTAGAAAGAGAACGCATTAATCTACAAGAAGTAATCGAACGTTCTTTAAATAAGTAAGATGGAAAAAGTATATAATTTAATAATTGTCGCGATGAAGGAAGAAGAGGAAGCAATCCTCAATAGTTTAAACGTCAAGATATTTAAAGACGATAATCATTACTCATTTAAATTAAATAATGAGGAATTTTTGCTTTTCAGGGGACAAATAGGAAAAGTGATGACTTCTTTCATGCTTGGGAAAATATTTTCTAAATATTCTATTAAACGCGTTTTTAATTTAGGAACATCTGGAGGGTATTCTAAAAATATAAAAGCATTAGATATCGTCATTGCTACGAAAGTTGGTTATTTTGATGTAGATGTCACCGCGTTTAATTATTCTTTAGGACAAGTTCCTGAATTTCCTCGATTCTTTGAAACAGACATGGATTATATAGAAAAGAAAAAAGATAAATTAGATAAAATCGATTCATTTGATATTAAATATGGATTAATTCTCTCTAGCGATTCATTCATCACAAAGAAGAATTACCAAGACTATCCTTCATTAAAACAAGATTATCCATTATGTGTTGAGATGGAAGCTGCCTCCGTTGGCCATTGTTGTTATAGAGAAAATATTCCTTTTATCATAATAAGATCCATATCTGATTCTTTATATGATGAAGATAATCAAAAAGATAGTTCAACGAATATTAATGCGTGCTGTAAAAATTGTGTCGAAGTTTTAAAAACTTTAATCGACTGATTAAATAACTAAATATACTAATTTAGTAAATAATTAGTTATTTATTAGTAATAGTTAATAATTAGTAGATACTTAGTTAATATTTATATAAAGTTAATATAAAGTATTTATCTAGTATTAAAATAGTAGATTTAAAATCTACTTTTTATTTCTGAAAATAGGGGATTATCATCTATCTAGAATCATTAAAAAGAAATATAGAAGATGATCAGAAATATATCAAATACAATCAAAGAACAAAATTAGTAGAATATTAGTAGATAGTAAATATTTAGTATTATCTAAGTAATGGTAAAGTAAAATTAACTTATAGATCTTTACTGTATAGAGAATAGGGTATTTTTGCTTATTTTGAATCTTGTTTATATAGTCAATTGTTAATCTTAATTTTATATTAATATTAACTTCGCATAATTGATATTATGTATAAAAATTAAAATTTTTGATGATTTTAAATTAATATAAATAGAAAAGTAGGCGATCTTAGCAGAAAGCTATTTATAATTATCTAATTACTAAACAATTAATATATTATCTACTAATTACCTACTTTATACTTATATATTACTAATTATTTACTATTTACTAAATATCTACTATATGACATTATTATTACTTAATTATGTCATTTAATATTACTCTATTTAGTCTTCTAAGATTTCTCTAATAACAGTTCCGATTTGTTCTTCTTTCTTTGGTAAATTATAGTTTTCAATGATTGTTCTTCCTATATCCGCGAATGATTTTCTCTCTTCAATCTTTCTTCCATTACGATACATTTTTGAATACGCGATGAATGGAACTTTTTCTCTTGTATGGTCGCTGCCAGGGAAGGTTGGATCGTTGCCGTGATCCGCGGTTATAATCAATAAATCATCTTCTTTTAATAATTGGATTAATTTTTCTAAATCTGTATCAAATTCTTCAATGCAACGCGCGTATCCTTCAGGATTTCTTCTATGTCCGTATTCAGAATCAAATTCAACTAAGTTAATGAAGCATAATCCTTCAAATTCTTCTCTTGCGATATTTTGAGTGATTTCCATTCCATTATGATTTGAAACAGTTTTATAGGTTTTTGTGACTCCTACTCCATTAAAGATATCATTTATTTTTCCAACGCAGATTACATCTTTATGATTATCTTTTAATGTTTCCATATAAGTATATGAAGACGGACTTAAAGCATAATCGTGACGATTTGGAGTTCTTTTAAAGTTATCTTTATTCGTTCCAACAAATGGTCTAGCGATTACTCTTCCCACCTTATATTCATCCTTTAAGCAGATTTCTCTAGCTATCTTACAGATTGAATATAATTCATCTAATGGGACGACTGCTTCATTCGCGCAGAGCTGGAGGACGGAATCCGCGGAGGTATAGAGAATGATTTCTCCAGTTTTTAAGGTTCTCTCTCCAAGTTGTTTAATTATCTCCGTCCCGGAAGCTGAGATGTTACCAATATACTTTCGATTAGTTTTCTTTTCTAATTCATCGATAAGCTCTTGAGGGAATCCCGTGTCGGTAAATGTTTTAAACGGTTTTGTGGTTAATACTCCCATCATCTCCCAATGCCCGGTCATGGTGTCTTTTCCGTTACTTTCTTCATTTAATCTTGTGACATAAGAATAAGGATGATCTACTTTATTCACTCCAAGGATATCATTATTACAATCGTATAATCCAAGATAATTTAAGGTTGGAACCTTCAATCCATTAACTTTTTGAGAAATATGGACTAAGGTGCTAGCCCCTTCATCATTAAATTTATAAGCATCATCCATCATTCCCGCGCCGACGCTATCCATTACTAGTAAAAATATTCTTTTAAATTTCATAATTACCTCACTTCATAATCGTGTCATAAATCGACTTAATTTTTTTATTTTCCACATGGGTATATATTTGAGTTGTCTTAATATCTTCATGCCCTAGAAGGGTCTTAACAATCATTAAAGGGCATCCTTGACTTAGAAGATTGGAAGCAAAGGAATGTCTTAATGTATGAGGAGTGACATTCTTTATTCCCTGTTCTTCAAAGGTCTCCTTTATTAAAATATAAATTTCTTGTCTTGTCACTTGCTTGTTATTTTTTGTGATAAATAAATAACTATTATTACCTTTTTTCTCTAAAGTTTTAAGTTTTTCTAGATAAAGTAATAACCATTTTGAGCATTTTTCAGAAAATGGAATTATTCTTTCTTTAGCCCCTTTACCATTTACTTTAATCGTTTGATTAACAAAAGAAACATTATCTCTTTTTAAGGAAACAAGCTCGCTTACTCTCATCCCCGTCGCGTACATTAATTCGCATATTGCTTTATTTCTTATCTCGATAAAAGTGTCTGTCTTTAAAGAATCTAACACCCGATTCATATCCTCTTGTAAGACAAATTTAGGTAGATATTCTTCTTCTTTCAAACTCTCAAAATAGGAAAAATCATACTTAAAGTTTTCATGTAAAGTTAGATAGATAAAGAAGTTTTTTAACGCGGATACTTTCCTTTTAATAGATTTAATCGCTAGTTTATTATCTTGTAGATATTCTATATACTCATTTACTTGATAATGATCGATATCTAAGATTAAAGTATTGTTTTCTTTTAAATAATTAAGAAAAAAAGTTAAATCATTTTTATAGGCTAATAAGGTGTTTTTAGATAAACCTTTTTCTACCACGATCGAGAGAAGATACTCATTTAATAATTCTTGATTATTTTTCATCTTTTTTTTCCTTTATTTAAGTCTTTAGCAAGAATAAATATTTCTTTATTATTCTTGTAATTAAGCTGCTTTACCAATAGTTGAGGTGAGGTTTTTACTTTACTTTTCTCTTCAAATATATCGACTTGCTTAACGTTATCCTTTTCATTAATCAATGAAGAAACCCCAACCCCTACCAATCTAATCAAACAATCAGTAAATTCTTTATCATATAGTTCCATGCAAGTTTCATAGATTGATAAATAATCATTGACGTAAGAATCGATAGTTAACGATCGAGAAAATGATTTAAATCGATAATCTTTAATTATTAAACTAATAGTCTTTCCCATCAAATGCTGCTTTTTTAAATCGGAGGCTACTTCCATAGATTTATTTAAGATCATCTCTCTAATCTCTTCATAAGAATCCGTATCATATTCAAATGTCGACGATGAAGATATTGATTTTGCCTGTCCTCGATCAACTTTAATCTCACTTGATGAGGTCCCTTCAAGATTAGATATCATCTCTTCATAATATTTACCGAACATTTTTTTGATTAATGGAGACTTATTTAAAGCAAAATCTTCAATAGAATAGATTCCTAAAGTATGAAGCTTTGGATAACTTCTCTTACCAATTCCATAAAAATCTTCGATCTTTAAAGGATAAATCATTCTCTTGATATCATCTTTATTGATGATGGTGATACCTAAAGGTTTTTTATAATCTGAGCCCATTTTAGCTAAGAATCTCGTCGGCCCTAAGCCAATCGAGCACTTTAGTTTAGTCTCTTTTAATAAAGTATCTTGAATCTCCTTTAATAGAGAATATAAATCATCCCTTGATGAAACCTTATTTTGCTTTATATAATCAGTTAAATCGATATAGGCTTCATCGATGGAAGCTTGCTCAAGGATCGAAGAATAATGTTCTTTAATATAGGTAAAGAAAGTATTAGATAAGCTTTGATATAAAGCAAAATTTGGCTTTCTAATCTCAAGATTCTTACATAATAATTTAGCCTGATAAGTCGGCATCGCGGAATGTATGCCGTATTTTCTAGCTTCATAAGACGCGGTTGAAACAATTCCTCTTCTTGAAGATGAGGCTATAATCAACGGTTTACCTTCTAACTCCGGTTCTAATAAGATCTGAGCCGCGGCAAAAAACATATTTAAATCGATATGACAAATATATTTCTCCATCACATAGCTTTCCATAGCTATATTATACTTTATTTTTAGATTTATGATATGTCTTTATTGATATTGTAAAATAAGGCTGTTCGCGGCTTCTAACCCATTAGATGATGATATCATCGAAGCGATTATCTCTACTTTTTCTTCTTTCTTAGCTTTCTTACAGATGGTTAAGGTACGATCATTGATTACTTCTTTAGAAACTAAATAAATATCATTTAAAGACGCGGTTAAGGAAGGAAGGTGAGATATTAAAATAATCATTGAATAATCTTTTAATTCTAACATCATTTTTCCTAAGGAAATTCCCATCTCTTGAGATAAACCAACATCGATCTCATCAAAGATGATTAGCTCTGGAGGAATGCATTTATTAAAGACGTATTTTAAGGCAAAATTTAATCTAGATGATTCACCTAAAGATGCTGATTTTGCTAAAGGAAGATAATTTTCTCCTTTATTAGCCTGAAGTAAAAAGGTAACTATATCATTTCCATTTTCTAAAAAAGAAGAAGAAGTCTCTAAACTAACCTTAAAAGATGAATTGAAGAAGCCTAATCGCTTTAAAGAAGAGTTAATTTCTTCCTCTAATGATAAACTATATTTTTCTCTAATCTTATGAAGAATATTAGAAGAAAGATCATTTAATCTTTGAAATAGAATTTCGTTATCTTCTTTTAATTCATCTAAACGAGAATCTAAGGTAGAAAAATCTTGATAATCTTCTTTTAAATTCTCTAATGACTCTAGGATTTCTTTAGTAGAATAACCATATCGCTTTCTTAAAGAATGTAAAAGATATAATCTTTCTTCGATATTTTGAAGGTAGTCAATTCTTTCCTGCATCGAAGAATACTTATTTTCAACTTCGTTTTTGATATCGATTAATTCATAATATGATTCATTAAAGCGATTTTGAAGAGGTTCAATCTCCGAATCATTAATTCTTAAAATAGCATTTTTACAAGAGGATAAAGAGCTAGTAATCTCCTCAAAATTTGATAAAAAGCTCTGATAATCATTTAAATCTTTTTTAAAGTTTTGAAGGTTTAATTTCTCTTCTTCAAGATGTTCCATCTCATCTTCTTTGATTTGAAGATTCTCTAATTCATCGATTCTATTCTTTAAGTTTTCTAATGAGCCGATATCTTGTTTTTTCTCTTCTAATTCTTCGATATTTTTTAAATTTTCTTTATATGTTTTTAGATTATTTTTATATTCTAAAAAGTGATTCTTTTCATTAACAGATGCTTTTAAATTAATATAAAAATCTAAAAGATCATCATAAGAAGCAAGGTAACGTGAATCAGAAATTTGACTATGAAAATCAATTAAATCATTAAATTTTTCTTTTAATTCATTCAAGGTGGCTACTTTATGATTAATCTTGATCGTGTTTCTTCCTTTTGAATCTATCTTTCTAGATACAAGAACTTTTGTATCATTAAATCTAGAAATAAACTTTTCCTCATTAAATTTAGAAGCGATGAATTTTCCTTCCACTTCTAAATAGCTTTCTCCTTTTCTAATTTTTGAGACGTCACCTTTAATTCCTTTTAATAAAGTAAGAGATTCGATTATTAAAGATTTACCTGCGCCGGAAGGGCCGATAAAACCTAGATAAGGAGAATCAAATTGCAATGACAAAGACTCAATTAAAGCGTAGTTTGTGATTTTTAAAGAAACTAGCATATTACTTCCTTAAATATCTTTTTTAGAATCTATCTCAGAAAAAGGGATGACTCTTCCATCTTTCACCACGAAAGATAGAGACGTTAAAGTTTCATTTAATTCTTTATTAAGCTCTTCAAGCAACTGTTTTCCTTCTTTATATAAAGAGACGTTTTCATCTAAAGACTGCACGTTGCTTTCTAGTTTTTTAATGATTTCTTCTAATCTTAATTTCTTTTCTTCAAATGTCATAAGTCCTCCTCGTTTTCTTTGATCACGGCTTTTAATGAGCCATCTTTTAAATTAATGGTGATAATATCACCTTTTTTTAACTGTGATTTTGAGGTAATAACATTATTTTCCTTATAAATTAAGCTATAACCCCTCTCTAGAGCTTTAAATGGTGATAAGCTATTAAAGATACTCTCTTTTGATTTTAACTCATCGTAGGCATTATTTAAACGGTTTAAAAAAGCCTTATCAAGTTTTTCTTTTTTTAGATTCAAATCAAAGATGATATCGTTAAGATATCTATTTATATATATATTCAATCTTTCCTGATCTTTTAAAATAAAGAGCAAATATGAGTTTAATTTTTCTTTTAAAGAAAAGGATTCAATCAATCGTTCATAATTAAATAATCTCTCGGTTTGTTTTTCTATATATAAAATGAAATCACGATTTAATAAAGCATCTAAATTATTTAATTCATCTTTAAAATAATCTAAAGGATTAGATACTTTCTCCGCGGCCTGAGTTGGGGTGATAGCCTGGATATCTGATATGTAATCTAATAAAGTAGTATCGATCTCATGGCCAACCGCGGAGATTAGAGGAATCTTTAATTCAAGGCATTTTCTTAAAAACATCTCATCATTAAAGCATCTTAAATCTTCTTTTGAGCCTCCTCCTCTTGTGATTACTAAACAATCTAGATCATACTTAATCGCTTCATCAACTGCCTTGATTAAGCTATTTGGAGCCTCATCACCTTGAACTAAAGAAGGAAAAATATAGACAGTTAACGGCATTCTTTTATATAGAGAAGTTAAAAAATCGTGAATCGCCGCGGATTCAAGAGAAGTGATAACTCCAACTTTTTTTACTAAGTAAGGTAAAGTTTTCTTCTCTCTAGAGAAGACGCCTTCTGAGGCTAATTTCTCTTTTAATTTTTGAAGCTTTAAAAGATATTCTCCTTCTCCAAATAAAGATAAGGTTTTTACGTATAGTTGATAAGTTCCGTTAGCTTCATAGATCGAAATTGAACCTCTAGCTAAAACTAAATCTCCATTTTTAAAAGAAGAAATATTATTCTTTCGATAAAAAGAAAATTGCACGCATTTTAAAGATGAATTTTCATCTTTTAATGAAAAATAAAGATGTCCGGAAGAATAATCTTTAAAATTTGATATCTCCCCTAAAATTAAAACGTCCTTAAGATAAGGATTATTATCAATATATCCTTTTAAGGCGTAAGTAATTTGAGAAACAGTTAAATATTCCATTAATCTAACACCCGATCAAGTAAGGCGTTTACAAATTTGTAGTCTTTCTCTGAGCAATATTTCTTGGTGAGCTTAATCGCGACATCAATCATCGCATTTTTTGATATCTCTTTAATATAATTATATTCGCCAATAGCTAGATATAAAATTGCGATTAAAACAAGATTCATTCTCTCATAGGACCAATTTTTAAGATGAGAAACTATAATCTCATGAATCTCTTTAGAATGAAGCAAAATCTTAACTACAGTTTCCTTGATAAAAATAGAAACTTCCTCAATAGGGCAATCCATCTGTTCTTCGATCAAATTAACGATATTGACTTCGCTTCCCAATCTAGACATGAATAATGATTGATAGATGATGAACATCACTTGTTCTTGTTCTTTATTTCTTGTAAGTTCCATAATATATTTCCAAAAAAATGAGGATTTATTCAATCCCCATAACTTTAACATTTACCGAGAACGGGATAAATTCAGTCATCGACGATATCGCGTAGGCAATTTCTTCTTGCAAGGCCATGCATACTTCATTGACAGAAACTTGAGATGAAATAATCACTTGTAAATCAACAATTAATTGCCCGTTTTTAATCTCGCATACAATTGGTTTATGCAAGGAAAAGATAAAATTATTTTGATTCTTCTTAACTTTTACTCCATTAATTTTACTTACCGCGATTGAAACAATCTCGTCAAAAACAGACTCAGAAATAGCTAAAGTCCCTCTTTTCGCGTAATTTTGAATGTAAACGTATTCCTGCATATTGACCTCTTCTTTATATTATCATTTACCTTTAAAAAGATAAACAACATTTTACTTTGCAACGATATTAACAATCTTATTTTTAATCGCGATTACCTTAATTATCGTTAAATTTTCTAATTTTTGTTTGATTGTTGGATCATTTAAAGCTTTAGTTTTTAAAACTTCAGGATCCTCATCGAGATTGACTTCAATCGATGAACGAAGCTTTCCGTTAATCTGAACACCGATTCCAATTGTCTTCTTGCTAGTTTTGCTTTCATCATATGTTGGCCATGGCTCAAAATCGATGATTCCTTGATAGCCTAATAAATTATATAATTCTTCTCCAAGATGAGGGCAAACTGTAAAGAACATCTTAACGAATCCTAAAAGATAATCTTTATAGATACTTTGAGCTTTATAGCATTCATTAATAAAGATCATCATCTGAGATAACCCGGTGTTAAATTGAAGAGTTTCAAAATCTTGAGTTATCTTCTTCACAGAATAGTTATAGATATAATCTAAGCTTCCATCATTTTGATCGGTAATTTTATCGGTAAATTCTTTTTCGGTGAAGAGACGATAAACTCTGTCTAAGAATCTTTTAGACCCATCAAGACCATTCATTGACCATGGTAAAGATGCTTCTAAAGGACCCATGAACATCTCATAGAATCTTAATGAATCCGCGCCGTAATTTTTAACGATTTCATCTGGGTTAACTACGTTTCCCCGAGATTTAGACATCTTTTCTCCATTCTCTCCAAGAATCATTCCTTGATGGAATAATTTTTTGAAAGGTTCTTTGCACTTAACTATATCGATATCATATAAGAATTTATGCCAAAAACGCGCGTATAGAAGATGTAAAACTGCGTGCTCAGCTCCTCCAACATATAAATCAACCGGCAGCCAATGCTCAATTAATTTTGGATCAGCAAGGCATTTATTATTATGAGGATCTAAATAACGAATATAGTACCAGCAAGATCCCGCCCATTGAGGCATCGTGTTAGTTTCTCTTCTTCCTTTAACTCCGTCAATGGTTACTTCCAACCAATCTTTTGCATGGGCAAGAGGTGACTCTCCGTCATCAGAAGGTTTAAAAGATGGTACTTCAGGTAAAGTTAAAGGTAATTCATCTTCGCTTAGAGCGACTATTCTTCCATCTTCTAAATGAACTAGAGGAATCGGTTCACCCCAGTATCTTTGACGGGAGAACAACCAATCTCTAAGACGATAGTTTACTTTTCTTCTACCTTTTTTGATTGATTCTAGATATTCAGTTACTTTATTTCTAGCTTCTTTAATATACATTCCATCGATGAAAGAAGAATTAATATGCTTGGAATCTCCTTCAAAAGCTGAGGAGGAAACATCGCCTTCTAAGACTTGAATCATCTCTAGATGATATTTTGAGGCAAATTCATAGTCTCTTTGATCATGGCAAGGAACCGCCATAACGGCTCCGCTACCATAGGAAGCTAATACGTAATCACCGATAAAAATTGGAACTCTTTTATTATTGATAGGATTAATCGCATAGACTCCTAAAAAGACTCCGCTTTTATCTTTATTAAGCTCAGTTCTTTCCATATCAGACTTAGCTTGGCAAATTTTAATATACTCTTCTACTTCTTTTCTTTGTCCTTCAGTCACAATTTTATTAACTAAAGGATGCTCAGGGGCTAAAACGCAGTAGGAGCAACCAAATAAGGTATCAGCTCTTGTAGTAAAAACCGTGAAATAGTAATTTGTGTTTTCAACATTAAAATCAACTTCAGTTCCTTCGCTTCTACCGATCCAGTTTCTTTGCATCTCTAAGGTTGATTCAGGCCAATCTAATGTATCTAAATCTTCTAATAATTTATCAGCATAGGCGGTGATCTTTAAAACCCATTGGGCCATCGGTTTACGAATAACTGGATAGCCGCCTCTTTCTGACTTTCCATCGATTACTTCTTCGTTTGCTAAAACTGTTCCAAGTGCAGGACAATAATTAACCGGAATCTTCTTAAGCTCGGCTAAACCTGCATTAAACATCTTGATGAAGATCCATTGAGTCCATTTATAATAATCTTCATCGGTAGTTCTAATTTCTTTAGACCAATCATAAGAGAAACCTAAGCTCTTCATCTGCTCTCTAAAATGATCGATATTATGATATGTGAATTCTTTTGGATGATGCCCGGTATTTAAAGCATACTGCTCAGCTGGAAGACCGAAGGCATCAAATCCCATCGGATGCAAGACATTATATCCTTGCATTCTTTTCATTCTGCTAACAATATCAGTCGCTGTGTATCCTTCAGGATGGCCAACATGCAATCCTTGACCAGAAGGATATGGAAACATATCTAATACATAGTATTTAGGCTTAGAAAAATCATACATATCAACGAGATATGTGTTGTTTTCCTCCCAATATTTTTGCCATTTTTGTTCAATTCTTTGATAATCGTAACCCATAAAAACCAATCCTTTCGATTTCCTTAAAGATTATAAAATAGTTAATTGTCCGTTTCAATAAATGATAATTTTTATAAAGTTATTTTTCAAAATTTTCGAGAAGCTTTTGTAAATAGTTAGCTAATTCAAATAGATAGTCATTTAGATGCTTTATAGCTAAGATTTTTTCATCGAAGACTTCGCTGGTGATGAATTTGTAGAGATGATTGTAAGTCTTAATTTTAAATTTTTTTACTAAAATAAATAATGTTCCATCATCTAAAACGATATTAACTTCCGATTTTAAGTAATTAATTAAATTTTTAAAATATTTTTTTCCTTCATTAGAGATGATTGAATATACATAGTTTGAATTAGAATAGACATTATAAGTCAAAACTTTATTTTTATTGTTAAATCCATAACGATTAATCTCATCATTTTCATAATATCGCGATGCATAGAAATTCTCTTTACAAATCTGAAGGAATAAATCTTTATCAATATTGAAATTTAAGATGATTAACATTCCTTTATTTACCTTTATATTATCGTTATATTTAACATTAAATAAATCGATAGCTAGAGAAGTCGAGGCTAAAGAATATCCTTGGTAATAATCAATTTTCTTTAAAAAGAATATTTTCTTTAAATGATTAATTAATTCTTCCTGCTTAGGTGGAGTATTTTTCAAAAAATATATATCTTCTAATCTAACTTCGGATATCAGAGTTTCAACATAATTATTAATGAACTTTCTATCGAGATACACATAATAAATTATAAGTAGAATAATTAAAGGAATCTCTCCAAGACCAAAAGCAAAGAAGACAAAATCATCGAAGATAAAAAAGTCTTGTCGATAAATGATAAAATTGATGATCTGCACGATGATAATCAATAAAACATTGCCTAAAGCAAAGAAGATCACCAATCTTAAAAACGACGAGACTTTTTGATATTTTAATTGATCTAACCTTAAATCAAACTTCTCCATTATTAATCATCATAACGTGAATTAGCTAAAGATTTTCTCTTTTTCTTTTTTCTAAAGAGAATCAAGCAGAGAACGAACATCACTAGATAGAAAACTAGCATATAATAATTATTCCAAGATAAAATATCATAGACTATCTGAATATCTTCCATGAAAGTAGAGAAGATATTTAAAATGACGCTGGTGAATAAAGTATGAAATAAAGTAATCGGTAGAGAAATAATAGTTAAGACATTTTTTGTACAGTAAAGTAAGAAATCAACATTGACGGTAAGATTATTATTTTGATCGATTACTACATTAAATATATCTCCAAACCAATTATTGATAGCTAATAAGGTTAAATTTGATAAAAGTAAGATACCAAAGAAAACCGTGATTAAACGCGTCCTTCTAAATAGCAATTGCAGGATAAAAAATACAATGATTAAGATCAATAGGAATATTGCAAGATAAATTAAAGAACACGTTAAATCCATATTACTCCTTATAAACAAAGCTGTCGACGTGAGAAATATTGTTGGTTCTAGTAACTGTTAAGTTTGAATCAACTAATGATGAGATATCATTAACTTTCTCAGGTGGAGCAGAGATGATGGCTTGTAAGCCAAAATCTTTTAATATTTTAATAGATTCGATGATTCTATTTCTATCCATTTTTGAAAAAGCTTCATCGAAAAGCACTAATCTGATGCAATTTGATAATGAAGGTGAGGAATTCACCCGATAAAGTTGGCTAAATGAGGCTAATATTGAGATATAGAAAGGTGTTTGAGTTTCACCTCCTGAAGCCTTTTTAATATTTCTAGATAAGGAATTTATCGAACCATCAGGCTTTTTAATCTTTAAATCAAAGAATAAATATGACTTGAAGTCTGTGTATTTAAGAATATTTTGTTCCACCTTCCCGGAACGATCCTTGCTTCCTCCATCATCAGAAATAAGCCTAAATAAACTATCCATGACATCTTGATACTTAGCTAAGAACTGAGAATCATCGATACCACCTTCTAATAAAGTCTCATCGGTGATCATATTATAATAATCGATATATTGAGGGTTAGGTGATACGGTGAATTCAAAGACGTCGTTACCGAATTTAAAATCTTTTAAAGCTTGATTCAATTCATTAATTTGAATTCTAGCTTCTACGATAGATGTTCTTAGTTTAACGATGAAATCATTTTTAAATTCGCTGACAGCTTTATCGTAAGCATCTTGAATTTGAATGAGATATTTTGGTAATTCAATCTCTCTTAAATGATATAATTCATTATCAAAATCAGAGTTATCTTCTTTTGAAATATCATAAGATAGCTTATTAGTTACCACATATGTAGTTCTTAAATCCTTAATCTCTTCTTTTAAATTACGTAATGAGTATTGAGCTTTAGAATATATTTCATCGTATTTAGCTCTTATAGAAGGAATATTCGAAGTTAAAATCTCTTGATCGTAGGTAGTTTTACAAACTCCTTCGATAAAATCATGGTCAAATGAATCATTGATTTCATTATCGATATCGACTTGTCGTTGAGTTTCTTGTTTCAAGCGATCTTCTTGAATATTCTTGATTTGGTTGTCTAATGATCCTTTTTCGGTTATCAACTCTTCTTTACGCTTATTTAAAGTTGAGATATCGGAGTCGATATTTTTAATCTTGTTATCGATAGTTTTGATATCTTGAGAGGAATTATCTTCGATTTCCTGACGATATTGCTCGACATTCTTCTTTAAATTATCGAGTAAGAAGCCGCTAGATAAACCTTCAATACACATTTGTTGCTCGGAAGTTGACATGACTTCCATCGATTTAGAAAGAGCTAAAGTATCGTTTAATTCTTTTAATGCTTCTAAAGAAAGACTTTCTTTTTCAAGAGATCTCAAACGTTTTTCTCTATCTTCTTTTGTTACTTTTCTTCCGATTAAAGGATAACGATAACGCCCTTCATCAAAATAGAATGAGGTAAAGTTTTGATATCCTTGACAGGTTTTTAAAATACCTCTTCCTGATTCACGGGCTTCTTCAAAGGTATCGCATTTCTTTAAATTACCTAATAGATAATTCGTGTAATCTCTCGCGCCTTGATGGTCGGTTATGATTTCTTCCGCTAAAGAATCTTGAGAAGATATAAAATTCTTTTCTCTTAATTTTCTAGAGTCGACTAAACCGGTTCTCGTGAAGCGATTATTGCGCATGATTGAAGGTAAAATCTTATTGGCATAGAGATAATATTCATCATCGACGAACATATAAATCTTTTGAGAATAGATATAAGCTTCAATCGCGTTAGTCCAAGATTTATCTTTGATATCAACTAAATCAGCATAAACTGAGACATCTACTTTCTTATGGAAATGGTCTTCTAGAGCAATCGAAAGCTGATTTTTCACTCTTAAGAAAGCTTCATCATAATATTTACCTGAAGAAGAAGTTTGTAAGATTTGTTTTTGTTGAGAAAGTTGATTGATGATTTTTCCAACAATATTTCTTACCACCGCGTATTCTTCGATCATTACATTTTTAAAATCGATAATCGCCTTAGAGAAAACTTTAAAATCATCTTCAGTTAAAGAATAAGAAGTAATCGCGTCCTTTAATTCATCTAATTTTCTAATCAAATTGATTGATTCAAGAGATAGATGCTTTAAAGAATCCTCTAATGAAGCATCATCGATATTTTCTCTAGCTTTATCGGCTAAGACATTAACTTTTGTCGCATAGCCATAAAACTGATTACAGTAGACGGTGATATTTTTATATAAAGAGTTCAACCGAGATTGGATCTCTTCCATCTTTCGTTTGCTTTCTTCATAAGCATTCTCTAATTCCTGATTCAATTTATATGAATCATTAGAAAACTTATGAGCGATCAATCTTTCTTTAGAGTTATTTAAATCATTAATTTGGGTATCAATTTCAATGATCTCTTGTTCGATTTCTTGAATTCTAGCTTCGCATGAAAATTTTTCTTTATGCAAGTTATCAATTCTCTGTCTAATAATCTCTAAATTAGTTCTTTTCGAAATATAAGAAGCTAAATTTTGCTCATTTCTCTTTTCAACGATCTTAGAATAAACAGCTTGAATCTTCTCTAATGCAGCGATTTTAATTCGCATATCATCAGCTTGAATCTTCAATCTTTCATAAGATTTAATATTTTCATTCATCGAATCGATATTGATTTGAGATGGAACATCGCAGACATATTCAGTGATGAATTGCTCAATATCAGAGATAGGTTGGAAAGAGACAGCTTTTTTAAATAAGCTAAAATATTTATCTTTTAAGTTACCAAACTTCTCTTTGATCATCTCTCGATATCTAACCGAAGTATCAAAGAAAGTATATTTTCCCGGATAATTAACTTGAAGATACTCAGCTAAGCTCTTATAAGAAAGAGGAATCTTATCTTCAATAAAATGATTCTCTGGGAACCCATCATCTAAATAGAAGAATTTATGTTGCTCGCTTCCATCATCAAAGACATCAAAGACGATACCGATAGAGAACGGATGCTCCGCGACATCATCATAAAATTCCATTGCGATATAGGAAGTGAATCTACCATTTCTTAAATAACGAGTCGATCCATCAGGATTGTCTCCGACTTCGCAACGAAGGTATCCTTTTAAAGTACGCGAAGATTTCTCATTCGCCGCCTTATTAAATGACCTACCTAAAGTATCACCTAATAAAATAACCTGCATCGCGTCGATCATGGTTGATTTTCCAGCCGCGGTGACCCCGGTTAGAAAGTTGATCATTCCAAATTTTACTTCAATATTTTGAAAATAATGCCAATTGATCAATCTAAATTTAGTTAGTTTTTTCATAAGTTATCCCCCATAAACTCATCAGGTGCTCGTTCAATCTCTTTGTATAATGATTGAATTACTTCATAATCGACGACAAAGACAATTGAAGGATTGATATAGAATGTTAAATTCTTCTCTTTAAAATCTCCGGATATTCTTGTAATGATATTATGCTGCTCAAGAAAACGATAAGAGGCTCCTAAAGAAGCATATGATGGTCTTTTATCTTTTCTAATCAAATTAAAGTTAATTAAAATGGTAACTAAATCTTGAGAAGAAAGTTGAACCATCGCATGCAAGGCATCAGTAGAAGAATTAGTTTCATAGTAATAACGTAAGCCTAAAATCATTAAAGAAGTGATTAAATCAAGTTTAAGATGGTTCTCTTGATACTCATTTTTAATTGAGATGACTCCCCTAGAGGAATCTTTTTCAAGAATCCATCCTGAGAGATGAAGATAATCAGAAACTAAATCAAAATTTCTTTCGATGAAAGTATATTCTTTTGAAGCGCGCGTCATCTTCGCGTTACGATCATAGTAATCTCTCAAAATAAAACTTTTTAAAAGCAAGGTATTTACCACATGAGCAAATTCTTCTTTTTCGATATCTCGTAAATTATTATATTCTTCTAGCATCTATTTCTCCTTCTTTCTATAAGTGTAGTTAGGCGCATTAACTTTAGAATTTAATTGAATATTAACATCAAGCTTATCCTCTCTTTCTAAAGTATAGAAAGATGAAGCATAATCAAACTTGACAGTTCCTAAAATCAAATATAAGAAATCATCCATCGAGTTAATTTCCATATCCTTAACTTCGACTGAATCATTTCCCTTAAATTGCGAAGCCATGAACGCCATGATATTATCATCTGAAAACTTTTTGTTTTCCTCAAGAGAAGAGAGGAAGGCATCTTCATTGAATTCATAATCATCATCAGAAAGTGATAATGGCTCGCTTATGATCTTTTCACTTCTTGAATAAGGGAAACGAAGCGAATCGCTATCGTAATATCCTTGAGTATATAACTTGATTGAAGAAACAAAAGATTTAACGATATTAAAATCTTTTCTTGTCTCTTCTGGGCCATTGATATTACGGGCTAAAACAGCGATTATCTTTTCTAATTTTCCTTTGACGGAACGATCTTGATTGTTCAAAAAGATAACTTTATCAGATGAGGCTTTAACATATTCAGATTGAACAACATCGATTTTATTGATTTCATTTGCTAATTTAAAGTATGTATCCTGAATCTCAGTTATCATCTTCACGATCAAAGAAGTCGCTTGAGAACGATTTTTAACATCTCGATTTTCTTTTAAGCATTGTTCAATTAATTTTTCTCTAACCGAATCGACCTCGAGCCATTTTTTTAGAATCGCTGAAATCGGACCTTGATACAAAGTTATCGAATCATGAGTCTTCAATGGATGGTAAATCGGATCGATCACATCTTCTCTAGAAATATCAAAATGCTGTCTTAAAACATCATTTGGATTATATAAGCTTCCTAACTGATGTTTATAAACTCTTAAAGAATGATCGAGCTTAATAACCTCAACGGCTAAAAGTTGGGTGTTATGATAAGCATTTTCTAGAACTTTATACATCGATTCATCTTGTGAATCATCTTCAATTTTTAAGTCCGCATAAGTCGTATGAACGTATGAGACGTAATTAGACTGACTTGATGAAGCAAATTCATTAATTACTTTTAGCATGTTGACTGAATATGATGGTAATAAAATAAATTCAGTCATGAAGGCAGGATCATAATCAATATAGATCCATCCGGTTTCTATTAATCTTCTAACGATTAAAGAAGCCTTATCTTCAAACGGATTTTCATCTTCTTCAACAAAATCAGACATCTCTTCGCTGAGCCTATTTTTTAACAAACTAACATAATCGCTTCTTCTAATTTTGTCGCGATACATGCTTAATGCATCATACAGGACAAGCAAAGCCATCCCGTAGACATTTTTATTCTTCGAGGCTAGTAGAGAGAAAAAATTATCTGGTAATTTTTTAAATAAATTCATGCCCTTCTCCTATTGATTTTATTTTATAATAAAAACCCTTTCATTTATATAAGCAACGTTATTTTTTACGATTTTTCGCAATAAAATCCCTATCTAATTCCTTAAGGTCTTCCTGCTTGTTTTCAATCATATTTTTTACCATCTCAGAAAGCTCAACTGTAGTCATATTTTGATACTGTTCCTTCTTTATCGGTTCAAAAATATGAATAAAAACCGGCTGTTTATTTAATGAATTTTCCTTGATGTCTAGGATTCTAAATGAGCCATACATGCTAACTGGGTAAATATCTACTCCAGCTTGAACTGCCATCTTAAAAGATCCGGCTTTAAATTCTCCAAGCTTATAATCTTTATCTTTTGAACGCGTGCCTTCTGGGAAGATAACCCATTTTTTATTTTCGCTTATCAAAGAAGAACGAATTCTTTGCATCACCTTAATTTCTTGACGGAGATTTTCTCTATCGATATATTCTCCTTCAATGGCTTTGATAATTTTATTTACATAGATATATTTTTTTGCTTCTTCCTTAGCTACAAATGTCGTAACTTGATTAGAGATAGCAATTAAACACAAAGCATCCATGAAAGATTGATGGTTAGGAGTCAATAAATAAGAAGGTTCAGTCGGCAGAGTCTTTAATCCTGTTAAGATGATTTCAACATTAAGTTTATCTAAAACTTTTTTAATGATTGAACGCATATCATTATAACGTTTAACTCTCGATCCTTTTTGTTTACTTGCCCGATAGATTGCAGGATATTTATAGATCAAATAAGGAACCGCGCGGACTAAATAACCTAGATATTTATTCATTTTACCTCCATTAAGTAGTTTTTTTATTAAAATCTACTTCATTAGAAACGATATACATCAACGATTCGCAGACGATTACCGTCTCTTGATTAATATTTTCTAATCTTCCATCAATTGAGACTAACGTCCCTTCTTTATACGAGAACAATTTATTGTTCACATTTCGTGACCACATCATCACCTTGAAGAAGTCTGATGGATAGATTCCTTGTTCATTTTTATAGGAACGAACCACCTCAACATAACGAATATTGTTTTTTTCGTCGACCTGTCTAAGGATGCCATTTAATGAGATATGATTTATCATTTTTACCCCCTTTTAGATAATTTTATCATAGTTAGATAAAGCTAAATCCAAGATGGGTTTTAAATGAATCTATAATCATTCTAAAAGTTAGTCATTTTTTTCTAATACTGATTTTAAGATATAGAAAGAGATACCATCGATATGATATTTTCTCTTCTTCGTATCATCAGTTACGAATCCATTAATATCCATAACTAAGCTAAATTCAGCATTTAGCTCAAGATCGAATGATGAATTAGTTGGATTAAAGATGATTATCATCTCTTTGCAAGGTTCAACTTTTTCACCTACATACGATATAGCAATGGCTCCATATGGTAAATCTTTAAAGGAAACTGTCTGTTTAATCGCTTCTTTTGATGATAATCTAAAGCAGTTGAAAGCTTTTTTTACAAAGATTAAATCTTTAACAAACTTTGCCTCATTGATTCTTTGATCCAATAAATCATAGTTAAACTGATTGATCTCATCCCCAGAGTTATAAGAGTTATATATTCCTTTTTTAGAATGTCCTAGCTCTTGACCCATGTGAAGGAATGGAATTCCATAAGATAAGATAACCGCGGCGTTTAACAAGCGAATTCTTTTAAGTTTGATCTCTTCTGATTCATAGGAATTAGATACTTCTAATTTATCATAGACAGTCGCGTTATCATGACATTCTACAAAGTTAATCGATTGATCAGGAGATTGGAACATTGGAGGGAAGGAAACTGGTAAAGATGAAGATAAGAAACAATGCTTAAACCCATCAATATAGTTAGTATCTCCAAGGAGATAGCCTTTTACCCAAAGCTCATAATCAGACGATTTACCTTTAACTGTGTCACGGAATCTATCATTAAAGAAGCCGACATGAGGAAGCTTTTGAGAATTATTTGAATTGCTCCGCATCGATGAAGGTAAGACAGTAGGCATATCCCATCCTTCTCCGTAGATTAAGAAATCCTTTTTAATCTGACGGCATTTAGTTTTAACTTCATTGATGGTATCAATATCTATAAGACCCATCAAATCAAATCTAAAACCATCTATACCATATTCTTTTACCCAATATAAACAGGAATCAACAATGAACTTTCTTGCCATCGGGAAGGATGAATTAAATTCATTTCCGCAGAAGGAACCATTAGATAAACTTCCGTTTTCATTGTATCTAAAATAATATGAAGGGCAAATTTTCTCAAAAGACGATGATTCCATGTTAAAGACATGGTTAAACACCACATCCATAACTACTCTAATTCCAGCTTTATGGAAAGAGGCAACCATCTTCTTCATTTCTATGATTCTTGCATAAGGATCTTTTGAATCTGAAGAATATGATCCTTCAGGTACGTTATAAAATAAAGGATCATAACCCCAGTTATAGGCTTCATTAGGATAAATATCAGAGCCGGTATTAAAATCATAAGTCGGCATAAGTTGAACATGGGTTACTCCTAGATATCTTAAATAATCAAGTCCAACAGGATTATTGTTCTTAGTTTTTGAAGAAGGTTGAGTTAATCCTAAATATTGTCCTTTATGAACGATGGATGTACCTTTAAATGAAGTCATGTCACGAATTGACATCTCATAGATAATCGCATCGGTAGGAGATTTTAAAGTCGGAAGCTTATCCTCATTTAAATCAATATACGTCTTTCGATCATCAACGACCACCGAGCAAGAAGATTGAGAAGTCACCGCTTTCGCGTAAGGATCATCAGCCATAATTAATTTTCCATTGATTCTAACGATAAAGTAATAATTAGATTTTCCTAAGTCTCCTGGAGCTCTTCCTTGAAACACTCCATTATCAGGATTCTTCTCTAAAGTTAAAATGTGCTCTTTTCCTTCTAAGGTGTAGACGCAGAAAGCTGAGGTAGCTAAAGGAGAAAATAATCTAAAAGTTGTATAATATTTATGATAATTTGCTCCCATCACATCATCACAATAAAAAAGTGAGGCGATTTTTTCATTTCTCATCAAGACTCGCATATCTAAGAAGCAAAATAGGAATCTATCATCATAAATCTTATATTCCGAGCCGATATTTAAAGAAGGCACGTCACCTAAAACATAATGAAAATGATGTCCAGTCTCTCTTGCATCTAATATCTTTAATTCGCAAAGTCGAATCTCATCGCAGTAAAGATAAAAATTTTTAGCAAAATTAGAGTTGTAAGCCTTATGGACATGCACCTCGATATTGTTATCTTTTAATAAAGTCGCATTAAATATTTCGTCAAATGTCATACTATTCCTCATCATCATCGAAATCATCGTAATCTAATCGATATTCATCCGCTAACACTCGATGATTATTTTCCTTTTTAATTATACCATCTTCTTCAAGGGCTTCAAGAATTCCATCCGCGCGAGGAAAACCTATTTTAAAGGCATTTTGGATCTTAGTTGATGAGCATTTTCCAGTTTCTAGAACATAAGTCTTAACTTGCTCATATAATTCATCATCTCTAAATGAACGATTATCATTTGTTAAAGTTCCAGTTGAAGGAGTTTTAATATCTAGATTAAATTTTGGGTCGTAATGAACTTTTGCATATTTTTTAATATGCTGAACCACCTGATAGATCTCTTTTGAATCAACGAAGGCTGATTGAGCTCTAATTAATGATTTAGAAGTTGGGAGTTTTGCAAGTAAGTCACCCTTACCTACTAAGTTCTCCGCGCCATCTTCATCGATGATGATTCTAGATTCAAGAGCTTGAGAGACGCTAAGGGCAACTCGTGAAGGAATATTTGCTTTAATTTCACCTGTAATAACTTTCGCAGATGGTCTTTGAGTAGCAATTATCATATAGATTCCGCAGGCTCTAGCCTTTTGGGCGATTCTTTGAATATATTTTGCAGTCTCCTTATCTCCTTCTGCCATGAAATCAGCGAACTCATCGATAATTAAAACGATGTATGGAATCTTTTTATAACCGCGTTCTTCGCATACTTCTAAATATTCTTTATACGATGTTGCCCCTTCACCTCTTAAAGCAAACATGTCAAAGCGATCTTCCATCTCT
The DNA here is from genome assembly GCA_944332225.1 of uncultured Bacilli bacterium. Classification (GTDB taxonomy): domain Bacteria; phylum Bacillota_I; class Bacilli_A; order RFN20; family CAG-449; genus CALVJO01. The sequence continues at coordinate 48,212 of CALVJO010000003.1, read as the reverse complement.
TGAACTAAGGTTTTTAAAGCGATTTTACCTTGTTCAGTCGTGGTAACAATCGGGCAGAGAAGATGAGGTAATTCATTATATTTAACGAATTCTACCTTCTTTGGATCAAGAAGCATTAATTTAAGCTCATCAGGCTTATTACGCATGATAAGAGACATGATGATATTATGGATAAAAATAGATTTACCTGAGTTCGTGGTTCCCGCGATTAATAAGTGAGGCATATCATCGAGCTTTCCGATTATGACATTGCCTGAGATATCTTTACCAACTGGGAAGAGCAATCTATCTTTGGTATTAGATTCTAATGCTCGCATGCAATCTTTAAAAGAGACGATATCTGAGACTTTATTTCCAACTTCAATTCCGCAGGTGTCTTTTCCTTCAACGATGGTTTCGATTCTAACTGTCTTATTTCCTTCAAGCCTAACTCCTAAATCAGTTTCTAAATTATTTAATACTGAGGTTTTAACATTAGAATTAAGTTTTACATCAAATCTAGTTACCGATGGACCAATCGTATAGGAAACTACCATCGCTCCAATATGGAAATCACGGAAGCATTCATTAATCTTTTTAGCTCTTTCATCCGCGGTTTGAATCTTATCGGCAAGATTCGTGGTAACTTGACGATCTTTTAAAAGATCTAAAGATGGGAAAACATATGGTAAAGAAGAATAATCTTCTTCAGCTTGTTCTTGAATATTTTCTTTTTCTTTATTTGAGAAGAAAGAAGAAAATTTATCATCTTTAAAGGTATCGACATATCGTCTTTGATTTTTTTCTTGACGTTCTTTGCTTCTTATAACATTTTCTTCCTCAATTTTATCAAAGACATCTTTTTGATCAGAATCAGTGAAGGTATATGAATTTTGAGCTACTTTTCTTGATGAATAGAGAGAATTATCATCTTGAGAAGATGGAGAGACAATATTATCGTTTTTAAGCGATTCATTAGATTTAATATCTTGTTCTACTTCTTCAAAGTAATCTTGTGTATACGGTTTAATAATAGTTTGAGTATCTTCATTATTCGCTTTGCTATCATTTAAAATAGGTTCATTTATGGTTTTCTTTTTAGGAGCGTACGCCTCAATTTCATTTTCAAAATTAGTTAAATTTAAATCTTTAACTTTTTCTTTTTCTTCTGTTTCAATTATTTTTTTCTCATTTAAAGAACTATCATTTTTAATCTCGCCATCCGATTTTTTCTTTTGACTTTTAATCTTATCAAAATCGATGGTCTTATAATTTTTATAAATATCGATAAAGGCATTTAAAATTAGAAGAACAAAACCGATAAATGATAAAATCGATCCGATTATAATCGTAGCTAAGTTACCAAAAACAGTATTGAGTAAAGCTGCTAAAAATTCTCCAACGAAACCTCCATAAAGATTTTGAAAAATAAATTCAAAGCTAAAAGATAAATTTTGATTTCCTAGACTAACCGTATTCTGATAATTAGAAAAGAAATTCGTTAGCTCTAATTTATTAGGAGATGATATCAAGATAACAATCCCTAAAAAAACTAAAATTGCTCCAGTTAAAGAGATAATTTTAATCTTTTTACGAACGATTAAGGCGTTGACTCCATCGATAAGCAAGAAAAGGGAAACTAAGAAAAATAAACATCCGAAAAGATAAGCAAAAACGAATCTTAAAAAACCAAGATAAATTATTAAAATGGCTAAAGCGATTTCTCCTAAACCAATTAACCTTCTAATAACAGTTTTCTTCGCTGATTGAGTCTTTTCCATATTCATAATTTTACAATAATTTCCCCTGCTTATAAATATAAATATTTCACTTTAATTATTCGTCCATCAAAGAAAAAAGTTTGCAATCGAGCAAACTTTAGTCAAATATTTTTTTCCCCACCTTACTATCTAATATATATAACCCTGCTGATAAGGTTAAGACAATTAAGGTGTAGATTAGGTAAGGTAAATAATGAGGCAATGATATTTCATTTGGTACGAACGCTCGAATTAAGATGTAGCCGATAAACAAGGCTAACAAGATAACATCGATCGAAACCATGATCTTTACAACTTTAGACATGGAAATACCCCCTCTCTTTTAATAGATAGTTCTATCGCCTAAACAACCTGATACTTGGTTCGTCTTAGAAATGGTGTCTAGTTGAACTAATTGATATGTGTCAGTTTTTGCCGCTTCCAACAAGCAGATAACCATCAAGAAGGTAATTAGGATAAAGATAAGTAGACCATAAACCCCGAGTTGGAAGCAAATGTAATCGAATTTAGTTTTGTTGAATTTGATCAATTTATTCTTCATACATCTTCCTTTCTATCACTCTGAGTTTTGCACTTTGACTTCTTGGGTTAGCTTCTATCTCATTAGGACTAGGCAAGATGACTTTTTTGTTAACCAATATGTAGTCAACTTGTTTCATTTCTAGGGGCAAGGTACGTGACCCTTCGCCTGGATAAGTATACTTTTTGAATAGATTTTTAACTATTCGGTCCTCGAGGGAATGGAAAGTTATAACTGCGATACGTCCGCCTCTTTCTAACATATTAATCGCGTCTTCTAATCCATCTTTTAAAGCATTCAACTCGTCATTCACTTCAATGCGAATGGCTTGGAATACTTGTTTAGCTGGATGACCTTTCTTACGTAATTCTTTGAAAGGAAGACTAGATTTAATGATGTCTACGAGCTCAAACGTAGTCTCAATCGGTTTGCTTTGCCTTCTCCCTACGATAGAAGAGGCGATTTGAGAAGCATATTTCTCTTCGCCATATTCTAGGAAGATTCTTTTAAGATCCTCTTTTGAATAAAAGTTAATAACATCGTAAGCTGTTAATTTAGATTCTTGGTTCATTCTCATATCTAATCTTGCGTCGTATCGATATGAAAATCCCCGATCACCTTCGTCAAACTGAGCTGAACTTACTCCTAAATCGAATAAGAAGCCATTGACTTTATTGACATTTCTTTCTCTTAATGCAGATTTTAAATTTCTGAAGTTTTCATGGATGATTTCGAAACGGTTCGAAATGCTGGCCAGCACCGTCTCAGAATCTTTGATTGCTTGATTATCGACATCGAAGCAGTAGAGAAATCCGTTTTCAAGAAGCGACAGGATTCTCGAGGAATGGCCTCCTCGTCCTAACGTAGCATCAACGTATATGCCGCTTGGGTTAATCTTGAGGTTAGCTATCGTCTCTTCAAGGAGTACAGGGACGTGGCTATACATTTTTCTCCTTCTTCTCGCCGATGATCTTCGCGTTGGCTTCATAGCTTTCATCATCGCTTAGAGAAATTTTGTCGTAAGTGTCTTTGCTCCAAATCTCGATGTGGTCGAAGTTTCCAACTATCACTACATCTTTATCGATGTTAGCCCGTTGGAGATGATCCTTCGATAGGGTGATTCTTCCAACTTTATCCAAGGTGTAGTCTGAGGAACTACCGAAGAAAGTTCTTTTGTAATTTCTTTCTTCTGGAATTAAGTCGTTGAGTCGAGAGTTCTTTTCGCTTAGAGCAACAAAGGTTTCTTCTGGGTAAAGACAAAGGCAATTATCAAAGCCTTTGGTAATGTAACATTTGCTGCCGATGGCATCGCGCATCTTCTGAGGTAAAACGAAGCGAGATTTTTCATCGAGTCGGTACACGTAGGTTCCGTAAAATATTTGCATTACCACTGCCTCCCACCAGATGCCCTAATTATACCACCAACCTACCCCTTGGCAATCGTTTTTTAAAAAAATATGGTCAATTTTTACAATTTAGCTCCAAAAAGCAAAAAATCTAGCCCTTTCGAGCTAGATAAATTTTAATTAAATAAATGAATTTTAAAAATTATTCAATTATTAGTTTTCTTGATCGTCGTCAAATTCTAATGATAGATCTTTAAAAGGTGAATCATTTTTGAATCGGTTATAATACTCTTCTTCTGATATTATTTCCCATCCATCTCCTTTTAAGGATTCATCATCATTTTCTCCGATAACTTGAATCGGTAGAGATGATAGAATTAAAGAAGTAAGATATTCATCTAAATCAAATTCATCACCTTCTAAAACGTAAATATCATCATCGTTAGATTCATAGCTAATCGTGAAATCATCATCTAAGTCTAATTTATAAGGAACATCTTTTAACGTTCTAGTTGATTTTAAGATGAGATTTCCCGTCACCTTTATTTTTAGAATAGTTAATAAAGATATATATTGAGAAGTAATATATACATGTAAAGGCTCCGAAGAGACTATTAGATCACTTTTTTTAATGTCTTCTTCACTTATTGTAAATTCAAAATCTAATTTTTGAATCTGAGGCGATGTTAAATAATGCTTAGATAGTTTCATCGATGTAACCTTTCTCTATAAAATATGATTTTACTTTATTCATTATGTAACGAATGTCAGGGTGAGCAAATGATGAGCAACGTAGTTCAAAGATCAGTTTCCATTCATTGATCGACGCGGTGACGCAGATTTCAGTCTTCAAAGAATTAGGAAGAACGCTTCTAGCGATTTGAGGCGAAGAAACTTTTAATAGCTCAAAATATGATTTTTCAGCATTTTCCATAGCTTGCTTCCAAATCTCTAACCCATCTTCAGGTAAGTCAACTGGTTTAATCACCGTTATCTGATTAGAAAACTTATCTTTAGAATAGTTACAGTAGCGAGTAGACTCTTGAGAATAAGAAGCGATTCTATGTCTCACTAATTCATGAGTTACTCCTCTATCAGTAATCAAAGAGATGGTGATGTATTGATGGATATCTCTTTCTTTTCTAGTTAATTTTGAATAATCTTCGATTAGTTCAATATTAAATTCTTTCTCTCCCTTATTTAAGGTGAACAAAGTTGGATAAGTAACTTCCATAAAATAGGCAAAAGTCTTTAATTCAGAAGGAAAATCTTCCCTGTTATATTGATTTAAAAAGGCTCTTAGATTAAAGGATACCAAAGGTAAGTTATCATATGATAAGAAGAAAAAAGGAATATCCACCTCTTTTAAAATATGATAAAAGGGAATTTCTAAACTAAAAGTAAAATTATAATGCTCTAAAACTGAGCCATGATTATTCGAGCAAATATTCTTAACAAACTTATAGGCAGAATCGTCTGTTATTTTATCTTCAGATTTATAGCATACTCTCCCGCAGCGCTCGACTTTTTGAAATAGACGATTATCCGCTATTTCAGAAAATGTAGGTTCACAAATTATCATACTCTCTCCTCTTAATAAATTCTAAAAATTCCTCAGAGCTTCCCTGGTTAATAAAGGAAGCTTCATTATGGAATCTAGAAATTAGATTATCTTTAATTAGATAGGTTTTTAGATTTAGCTTTGCAGCTACCATATCTTCTTCAACGTCGTTACCGACCATCATAAGAGATTCATTTTCAATACCTAAGGTTGAAATTATCTCCTGATAATATTTTAAAGATGGTTTAATGTAACGACAGTTCTCTCCATAGGTAACAAATTTAATCTTACTTAAATCGATTCCCGCCCAAATCAATTTTTTATAGATTCCATTTGTTGGAAACACAGGATTAGTCGCAATAACTAATGTTATACCCTCTTTAAATAAGATATCGATAGCCTTTAAAACATTTTGATTACCTTGACATAGTTCCTTTAAAGAATCATATTCATCAGAATCATAATATTTTGTGACAACATCAATCATCTTATCTAAATCAAAGTTTACATATTTTTGAAAATTTAAGAAAAACTTTCTATAGCAATCAATATCTCTTTCATCGGTAGACAAATCTTTTTGAGCTTGCAATAAATAATGAAAGAATTCTTTTAAAGTAATATTTAATGGATAATATTTATTGATGTAATTAAATAACGAAGGAACATAAACTTTAGCAAACTCATCATAATCTAATCTAAGAATTGTTCCATCTAGGTCAAAAAGCACTCCTTTAATCACGCAAATAGGCTCCTAGTTTACTTTGTAAAGTTGTTAAGATATTATTTTCAATTGGATTAATATCAGAATCGCTAAGAGTTTTTTCAAGGGATTGATAAGTTACTCTCAAAGCGACTGATTTAGAATCATCTAAAGCATAAACATCGAAGACTTGAACGTTTTTAATGATTTCTTTTGAAGACTTTTTGATCAATGTGATGATTTCTTCAACTTTAATATCTTTTTTGACAATGAAACAATAATCTCTATTTCTTGAAGGATACTTAGAAATTTTCTCCATCTTCTTCTTTGATGTTTTTAAATTTAATAAAGAATCTAACAAGATATCTAAAACATATGTGTCTCCATAATCTTTAGAGATTGATGGATGAATCATCCCGATAACTGCGACAAGCTTATTTTGAAGATAGACTCCCGCGCTTTGATATGGATTAAAATCCGCTGAAGAATTATATTCCTTAATTTTTAATCTCGTCGCATCGATATTTAAGATTTTAAGAATAGATTCAAAGATTCCTTTAACATCATAGAATGAATAAGGCTCATCTCTCAATAATCCTTGAAGCATTTTTTTGCCATTAAGCAAGACAGCTAATTCTTCAAATGTTTCATTCTCCGTGGTAATCTCGCTTATTTCAAAGATGGAAATATTTTCATTTTGATGATCTAAATTATATTTTAAAGTTTTGATTAAAGAAGGAATCAATCCTCGTCTCAAGACTTCATGATCGCTAGTCATCGGATTTAAAATCTTAACTTCTTGATCGCTATTTAAAGGAATTAAATTTACGTTTTCTTCTTTAGATACTAAAGAATAAGTTAAAACTTCGTTTAATCCTCTTGCTATTAAATGCTCTCTAATTTTTTCACGTTTATTTTTCTCTTCATCATAGCCACCTATCGTGGTTTCCATGCTTGGAAGAGTAGATTTAACATTATCTAATCCAATCAAACGAATAACTTCTTCTGATAGATCCGCGTCGCATTTAATATCGATTCTATGATCTGGGATGGTACAAGTTAAATTATCTTCATCAGATTCAATTACAATTCCTAAAGAAGATAAAGTATTAATAATTTGAGAAGATGAAAAATTCGTTCCTAAACGGTGATTAATATAATCAAAAGTTGTTTTAATCACCGTCTTTGAATGATCAACTTTATCAACTTCGATAATATTTGAAAAAGATTTTCCTTCAGCAAGTGACTCAATTAATTGCATCGCAAGATTTAATACATAATGAGCTTGAGATGGGTTGATTCCTTTAATAAAACGAGAAGATGAATCAGAAGATAAACCTAATCGTTTAGAAGTATGACGCACCGAAGCTCCATCAAAAGAAGCTACCTCGATTGCTATATTCTTGCTATTTTCATTTACAAAGCAAGATTTAGCCCCCATCACTCCACCTAAGCAACCTATTGAATCGCGAGATCTAATGACGATATCACCTTTAACTAAGGAATATTCTTTATCATTTAAAGCAGTGAAGGAACCAACATACTCATCATCAACTATAAAAGTATCCGTATTGAATTCATCTAAATCATACATGTGAAGAGGTTGACCGGTTAAGATCATTAAATAATTTCCGATATCAACTATATTATTAATTGAACGAATTCCTTCGGAACGAAGATAATTTTTAAGCCAGATAGGTGATTCTTTCACGACTATATCTCGAGCCTCAACTAAAGAGAATTGATAACATTTTTTGGCTCTTAAATCAATTTTTAATTTTGATTCAAAAGTGTTAAATTCCTTAGTTTCCGGAAGAGTTAATTTTCTAGAAAATAAAGCCTTTAGCTCCTTAGCTAATGATAAGATAGCTAAACAATCGGATCGATTAGCTAAAACATTTATATCTAATATGACATCATCGAGGTGCAAGTATTCTAAAACATGTTCATTACCGACCTCGCTATCGTCAGGAAGTCTTTCAATTCCGTTAATCTGCTCTTCGCTTAAAAGAGATTTATCAACTCCAAGCTCAACTAAGGAGCAGCACATTCCGTTTGATTCAACTCCTCTAATTACTCCTTTTTTAATCTCGATATCATCAAAACCAATCTTCGCGCCGACTCTAGCTACAATAACTTTCATTCCAAGAGAGACGTTTTTTGCCCCGCAAACGATTTGAGTGATTCCGTATTTAGGACCTAAATCAACTTTTAAAACATGGAGATGGTCGCTAGAAGGATGATTTTCAAGTTCGATAATTTGACCGATGACTAAATTAGTTCCTCTTGCTAAATATTCTATTCCTTCCACCTCTAATCCAGAAAAAGTTAATTTAGCAGCGATTTCTTGAACTGAAATATTTTCTAAATCAATAAATTGCTTTAATAAATTAATCGATGCTTTCATATTTATTCCTCATCAAACTGTTTTAAGAATCTAATGTCATTTGAGTAGAAACGACGAATATCATCGATGCCATATTTAAGCATCGCTGTTCTTTCAATTCCGATACCAAAGGCAAAACCTTGATACTCATCAACATTAAAATTACACATTTTTAAGACGTTAGGATGAACCATTCCCGCTCCTAGAATCTCAATCCATCCAGTTCCTTTACATAGGGAGCAGCCTTTACCTCCGCATTCAAAACAAGAGATATCAACTTCGACCGATGGCTCGGTGAATGGGAAATATGATGATCTCATTCTAATTTCTCTTTTTTCACCAAACATCTTTTTAACAAATAGTTGTAAGGTTCCTAATAAATCGCCTAAAGAGATGTTCTTATCGATTACTAAACCTTCAACTTGACCAAATTGATGAGAATGAGTCGCATCATCATCTCGTCTAAACACTTTTCCAGGAGAGATGATTTTAATCGGTCCTTTACCATTTCTTGATAGCATGACTCTAGCTTGAACCGGTGAAGTTTGGCTTCTTAATAATTCTTTATCATTAATAAAGAAAGTATCTTGCATATCTCTAGCCGGATGATCTTTTGGAACATTCAAAAGCTCAAAGTTGAAATGATCAAGCTCTTTTTCAGGGCCTTCTACAATCTCATATCCCATCGATGAAAAGATATCGACCATCTCTTTAACAATGATGTTAAAAGGATGCATTGATCCTCTAGAAAAATCATTTCCGTCTAAGGTGATATCAATTTTTTGCTCTTGCAATTTCTTTTCTAAGGCTTCTTTTTCTAAAGCTACTCTTTTTTCTTCTAATGCATTAGTAATAGTTTCTTTAGCCTTATTGACTTTCATTCCTAAAGCGATCTTTTGTTCCTTTTCTAAGCTCTTCATATTTTGAAGCAAAGATAGTAACTCGCTTTTTTTTGAAAGATATTTAATTTTAATATTATTAATTTGCTCAAGAGAAGCTGCGCTTTCAATCTCTTTTAAAGCAGATTGTTCAATTAATTCAACGTTATTATCCATAATAAACCTATCTAATCTTGATTAACTATCTTGTTAAGAAATGATGGTAAGACATCATCTTCTTCATCCTCTTCCTCTTCATCTTTATTGATTGAAGGAATAAAGTTCTTCAAAGAATCTTCGCTGAGAGGATCGATTGATGAATCAAATTCAGTCGCGACTATTGAAAGCATCATCTCATCATTTAAATCTAAATTATTTTGAACCCCAAAGATGATATTTGGATTGTTATCAGCCGAGGAAGTAATATAATCGATAGCTTCTTTAACTTCATCAAGAGAAACATTCTTTCCTACCGTCACATTGACTAATATTGAATGAGCTCCTTTAATTGAAGCTTCGAGTAAAGGAGATGATAAAGCGTTCTGCGCGGCATCGTGAGCTTTCTTAGCCCCTTTAGCCGAACCAAAACCGATCATCGCTAGTCCTTTAGATTCTAAAGTTGCCCTGACATCAGCAAAATCTAAGTTAATAATTCCTGGTAAAACAATTAAATCAGTGATTGTTTTAACTGCTTGAACCAAAACAGAATCAGCCTCAGCAAAAGCTTCTAAGCATGGTCTCGTTCCGTTCATGACCATTAATTTATCATTAGAAACGATGATGAAAGCATCAACATATTTTTTAAGTTCATTGATTCCATCAATTGAATTTTTCTTTCTTCTTTCACCTTCAAAAGAGAATGGACGAGTAACTATAGCAATAGTTAAGGCCCCAGATTCTTTACTAACTTTAGCAACCACAGGAGCCGCGCCGGTACCAGTACCTCCGCCCATACCTGCTGCTATGAAAACCATATTTGCTCCAGAGACTACATTTCTAATCTCATCAATTGATGATTCAGCTGCCTTTCTTCCTTTTAAAGGATCTCCTCCTGCTCCTAAACCTTTGGTGTAGTTCTTACCAAGCACTAATTTATGTTCCGCTTTTGCGTTTGCTAATGCTTGAGCGTCGGTATTAAAAGCGTAGAAGGTAACTCCTAAAAGATTCTCTTTAACCATCTGATTAACCGCGTTACATCCTCCGCCACCGCATCCGATGACTACGATTTTAGCCACAGATTCAAAAGCATCTAAATTAACTTCTTCCTCTTCTTGAGGAGACATTTCATCATATTCTAAGTATTCGTCCATATTTCCCTCCTATAATTCTTCATCAAATTTATATTTCTTTTTGTTATCAATTTTTTTAGTATCGATTCTCGTGATCGTGGAAGATAGATTTTCTTCTTCAGAAACTAAGCTTCGCTGAGCGAGATATTTGATGCCGCCTAATAAATTTATTAAGTTTTTATTTCTAGCCCCGATGTTGTCGCAATCAAAGTTATAAACCGTTCTTTCTAATTCATTAGCAATCTCCGGATATATATTATTTAAATTTGATGTTCCACCTATCAAGATTAGAGGTGTGTCATCAATAACATCGAATTCATTATCAATCACATCTTTAATCAAAGCTAAATTTTTCTTTAAAGTTTCTTGAATAGTTTCCTTTAATAAATATATAGTCACCTTAGGTGCAATTTCTAAATTGAAGGAAGGTTCTTTATCAAGGCCATATTTCAATTTTAAATTCTTAGCATCCTCATAGCTTAGATTAAACTTCTTTTGGATATCTTTTGTGATATCATCGCCTCCAAAGACGAAAATTTTAGATTTAATTATTTGATTCTTATTATGGATTTGAGAAATGGTAGTCTTCTTAAATCCAATATCTAATAAAATATAAGAATCTGGAAGTTTAGCTTTAGATGATAGATATAAGCTTGAAGCGAAGCAGGAAGGTATATATCTTTCTAAATCTAACTTTACCATCTCTAGAAGCTTTGAGTATTGCTCGATTAATACTTTATCTACTCCATATATCATTCCGTGCAAGGATAAAGATGGAGAATATTTACCTAAAGGCTCATTGTCTAAAGGTTCAGAATCTTCTAATAAATAAGTATCCGGGACAATATCAATTATTTTATGTTCAGGAAATAACTTTTGATTACGCTTTTTCATCGCCATCAAAATATTCATCGTATCGACATGCTGAACTAAATTATTCCCATCAACAGTCGTCGTCTGTCCGTTATCAGCCTTGCATAGGAGATTCATTGAAGGAACTAGCACTAAAACTTTCTTAAAATCGAATTTTAGATGCTCTTTAAAATCTCTTAATCCGATGGTGATTGCTCTAGCTACAGAATCTAAAGATGTAATATAGCCATCTTCAACTCCGTTAGTCGCAATTTCGGCTTTATCTAAGACATATATTTGATTATTTAAAGAATACCCCGCGAGGAGCTTTACTTCTTTTGAGGTGACTTCCAAGACTAGATAGTAATGATTGTTTTCCATAATTAACCTCTTGTTAGAATTAAATCTACTATTTAAAGAATAATATTTTATTAATTAAATATCGAAGATTTTTTGAGTTTTTTTTAAACAGCTTAATTTATTAAATTAACTCAATTGCTGAAGAAGCTATGTCTTCAACTTTTTCAATCTTCAGTTGGTAGCTAATTTTATTATTAAAGATATTTTTATCTACGCTTCCGATACCTAGATTTATATCATGAATTTGCTCGCTCATATTAAATCCTATCAACGATTGGTAAGCAGTAAAGTTAACTTTAATATGCTCTTGTCTAGCTCCAATATAATTTACTTGAGATGAGTAAAATTCCATTCCGAATCTAACTTTTTCATGACCGTTTCCAAACGGTCTTAAATTATTAATATAATCATATAAATCTTCATTTAGATCACAAGCATCAAGTTTAATCACCTTAAGAGGTAGCTTTTTAATAACTTTATCTTTCATATACTCATTACATGAAGCTACTAATTGAGCGAAGTTTTCTTCTTTTAAGGAGATTCCTCCCGCTTCATTATGCCCTCCTCCTTTAATCAATAAAGGACGGAGATAATCAATTAATGACGTCAATGAAAAATCACCATAGCTTCTAAGGGATCCTTTTAACGTCTCTTTAGATTTTGCTAAAACTATGGAAGGAACGCAGTATTTAGATGATAAAGAAGAAGCGATTAAACCTAATATTCCTTCATTTACATCATTTAAATTAACTACGATAATTTTTTCTGATGAAAAGTCGCCTAAAGTAGAAACGATATTCCTAACTAACTCTTTTCTTCTCTCATTTATAGTATTCAATCTATTAGCTAACAAAGAAACTGTCATCCTATCATCACTTAGCAAAAAGGAAACGATTTTATTCCCAGCTTTATCGGGATTTAAACGAGAAAAAGCATTAAGTTTAGGGACGATATTAAATCCAAAATCATCCTCATCGATCGGTTTCTCTTTATTAGATGATAAATAGGAGATATTGCACATTCTGTGTCTTTCTTGATTAAGTAAGTAAAGACCAACTTTTAAAGTGAAGTAATTATATTCTTTTAAAGGCATAACATCGCTTGATATCGATAATGAACCTAAAATTAAATTATATTCATCAATCTGATTTAATAATTTTCTTGAAACCATATAAGAAAGATATCCCGCGGAAGAATTATAATTTCCATTAATTCTTTTACATGGATGAACAAAAGGAAGCGAAGATAAATATTCTTGGTTACTTTCTATGATTTCATGATGATCGATAATCGCTACTTTAATGTTATGCTCTTTTAAAAATTTGATTTCTTCAATCTGAGAGACACCGTTATCCACTAAAATCACAAAATCATAATTATTATTTACGATATCGCGGCATCTATCTAGATTGATCCCGTATCCATCATTTCCTCTTGAGGGGATGTAATACGCCACATCTTTAACATTTAATTGTTTTAAAGTCCGATAGATGATAGTTGTTGAAGTTAAACCATCCACGTCATAATCACCATAAATAATAAAACGACTTCCATCTTTAATTCCTTTTAAAATATAATCACAAAAATCATTTATCCCTTCGATATTTTCTAAAGGTTCTAAAAGCGAAGAATAATTATTATCGTCGGTTCTAATAGCAGCTAATTTATCTAAAGTAGCTAGATCTTCATTTAAACACTTAGATATTTTTAATTTTAAATCTTGGTTAAGCATATATTCCCCTTTTTAAATTAATAAAGGCCGCGACTTGCACGGCCTATAAAATTAATCGTTGATACCAGGAATGATGATTTCTTCTGGCTCTGCTCCACGATTACGATTTTGTTGAGCAATCTTATTTCTCTTCTTTTCAAGTCTCTTAGCTTTTCTTTCGGAGATTACTCTTCCAGTATATTTACCTTCTAAATAGTAGGCAAATGGATAAGCGAAGAAAGTAACTAAGATGCCATTAATCAAGAGAGTCATCGCGAATACTAGATATATTGGTAACATACTAACTGGTGAGCAAGGGATAAGAATTAATGATAATAAGATAAATCCGATAAAGGATAAGACTAATTGATTAACATTACGCTTATAAGCCTTAGTTAATAAAGCTAATCTTTGCTCAACTGTTGTGATTTTTACCTTAGATTCAGCCTTAGCTTGATTAATAGAAATCAAGGTAGGAATCAAGAATAGTAATGATAATAATGTTCCTGCAAGAATCGCTCCTCCAACATAAACGGTTGCTTCGATTCTAAACAATGATACTAATCCAATTGCTAGCAAGCTTCCACCGATAATCGATACTAATGAAGAGATAACATAGGTGAAACGATATCTTATGAAGAAGTAGACGCAGACGATAGCTAAGCTAGTTCCTAATAAAGTGAATGTATTAAGGAAGTCTGAAACTACAACACCTGGATAAACTGTATAAGAGTTAATGATAGGTTCAAGATGCTCGACTCCATCATCATAGGTGATAATGAAGTTTTCTAATTCAACAAAAGCATCGGAGTTAATATCTAATGGTTGCTCTAAATCACAGTAGAAGTAGAGATAGTTAGAACCATCTTCAAATGGATTTGCTTGATCGGTAATAATCCAAGAGTCAGTAACTTTGATATTTTCATCTAATGATTCAATATAAGTTACAAAGTTTTCAATTTGAGTAGCCTCTGAATCAAATTCCACTCCGCTAGGAAGATAATCTCTAAATAAATATTCATTAGTAGTTCTAACTTCAATTCTTCCGATAGGTTCAAAATTTGTGAAATTGAAGGCAGTAGAACCTAGTCCGAAGCCTAACAATACAACTGCTGAGAGAAGAGTTGTTGCTAATAAGCCAAATCCAAATGGTTTAAAGGTTTTCTTTGGATCAATTTTTTGAAGAGTATTTTCTTTAACTTCAATTTGTTTATCGCCATCAAAGTCAATTTCATCTTCGTTAATTCTATAGAGTTTATAGTTATTTCCGATCTTAGAATTGAATAGGAAGTGATTTAAAACTCTAGATAATAAGAAGACTAAGATAACGCTTAATAATGATGAGAAGATAAAGAATAAAGTGAACGATAAGATTGATTGTCTAGCTATTAAAGATAAGACGATACCTAATACAAAGAATATTACAGTTGTATCGATCGCAGTTGAGATAGTCTTTCTAAATCCTTCAACTGAAGCCTTGCTTACTTGTCTTCCTTGATATACTTCATCTTTTAAGCGACGGTAGTAGACGCAAAGCATGTTAACACCAAATCCTAAGGTGCAGACAACTGCAAGCACAGTCAATGGATTAAATGTGATATTGAAAAGATTTAAAATCATGATATCAGCAAGAGCAGTTAATGATAAACCAACTACTCCGGATACTGCCATCATTCCATAGGATATTAATAAGAATAAGCTAACTAACACTACGGATACAATTAAAGTTAAATTGATTTGGAATAAAGCATTTTCACCATAGGATGCATCATATCTTTGACGATAGATTTCAGTGATTTCATATTCATCAAGTCTAGTTTGATTGAACATTCTTTCAAATGAGTGAGCTGAATTCGCGTTCATCGCAGTTTGAGATTCTTGGTTATCCGCGTATCCATAAGCTGCAAAAGTTAAATAATATGTCGCGTCATTTCCTTCGCCTTCGACGGTGAAATTTGAATTATCAACGGTAGTCGATGTGCCGTCACCCGTTGAAGGTGTTTCGCCACCAGTTGTCGTTTTCCAGTTTCTATCGATAGCTTGGCTAACTGTAGTAGAAGAATCAGTTCCTTCTTCAGTAGTCGCTTCTGAAGTATCGATCACGGCAAGAACTTTTGATTGAAGCTGTGTTCCAGTTTGCTCAAAAGTAGAAGAAATATAATCAGGATCCGATAAATCGATATAATCTAAATCATCAGTTTTTCCTTGCCATAAGACTAAGAGTCCGTCACCTACTTCATCTCTAGCCATCTCGTAGACGGTTTGAACCTCTTCGGTAACTTCAACTCTAATATATGCTTGGTTATTTTGATTGTAGAAAACTTCCGCTGTATTTTCGATGATTGGATTAGAGTTAGTTCCATATGTACCATCGGTTGTAAAGATAGAGAAGTCTCCGCTTGAAGAAACGCTTCTTAAGATATTATCCAAATCTGAAGTATTTCTAGTTCCTAAAACTATTCTAACTTGGTAGGCGGTATCACCGTCATTTGATTGTTGAATGGTGTAATTAGTCGCACCTGCGCTTTCAAGTCTATCACCCATTTCTTGAACTATATAATCAATGTCAATATTGGTTAATTGTTCGTTTCCCGCTCCATTAATTTGATATACAACTTCAGTACCTTGATCAAATTCTTGGGAAAAATTTAGACTTTCGTTTGATGATTGGACATTAAATAATACAAGTCCTAACATCGAGACTACTAAGACAATGTAGGCTATTAAACGACGCATATTTCCTCCTTTTAAAAAGACAAATCTTTATATATTTATAAATATATAAATTAATCGTTTATAAATATACAATGTACGCCCCTTATTTTCAACACAAAATTTTTTACTATTCAAATAAGGAAGCAAATGGTGAGATTTTTAAATGGTCAAAAGCTTTAGAAGTAGCTACTCTACCTCGAGGAGTTTTATTGATAAGGCCTAATTTTAATAGATAAGGTTCATAAACTTCTTCAAGGTTTCTCACTTCTTCTCCTATCGATGAGGCCAATGTTTCTAACCCAACCGGTCCTCCATTAAATCTCTTAATTAAAGCATTTAAGTATCGATTATCGATCTCATCGAGACCTAAAGCATCTATTTTTAATTTATCTAAGGCTTCTAAAGTTGCCTCTAAATCAATTAATTCTAAGTTAGAAAAAGTTGCAAAATCTCTAACTCTTCTATAAATTCTATTGGCGATTCTAGGTGTGCCTCGAGATCTTTTAGCAATTTCCTGAGCCGCTTCATCATTGATAGGTAGACGGAAAACCTTACCTGTTCTTTTAACAATTTTGGTCAATTCATCTAAAGAATAATAATTTAATCGATAAGTGATTCCAAATCGATCGCGAAGGGGAGAAGTTAAATCACCTGGCTTCGTAGTCGCTCCAACTAAGGTAAACGGCTTCAATTGCAAAGATACATTTCTAGCGTCTTCATCATGACCTAATAAAAATGTTAATTTATAATCTTCCATCGCTTCATAAAGTATCTCTTCAACCACTCTTGGAATCCTGTGTATCTCATCGATAAACAACACATCCCCTTCATTTAGATTAGTTAAGATCATAGCTAAATCGGCTGGTTTCTCAATAGAAGGTCCATTGATTAACTTTATATTGCTATGAAGCTCATGAGCGATAACATAAGCTAAAGTTGTTTTTCCTAATCCAGGAGGCCCATACAATAAAAGATGATCTAAAGGTTCATCTCTCATTAAACAAGCATGAATAAAAACTCTAAGATTATCTTTAAATTCCTCTTGGCCAACATATTCATCTAAGGTTAAAGGACGCAAAGTTAAATCTGTTTGCTCTTCATCTTGTTCTAAATTTGGAGAAAGCAATCTTTCCATTATTTACTGACCTTTCTAAGAACTTCTTTGATTATATCTTCAGATGATAATGTTTCTGGAATGGTAATCATAAGAGAAGTGATTTCGTTTTTCTTTAAGCCTAAAGATAATAAAACGTTCAAGGCATCTTGCTGATTTTGATTTAAACTTGTTGATGCAGTTTTATTTTCGCTATGGATCTTAGCAAAAGTTGATGGTTTTATTTTTCCTTTTAAATCTAGAATGATCTGACTTGCCGCTTTTGGTCCTATCGAAGGCAGCTTTTTTAAAGCGTTAACATCTTCATTTTCTACAAATGTTAAGAATTGTTCGACTGAAACCTTGGATAAAGCACCTAATGCTGACTTTACACCGATTCCTTTAACCGTTAACAGTTGATCAAAAATAGATTTTTCTTCTAAGGATAAAAAACCAATTAATTGCTCATCATCTTCTCTAACGATGTGAGTTAAATAAATCTTATATTCTTGATATAAAGCAAAAGCAGAAACATTGGTCACAAAAATTTGATAGCCAATTGAGTTAGCCTCGCAGACAATATAATCAAGATGAATTTCTTCTACAGTTCCTTTGATATAGTAATACATAAATCAATTATAGATTATTTATTTGAATTTTCACTATTCAAAATATTCGAATTCAAAATCCATTAATGTAACCGTATCTCCATCGACCGCGCCTAAATTCTTCAATGCGTCATCGACTCCAACTTTATGCAAGATAGATATAAGTTTCATAACCCCTTCATCAGTTGATAAGTTAATCAATGAATAAGTTCTTTCGATTCTAGGCCCGTAAATTCTAAATGAGTGAGGAGAAGTTTTTTCAATCTCAAATTCTTTTTCAATTTCTTTAGTAGCATCAAAAACTTTAACTGTTTCTACTTTATTCTCATAAAGAGGAATTTCTTTAGTTTCTTTTACTAAAGACGATAGATAATAAAGCATCGGTTTAACATTTTCATTTAAGATTAGGGAAACGATAAAAACTTTATATCCTCTTTCAGTTAAAACCTTTTCAATATTTTTAGCTTTATCCATCAGCTCATCATCTTCAGTCTTATTTAAACAAACAACCATCGGACGAGAGAGAAGATGCTCAGAATAAGATTTTAATTCTTCCATTATCACTTCAAAATCAGAAAGAGGATCTTCTCTTTCCATATCAAGAATATGAAGTAAAACCTTGCATCTTTCTATATGTCTTAAAAAGGCAAGACCTAATCCTTTGCCAATCGAGGCTCCTTTGATCAATCCAGGAATATCCGCGCAGACAAAGCTGTTATCTTGATCTAAATTAACCACGCCTAAAGATGGTATTAACGTGGTGAAAGGATAATCGCCAATTCCCGGTCTAGCTGAGGAAACCACATTTAAAAATGTTGATTTTCCAACGCTAGGCATTCCAACTAATCCAACATCTGCGATTAATTTTAATTCTAAAGTTAAAACTTTCTCTTCTCCTGGTAAACCATTTTCAGCAACTCTAGGAGTTCTATTTCTAGATGAAGCAAAACAAGCGTTTCCACGTCCGCCTCTTCCTCCTTTACAAATTAAAAATGTTTGATTCTCATCTTTCATATCCACGATGAAATGATGACCTGGCTCTTGATAAACTACAGTTCCAAGAGGTAATTCAAGATAGATATCCTCTCCCTTGGCCCCATACATTTTTTTAGCCATGCCATTTTGGCCATCGCTTGCTACGATTTTCTTAGCATGACGGTAATTAATTAAAGTTGAAGTATGCTTGCTAGTAACAAAATAAATTGAACCGCCTCTACCTCCGTTTCCTCCAGATGGTCCACCTCGCTCGACAAACTTTTCATGATGAAAAGCAATCGCGCCATCTCCACCTTTTCCAGATTTAACTGTTAATTTTGCTCGATCGATGAACATGGTTACCTCCTATAAAAAAGCCACCAATTAGGTGGCTAGAATTACTTAACTTCGACTGGATAGCAGGAAGCTTGCTTTCTACTTTTTCCAACTCTTTCGTATTTGACAATTCCGTCTACTGTGGTGTAGATAGTATCGTCTCCACCTTTTCTACAGTTGACGCCAGGATAAATCTTTGTTCCTCTTTGACGATAGATGATAGAACCAGCTGTCGCAAATTGTCCGTCGGATTTCTTAGCTCCTAATCTCTTAGCTTCGGAATCACGGCCGTTTTTGGTAGATGAAACTCCCTTTTTAGAAGCAAATAATTGAATGTTTAGAATGAATCTCATTTTTCCACCTCTTTCTTAGAATTAATTTCTAGGTACTGCGGAAACTCTTCCGCGATAGTTTTAAGCTGAATGATTATGGTTTTGATAACATCATTCTCTCTTTTAAGAAAGACTTCTCCAAACCCTTCCTCTAACTTTATGGAAACGATATCGTCTTCATCAAATGCGTTAAATCCTCCAGTTACAATGGATGAGACCGACGCGCAAATAAGATCTTGACCATATTTTTGAGAATTAGCATGTCCAACGACTTTTAATCCTCTAATTTCATTTCCAACGTAGATTACTGTTACTTTAATCATTAGCTAATTGATTAAGCGTTGATAGCTTTGATCGTTACCTTTGTATAAGGTTGACGATGTCCAGTTAAACGACGGTAGTTAGCTTTGCTCTTATATTTGAAGACCAAAACTTTCTTTGCTTTTCCTTGCTTTTCAATTTCTCCAGTGACGGTTGCTCCTTTAACATAAGGATTACCGAGAGAAACATCTTTGTCGGAAACTAATAATACCTTGTCGAATGTGACGGTAGAAGAAGCTTCTCCATCAATCTTTTCAACAAAAATTGTATCTCCGACAGCAACTTTAATTTGCTTTCCGCCAGTTTCAATAATCGCGTACATATGACACCTCCTAATATATAGTCTGACTCGCTCTGAAGGCAAAATTTAAACCTTTTCGATGCGGTTGGGCCCCTATATCAGGTCCAAGCGATTAATATATTATCTTTTTTTCATTTTGCTTACAACACTTTTTTAAGTTATTATCACTTTTCTAAAGAGGCTATCGTTCTGTTTTTTATGGAATAAAATGCATCATTACCGATGATTAAATGATCGATTAGTCTAATTCCTCCAATATTCAAAATTGCTTCTAAATTATAAGTTTCATCTCTATCTTTATCTGATGGATATAAATTATTTGACGGATGATTATGAACTAAGTAGATTCCATATGCTCCCTTTTCTAAAGCTAGCTTTAATATCTTTTGAGGAAACATCGTAATTGATTTTTTCCCTCCGATATTTAATAAATCATAATAAATTAATTCGTGATTCTTATTAATTAAAAACATGTATAAGTTTTCACTATCTGAATCACTAATTAATGTTTTAGCCAACTTTCCAATCGATTGACTATCAACTGATTTTAAAGAAAGCAAATTATCTAAGTTGATTCTCCTATATATTTCATTGATGGTTAGAATCTTCAAAGCCTTTGCTATCTTTATCCCATTATTCGACATTAATTCCTTAGATGAGAGGGAAACAATATTTTTTAAACTACCATATTTTTTTAATAGATTAAAAGACAACTCCTTTACCCCTAAATTCTTAGTTCCAAAATCAAAGATTAAACATAGTAATTCTTCATCATCTAAACTTTTTATCCCGCGAAGCAAGGCTTTCTCTCGCGGCCTCGAGGAATGAGCTAGATCCTTTATTCCCATTCAAATTTGAATCCCCCTGGAAGGGTAGTTGAGCCGCTTGAAGACATGAATAAGCGATAGATGATGACTGCTACTACCGCTGCAACCATTACAGCTAAAACGGCTGCCACTGTTAGCTCACCACCTTTTAAAGTTTTTATTTCTTCTATAGTTAATTCTCTCATAAAAAATCCTCCTATCATTTTTATATAGGAGGATAAATCATATTTTTTTAAATTTTATTTAAGAGATTCTAATTTATTTAAATATTGTTTTTTCTTTTCTAGATTCTTCGCTAGCTTTTCTTTTTCTAAATCAACTTTTTCTTTCTTAGCTTTTAATAAGAAGTTTTCATTAGATAGCATCTTTTCACCTCTAGAGATTTCAAATTCTAAAGTTTCTAGCTCTTTTTCAATTTTCTTAATTTGTTCTTGTTTATCAATATCTTCTTCAATATATATTTCACCAAGCTCATATATCTTAGAGGAAAGCATGTGCTTATTTAATACAATTTCGGAAGCAAAGCTGAATCTCTTTAAATAAGGAACAATCTCTTCAGGCGAACAATCTTTTGCAGTGAAATATAGTTTAATAGAAGCATTTGGTTGAAGATTATTTTCAACTTTGAAAGAACGGATATCTTTAATAATTTTAATAAGTGAATTAACTTTCATCTCTTCCTCTTCAAAGACTTCTGAAGGATTAAATTCAGGATATGATTCAAGACAGATGCTTTCAAGATGATTAGGAAGCGATAGATAGATTTCTTCAGCTATAAACGGCGTGTATGGATAAATCATCAAAATGATATCCTTTAAGACTTTCAATAAAACTTTCTTAGTTTCGCTAGTCATCTTAACTTTACTTAATTCTAGATACCAAGAAGTGAAATCATCGTAAACAAAGTTATATAAATGAGTCGAAGCGTTAGCAAAATCATATTTTTCCATATTGAAAGTGACATTTTGAATCGTCTTATTCAATCTAGAAAGAATGAACTTATCAACAAGTGATAACTTGCTTAAATCAATATTATCTAAATTCTTCTCGTCTTCAATATTCATTAAGACGTATCTAGCCGAATTCCAAATCTTATTTAGATAGCTTTCAGAAGCCTTAACTTTCTCTTCTGAATAACGAGTATCCAATCCAGGTGAAGTAGAAGTAGTTAAGAAATAACGTAAAGCATCAACTCCATATTTATTAATTACATCAAAAGGATCGATACCATTTCCTAATGACTTAGACATTTTTCTTCCTTGCTCATCACGAATTAAGCCATGAATCAAACATTTTTTAAATGGAGCTACTTTGGTGAATTCTAGTCCTTGGAAAATCATTCTAGAAACCCAGAAGAAGATGATATCGTAAGCAGTTACCATGATATCAAGAGGATAATAACGCTTAAATAACTCAGTATCCTCAGGCCAACCTAAGGTTGAAAATGGCCAAAGAGCCGAAGAGAACCAGGTATCTAAAACATCTTCATCTTGAATATAATCATCTATATTTTCAGGTTCAGTTTCGCTAACTAAAATAGATCCATCTTTCTTAGAATAATAAGCAGGTATTCTATGACCCCACCACAGCTGACGAGAGATGCACCAATCCTCGCAATCATTCATCCAGTTTTCAAAGATCTTAGAAAAACGTTCAGGAATAAACTCAACTTTATCTTCGCTAGCTTGATTTTCTAAAGCTTGCTTAGCTAAAGGTCCCATCTTTACGAACCATTGTTTCTTTACCATCGGTTCAACAACAGTCTTACTTCTTTCAGAATGACCAACTTGGTGAATGATCTCTTCTTGCTTAATTAAATAACCTTCTTCTTTAAGAGTTGCTACTAATTTATCACGGCAAACAAATCTATCTAAATTAACATATTCTTTAGGGCAATTCTCATTCATCGTCGCATCATCATTAAAGATATTAATTCTTTTTAGGTGATACTTTTCGCCAATCTTAAAATCGTTTGGATCGTGAGCAGGCGTGCATTTCATCACCCCAGTTCCAAATTCAATATCAACATAGCTATCACCGATGATTTCAATTTCCTCTTTATTAGCAGGATTAATCACCTTTTGTCCAATATACTTTGAATATCTAGGATCATTTGGATTAACAACTAAGCAAACATCTCCAAACATAGTCTCAGGACGCGTGGTGGCTACAGTTAAATACTCATTAGGATTCTCAACAAAAGGATATTTAAAATAATAAAAGTATCCCTTATCGTCTTGGTGAACAACTTCAATATTACTCAATGCGGTTTTAAATACAGGATCCCAGTTAATTATTCTCTCTCCTCGATAGATTAGTCCTTTATTATATAAAGTAACGAAAACATGTTTTACCGCCTTAGAAAGGCCTTCATCAAGAGTAAATCTTTCTTTAGAATAATCTAAAGATAATCCCATCACCGACCATTGAGAATGAATGGTTTTGGCATATTCTTCTTTCCATTTCCAGGCTTGGACTAAAAATTTTTCTCTACCTAAATCATAACGAGAGATATTTTGTTCTCGTAACTTAGCTTCAACTTTAGCTTGGGTAGCGATTCCAGCATGGTCCATTCCAGGAACCCAAAGAACATCGTAACCTTTCATTCTTTTATATCTTGCGATTATATCTTGAACGGTGGTGTTCCAGGCATGACCTAAATGGAGCATCCCGGTGACATTAGGAGGAGGAATGACCATTGAAAATCGCATTTTTGAATTGTCACCAGCTGTAAAATAACCTTTTTTAAGCCAGGTTTCGTATTTACCTTTTTCAACTTCTACGTGATTGTAATGGGTTTTTAGCATATATCCTCCTTCTTAATAAAAGAGCAAATTACATTGCTCCTATATAGTTAGAAATAATTTCTTTTAGTTTATCAAGATTAGTCTTATTCAAAGAAGAGACTAACAGATAGTCTTGTGAAATAGGTTTTACTTGCTTTTCTAAACGAGCTTTTTCTTTTTGATTTAATTTATCTTGCTTAGTAAAAACAAGATAATAAGGATAATTTAAACTCTTTAAATATTCAATTGTGTTAAGCTCATCCTCTTTTAAATCTCTTCTTGAATCTAATAGATAGATAATTAATTTTAGCTTTGGATGATTTTCAAGATAAGAAAGCATCAAATCTTCAAATTCATCTTTAGAATAAGCAATTTTACGATATCCAAACCCCGGCGCGTCAACTAGATAAAACTTATTATCAACTTTATAATAATTGATTAAAGTCGTGTGACCTGGAGTTTTAGAAACATAAGCTAGATTCTTTCTTTGTAACAAAGCGTTGATTAAAGAAGACTTTCCCACATTTGATTTACCGATGAATAAAACCTGGGGTAAATCATAGAGATGAAAAGAATCTTTAGAAGAAGAAAGAACAAACTCAGAGACAGAAAAATCAAGCATCGACCAAACACTCTTTCAAGGCATCATCGACATTATCAATTAAAACAAATTGTAAATTATCGAGAACGACCTTTGCTAAATCTTGCATATTACGTTCATTTTCTCTTGGAATTAAGACTTTTGTGATTCCGGAACGATAGGCCGCTAGAGTCTTTTCTTTAAGACCTCCTATTGCTAAAGCCTTACCTCTTAAGGTAACTTCACCAGTCATAGCTACATTAGAAAGAACTCTACGATGGGAGCAGGCTGACACTATAGCAACAGTCATAGCGATACCTGCTGAAGGTCCATCTTTTGGAACCGCTCCTTCAGGAACGTGAATGTGAATATCATTTTCTAAGAATAACTTTTGATCGATACCATATCTTTCCGCGTTTGCTTTAACATAATCTAAGGCAATCGAAGCTGATTCTTTCATGACATCACCTAAATTACCAGTTAAAACTAATCCGCCTTTTCCTTGAAAGTAGTTTACTTCAATTGGGAGAATATCGCCTCCAACTTGAGTGTAGGCTAATCCGGTGACAACACCTATTTGATTTTCTTTTTCTTTTTTAGAAACATCGAAAATTTCAGTTCCAAGATACTCTTTTACTTTAGCTATATCGATGATCACCTTACGATTTGGATCATTAGCTTTCAAAAGCTCAACTAAAGATTTTCTAACCAAAGTTCCAATCTTTCTTTGAAGATCTCTAACTCCAGCCTCTCTAGTGTAATAATCGATAATGTAGTAAATCGCATCTTTAGTTATCTCAAAGTTTTCTAATTTCATTCCGTTTTGCTCGCATTCAATCTTGATTAAATGCTCCGTGGCAATGTGGAATTTTTCATCATTTGTATAAGTATTAAGCTCAATTAATTCTAATCTATCGCGAAGAGGTTCAGAAATATTTTCTAAATAGTTTGCAGTCGCGATGAATAGAACTTTAGATAAATCATATGGTTCTTCAACATAGTTATCTGAGAAGAATTGATTTTGTTCAGGATCAAGAACTTCAAGCAAGGCAGAAGATGGGTCTCCATGATAATTATTTTGACCAACCTTATCGATCTCATCGAGTAAGAATACAGGGTTAATTACTCCTGCTCTTTGCATACCTTTAATAATTTTTCCTGGCATTGAAGCTACATAGGTTCTTCTATGTCCACGAATCTCAGCTTCATCATAAGTGCCTCCAAAAGATGCTTTGACAAATTTTCTTCCCAAGGCGCGTGCGATGCTCTTAGCTAAAGAGGTTTTACCAGTTCCAGGAGGTCCATAAAGACAAATAATAGGAGCCTTTAAAGAATTAGTCGTGTTTTTAACGGCTAAATATTCTAAGATTCTTTCTTTGACTTTTTCAAGGCCGTAATGATCTTCATTTAATACCTTTTCAGCATAAGAAATATCATGGATATCTTCCGTTTGTTGATACCAAGGTATCGACATGACCGTATCCACGTAGGTTTGAGCCATGCTATATTCAGTTGAAGCTGGCTGCAAAGTTCTTAATTTATTAATTTCAGATTTAATTTTAGTCTTGATATTTTCAGGATAAGGATTCTCGTCTAACAATCTAAGATATCTATCTAATGGGTCTTCTTCATCAGAATTATTATTTAATTCATTTTGAATAGCTCTTAGCTTCTCTCTTAAAATGTATTCTCTTTGCTGACGTTGACTCTTATCATTAATCTCTTTATTGATTTTAGAATTGATTTCAACTTCAATCTGTCCTCTTGTGAATTCTTGATAGATTAAATTTAAACGTTCATAAACTGAGCTAGCTTCAAGAAGCTTTTGCTTTTTATCAACGTCAAGCTGCATGTGATAAGCAATAAAATTTGAAGCTTCAACAGGATTAAAATTATTTCTCAATCTATAGATTACTGGCTTAGGAATAACATTAGGAACTTTATAATCTTCTAATATGCTTAAAATATTAGTTAATAAAGTATTAGTTTCTTCTTTATCACCATCATCTTTAAGAGGATAATCCTCATAAGTGCAGGTAAAAGTATCTTGATCTTTATAAGTTGAGTTAGAAATACTAAGTAATTTAACTCTTTTCTTTCCAACAACTCTAATCCGATAATTTTTATCAATAATTCCAACCTGTTCAATATGACATAAAGTACCTACTAAATAAATGTCATCAGGCTTAGGGTCATTTATTTTTAAATCTTTTTGAGCAACTATAACGATATCAGATTCATTAGTTTCCATAGCCATGTTCATTGCAGAAAGGGAGAAATTTCTTCCTACATCGATAGTCGCGACCGGGCCAGGAAAGAAAACCAACGCTCTAGTTATGAGTAAAGGTACATTATCTTTATAATTCATTCGATATTTTCCTCCTATAGACAAGGAATAATATCTCTATTACCCTAGTCTTTATTATTTTCTAAAATAAATTTAGTGAAGAGTTCACTTCTAATTTGTCTTAAAAGTTCATTTTGTTGAGCTTTTAAAGCTTCTTTAATATCTTCAACTTTCATTGAATACATCTTAGCTAATTCAGCATATTTATCATTTAAAGCCTTGCTATCAACAACGATATTTTCCTTACGGCAAATTTCATCGATAACAAAGGTTCTTGTTAAAATAGCATTCGCGTTAACTTGGACGTTTTGACGGTATTGTTCCATTGTTAAGTTCATCGCTTTTAAATAATCTTCAAATGATAAACCGTTTGATTCAATTTGATGTTTTGCGTTTTCAATCTCCGCGTTAACCTCATCTTCGACAATTAAAGATGACATCTCAACTTTTGATGAATCAACGATGGTTTGAATGATTTTATTTAAACGATTGTCAGAGGCTTGTCTAGTTTTTTTAGCTTCTAAGTCTTTAGTGACTTTTTCTTTTAATTGATCGATAGTATCGACACCTTGATAATCTAATTCCTTAACGAAATCTTCATTTAATTCAGGAATGATTGTCTCTTTAACTTCATGGCATTTGATTTCAAATTTAGCTTCTTTTGAGGCTAAGTTTTGAACGTAGTTATCAGGGAATTTAACGGTGATAGTTCTCTCTTCACCAGCTTTGATACCGACTAATTGATCTTCAAATCCAGGAATAAATGAATTAGAACCTAATTTTAAGGAATATTCTTTAGCTTCTCCTCCTTCAAAAGGAATATCATCTACATATCCTTTGAAATCGATGATGACTGTATCATTTAACTTCGCGGCATCTTCTTTAACTTGTTGAATGCCATGATCATTTCTTAAGCGAGTTAATTCGCGATCGATATCTTCATCAGTTACTTTGACTTCTTCTAAAGCGACTTTAAGTCCTTTATATTCTCCAAGAGTGACTACTGGTAATAAAGGAACGATGATTCTTGCTTCAGCTTCCTCGTCGGATAATTTAGTGATTTCTAGTCTTGGTTGCATGACTGGAACTAAATTTTCTTCTTTTAAAGTATCTTGGTAAAATTTATTTACTAAGCTAATCACCGCATTTTCGAGAACTTCCGCGTGATTGATTCTACCCTTAGCTACTTCATCAGGGATTTGTCCGACTCTAAATCCAGGTACTTTTAATTTTGATTTTAATTTATTAAATTCTTTTGATTGTTCTTTTTTCCATTCTTCTTGGGAAGCGACTAAAGTTATGATTGCTTCACCAGATTTTCTTTCAATATTTTTTTCCATGTAAAATAAACTCCTTATGTAAGTGCATACGCTAAATATATTACTATTTAATTAATTAAAAGTAAAAATAATTTATCATTTTAAAAGAAAATAGTTAAAGCTATTTTGTTTCCTTAAGTTTCTTTATTGATGATAAACCTTAGTAAAATTAAGAAAGATATTTTTCTTTAAAAAAGTTGATAAATTCAAAGGCTTTTTCAATGGTATCATCCATATCAAAATATTTATATAAGCCGAGTCTTCCTCCAAAGAACACCTTTTCTTCCTTCTTAGCCTCATTTAAATATAAATCATATAAACTATTATTTTTAAAATCATTAACTGGATAATAAGGCTCATCACCCTCTTCAAAGGTTTTAGAAAACTCTTTTGAAATGATTGTTTTAGGTGAGGTAGAATCAAATTCAAAATGTTTATGTTCGATAATTCTAGTAAAAGGAACCTCTTTAGAAGTATAATTGACCACCGCATTTCCTTGATAATTAGGACAAGATAAAGTTTCTGTTTCAAAATATACGGTTCGATAATCTAATTTACCAAATTTATAATCATAAAATTGATCTATTGAACCTGTGTATACAATATAATCAAAATCTTTTAGATACTTATCTTTTTGAGAAAAGAAATCTATATTCAAGACGACTTTAGTTCCTTCAAGCATCTTTTCAACAATTTTGGTATACCCACCTAGAGGAATACCTTGATAACGATCATTAAAATAGTTGTTATCAAACGTAAATCTAACTGGTAATCGCTTAATAATGAAGGAAGGAAGTTCTTTACAATCTCTCCCCCATTGCTTCGCGGTGTAATCTTTGACTAATTTTTCATAGATAGTCTTCCCAACTAAGGAAATTGCCTGCTCTTCTAAGTTTGTTATAGAATTAATGTTAGCTTCCTTTTTTTCTTTTTCAATGATTTCCATAGCTTCAAAAGGAGTCTTAACATTAAACAATTTTGAAAAAGTATTCATGTTAAAAGGAAGATTATAAAGTTCATCTTTATATATAGCGATAGGAGAATTTATATAATTATTAAATTCTGCAAACTTATTAATATAATCCCAAACTTCCTTATTAGAAGTATGGAAAATATGTGCGCCATAGACGTGAACGTTTATATTTTCTCTTTTCTCGGTATAGATATTGCCTGCGATATGACTTCTTTTATCGATGACAGTCACATCGAAATATTTTTTTAATTCGTTTGCGACAACTGCGTTATATAAACCCGCGCCGACTAATAAAATCTTTTTCATATATTATCCCCACTTTGTAATTTTAATTACTACTTTATATCCAGTTACCACCAAGAAGCGTCTAAGCGGACTAATTAAGCACATAATTAATGATACTTGAGAAAAATGATAAACTTTTTTATATAATTTTCGATTCTTAGTTTTAAAATCTTCTCTTAATTTTTTAAAGGCAATTTTTCTTTCTTTATTATATTTTGCATATATAAAGAACATGGTTAAAAAGGTGTAGATTCCTAATATATGAATCAAATATTTTCTTTGTTTTTTAGGTAAAGTCAATAAATCATCATAAGTAAATTGATTATAGATGATATCCATTACTCTAAGCTGCTGATCATAACGTTTAGCCATATTATCCGCGTTAACCGATTGATCTTTTCTACCGATAAAATAACGATATAAAGGCACATCTAAATAATATAAATCTTTTGCGTAAAATAAAGGTGTATACGCCATGATATTATCAACATAGAATGTTTTTTCAGGAAGAACCACGCCTGATTTTTTTAAAACCTCTAAAGAATAAGTCAATGAATGCATCATGATATATTCTCCAGTTTTAAAATTATGCATCTCATCCCATGAAAACACCCTATCATGTGGGAAATGATGCTTATTATTTAGTAAAAACTGCGTGTTTTTTACCTTATTTTCATACATTACATCAGTAAAATAGATATCGACATTAATTTTATTATCTACATTATATTTAATAGTCTTTAATAGTTTTAAATAAGAATCTTGGTCAAACCAGTCATCAGAGTCGCAAACTTTAAAGAATAATCCTTTTGCTTCTTTGATTCCGCAGTTAATCCCGGAGCCATGACCTCCGTTTTCTTTATCTATTATTTTAATAATGTTTGGATATTGAGTTTGATATTCCTTGGCTATCTCTAAAGTTCTATCTTTTGATCCATCATTGACGACGATGATTTCTACATCATCACCCCCGACAATTAAGGTATCTAGACAGTGATTTAAGTATTCTTCTGAGTTATAGCAAGGCACAACTAAAGTTAAATATTTCATAAAATCCCTCTTGGGCTATTTTAGAATATTTAAAAGAGAAAATAAACATTTATTATATTAGCATTATGAATTATAAGTATTTGGTGATTAAAACTTTATTTAATAAAAGGAATTACCACATGGACTGTTCCGTATTTTTTAGAGACGGCATCAAATGATATATCGCCTTTTCCATCGGGTTTAAATATTCCTAATGCCTCACCTAAATATGTATCAGTTTTCGTATCTTTATATCCGATTTCATTAAATGGGCACGCCATAGCTAATCCTTCTAAAGTTCCGTTCTTTAAATTAGTGATCTCAATGATATCTCTAGCTAAAGGATTATAAATTCCGTTTGAATCTGAATATTTAAATCTAACATAGGCTAGCTCATCTACATTCACAGAATCTTTTTCTTTATAGGCTCTTAAGCAAATCTCATCAAGATTCGCTGTTTTAAGAGATGTTTTATAAAGCTCGTTATGATTTTTATCTAGTCCAATCGCTTCAATGATTCCTGGTTGATATTTAATTTTAAATCTAACGATACAATCTTTTTTAGGTCTTTTTTTAGTTTTAATTGTCTCGCCATTAATCTTTAAAGTAACATAATCAGCCTTAGTGTAAACTTCAGCTAATGTTTTTTTGTTTTCATATCCAGGATAGGTGTAAGAATCAATACATTCATTCATCTTCCAAGCAGACGGAGAATGTTTATCTTTATGATAGTTAACCGGGACGATTCCAATATGAATTGAATCTTTTCCAAATGCAACGCGCGTGTACTTAGCTTCTGACAGCTCTCTTCCAGTTATATCGATTCTTCCTGATCCCGCGGTGATCCAACCTACTGAAGGAGAAAAAGTATTTGTATGATCATTATGGACCCAGGAGCCAACTGCAACTTCTCCCATATAGTCCATTCCAGCCCAAACAAAGTCACCGACAAGACGAGGATTATCTTTAGCTAGCTCCATGAATTTATAAGCATCGTTACAGAAAGTTTCCGAGCCTAAAATTAATCTAGATTTATATTTTCTTAAATCATGTTTATATCGTTTGATACCATAATTGTATCCAGCGATATCCATGTTTTTAAATGCATCTTTAGTTTTATAATCGCAGAAGACTAAAGTAGCCATCGTTTTCATAAATGACGCGCCTAATTTTCCAGCGATTGCGTTAAAGAATTCACTTCCTACCTTTTTACGTTTCTTTTCTCCTTGCTTAGATGAATATTTTTCAGCTTTTTTATCCGAATATACTCCAAATCCCATCGAAGCTAAGAAATTAAAGAAGATATTGATCCCGCATGTGACAGGACGAGTATCATCTAAAGCATGAAGATAATCTGTCATCTCTTTAGTTAGCTCAATTCCTTTTTTCATAGATGTCTCACCAACTTCATTACCAGTTGAATACATGATAACTGAAGGATGATTGTAATCTTTATTTACCATATCTAGTAAATCTATCTCATGCCATTTATCAAATATATTGACGTAATCATATAAGGTTTTATGAATGATCCAGCAATCAACTAATTCATCAAGAATCATCATTCCTAATTCATCGCAGGCTTTAATTAATGATTTAGAAATTGGATTATGCGCGGATCTAAGTGCGTTATAGCCAACATCTTTTAATAATTTAATTTTTCTTCGATTAGCAAAATCATCATCAATCGCTCCTAAAGGACCGTTATCATGATGGATGCAGGCTCCTTTAATTAATAATCGCTTCCCATTTAAAAATAAGCCATTTTCGTTATATTCAATTAATCTAAAACCATAATCAAATACTTGAGAGTCATTATTAAATTCTACTTTAATTCTATAAAGTTTTGGATGATTTTCATCCCATAAAATAATCTTTTTATTATCTAAATTAATTTCTAAAGTATCATCTCCTGTGGCTTTTTTAGATTTTATAGTAATACGTTTATCTTCATCAAAGACAGAAACAGTAATCGTGCCATTTCCTATTGTTTTTACATTAATAGAACAGGTAACTGGGTTAATAGATGTAGTCTTAATTTTAACTCCATTTAAGAGAATAGAATTTTCTTTATCTATCTTAATCAAGGAGGCTGGACGATAAATTCCTGATCCTGAATACCAACGAGAATTAGGTTGATCAGAATTAATTACTTTAACTTTTAATTTATTGATTCCTACATGAACAAAAGAAGTTATATCAACAAAAAAATCAGCATATCCATATGGACGCTTATAAACAAGTTTGTCATTAAGATAGATCTCTCCATTATGATAAATGCCTTCAAATTCTAGATAGAGATTTTTATTTAAATCATCATTAGAAATTTCTATATCGCGTGAGTAAATATAATCTCCACCTTCAAAGAAAGATACATTAAGTCCTCCAGGTGCGTCCTCGCTTCTTTTTTCAAAGATCATCGCATCATGAGGAACATCAATCTTTTTTGAAAAAATCGGATTTCCTTGAGAGTCTAGTTTACAAAATATCCAGTTCTTATTTAAATTTACAGTTTCCATCTTTGCCTCCAATATATTATTTATATTATAGATGAAAACCCTTACATTTGTATATTGTTTCCTTACTTTGTCTTTATTTAGACTTAATTAGTAATTTTCAAGAAATATTTTAGCTATATAAGTCTTTACTTTCGTATATAGATTATTAAATTCATCATCAGTTAAATTAGTATTATTAACTAATTCAAATCCATAATTTTCTTTTTTAACATAGGAAAGAAATACCTTAGTTAATGTTTCTACATCATCATAAAGAGAGAAGATTGTATCAGGAAAATTTAATACTTCTAATTGATTAAGTAATTCCCGCGCGTTAGTTAAAATCCCTATATCATCATTTAAATAAGTTAAATAATCAATGGCTTTTAAATAATCTTTTCTTTCAAATGGCAAGATTACTTCTTTTATATCTAGAGAAAAGATTTTATCATCTCTTTTTACAACAAAAACATTATTAACTTCTTGTTCCTTTAACATTATTAAAATAAGAATCTTGTATCCATATTTGTTCTCGCTTATTAAGAATTTCTTAACGTAAGCAAGATATTTTCTTAGATTTGATTTACTTAAAAAATTAATCGCTTGGTTAATTTTCACATCATCATTTGAAAATAGATAGGAGATAAGCTTATCTTCATCCATATTTCGATCTTTAGGTGAATCAATATTAATATTCTTTAAACTATCCTGAAGGTCCTTTAAATAAAAATAAGTGTTCACATCTCCAATATCTTGAACGATATAGTCATCTACAAGCGATTTTACCTTTTGATAATCGCCGCGGGAATAATAAAAATAAATATGTAATTTTACTAATTTATCTCCATCTAACTCCCTTAAAAGGTCATACTTTTCTTTAATAAATAATTCAAGTTCCTTTGCATCATCAAAATTGATGACATAAGATAAATACTTAAATAAGTCATCTTTAGTATTAGATTCTCGTAAATTTAGATATTTTTTTAATTGTTCATTCATCGGATAAATTATTAGTGATTTTATATTTCTTTAGATATTTTGAAACTTCTAATAAATTAGGTTTTTTAATTTTATTTTCATGGCAATCTGAAGCAATAAAATCCACGAGTCCTTCCTTTAAAAGCGTTTTAGCCCGTTGGTAGATAGATTTAGAAAAAGATTTATTTAAGCTAGTTGAGTTAATTTGAAATTTTACTCCAAAAGATTTTATCTCTTTTAAATCTTCGATAGTTAGATATTCATATCTTTCAGGATGGGCTAAGATAATTTTATAATTAAATAAAGTTAAAGGATAAATCTTATCGATCACTCGTTGATGATAATGAAATAAGGGAAACTCAACTAATAGATGAGAATTAGGTAAAGAAATTATCTCTTTACCTTCTTTCATTCTTTGATAGAGAGAATCGGTATACATGATCTCCGCGCCTAAGGTGAGTGAAATAGGAATATTTAATTCTTCAATTTTATTTTTTAAGATTAAAAAGTGATCTTTTATTAGCTTTTCTCTTTTTTCAAAAGTACCTTCGTAGGAAAAATGAGGTGTTAAAATAATAGAAGAAACCTTATTTTCTAGCTCAAGATTTATCATGTCTAAAGACATAGCTAAATCTTTTGATCCATCATCAACTGAAAATAGAATATGAGTGTGAATATCTATCATCATTAAAGTCCATTTTTATTTTTAACGTAGGAATAAGAATAAGAAGAATAAGAATTAGTTGCTTTCTTTTTTGGAACTTTAGTAAAAACTATTCCTGCAATATCTGAATTTGTATTTTTTAAACGTTTAATCGCTTCATCAAAATCAGTTTTTTTGGTAACTCCATAATAGCAAACCATAACAAATTCATCGACTAATGATGAGATGTTTATCATATCAGATGAGGCTAAAATTGGAGGTGTGTCAATTAAAACATAATCATACATCTCTTTTAATTTTAAGACTAATTTTTTTAATCCTTCGGAAACTAAAATCTTTTGAGGATAAGGAGTATGAGTCCCCGCGGTTATTAAATCTACATTATCAATAAAAGTATGCTTAATAACATCATCAAGGGTCAATTCTTTAGCTAAGTAATCTGAGACCCCAACATCATTTGGAAGTTTAAAGAAATAGTTGGTAGTCGGTCTTCTTAAATCGAGATCTAAGATTACTACTTTCTTTTCTTCATTAGCTAAAACTTGGGCTAAATTACAAGCAGTTGATGATTTACCTTCGCCTGGCATAGTTGAAGTAAAACCATATACTTTCACTTTTTTATCGATTGACGTGAAGTCTAAATTAATTTTAATATCAATGTAAGATTGATATTCAGGGGTATCTACTTTAACGATTGCTTCTTGTCTGTTTAATTTATTCTTCTTAAATAACATTATTTATTACCTCCTTCTCCATCTAAAATTTCAGGAATGATACCGATAACTTTAATGTTATATTTTTCTTCAATATATTTAGTAGAGGTGATTGTGTTATCAATAGCTTCTCTAATAAAAGCATAAGCTAAACCTAAAACAATTCCGATTACTCCACCTATAAAACCATATAAGACTTTGCTAGCTTTAGTTTCAGAAATCTCCGCGGTTTCACCGTTACCAAAATTTGTGATGCTTGGCTGAGATGGAATAGTAATCATATCATTAAACAATTGGAATTCACCTTCGCTTGAGGCAATCTCCTGCGCGGATAGAATAACGTTTTCTAAGACGACTCTTGCGATATGAGGATCATTAGAAGTATAAGAAAGAACAACGCAGACAGAGTTTTCGCTGCTCATCGAGGTTGATATACCTCCGATGACGCTTTGATAATTAATATTAATATCGGAATCGGCATCGTGTACTTTTTCAACTGTTAACTTAGCAACTGAAGTGTCGACTATAAAATCTTTAAATGTATCAATTATTCTTAATGAATCAATAATTTGATCGGTCGATGTATTCCCGCTGACTGAATTAAGAATATATACTTGCATAGACGCGTGGTAAGAAGTTGGAGAAAGATAGGCAAATAAAACTCCTCCACCTAAACAAAAAATTGTGAATATTAAAATCGCGATTATATGTGATTTTATTGTTTTAAAAATTTCTAATAAAGAAATTCCTTCTTCTTGCTCTTTTATTACTTCACTATTCATAAATATTCCTTTCGTAACGGGTTAATTATATAAATATTAATAATTATAGGCAAGTTTGATTTATGATTTTATAAAGTCTAGAAATTTATTGATATAGAATGATAATGTTTCTCTTCGATAATTTTCTTTAGCTGAATACTGTTCACTTTTAATAAATCTTTGATTTAAAAATGGATTATCTTTGTAGTATGAATCAATTAAGGTAATCGATACTAACTCATTAAATTTATTATATTCTTCATCAAATATATCATTAAAAGCGATGAATCCATTTTCTATTTTTCCTTTTCGATATTTAAAGAATGTTGGAACCACACCATTTTGATATCCAAAATGGCCTTTATTTGATAGACCATAATGATTCATAAATTCTTCTTTTTTTGCCTGATCAAGAAAGATTTCATCTAGAGGACAATAAATAATATCGATATTATTTTCTTTTAAATAAGTTAATAGATAGTTTTTCTCAAAGTAGATGCAATCAGGACATAATGAATAAGAAAAATAAATGATATCATCTAAGATATATTCATCGACTTTACGATAATCTATTTCTTTTAAATTTGAGACAATAATCTTTTGATTCATATAATTTTCTAAGGCAGAGAAAGAATAAAACTCTTCTCTATTTATATCATAAGATAATTGATATTTTCTTTTTCCATTTTGAAAAATTTCAATAGAAGGAGCTTCTTTATTTTCTTCAATATAATTAATATCTAGAGAATATATTTTAGCTTCATATAGTTCGATATATTTGTCTATAAGTAAAGAAAACTCAAGACAAGTTGAACATAGATCATTTCGATAATATGTTACAAAACTATCTTGAGTTTTTATTTTCAATTCTAAATCTTCTTTAGTTATGTCTATAAATGTTCTCTCTTTAGTCCCTTCTATTAACACCTTTTCATCTTGTGCGTTGCATCCAAGCAAACCTAAGGTTAAAGTTAGAAGGACTATCAAGATTTTTTTCATCTTATTTTATGGTTAATAAACTATATTTTTTCTTTCCTTTTTTGATTAGAAGATATTTATTTTCAATTGCATCTTCTTTAGTCAATGTCTTATCTAGAGAAGAAAATTTATTTCCATTAACGGTAATCGCATTTCCTGAGATTAATTCTCTAGCTTCTCTTTTAGATTGAGCTAATTTACATATCATCAAACAATCAATAAGTGAAGTATTTTCCTCGATTTCACCCATCAATATATCTTTGAATCCCATCTCGATTTCATTTCCATTTAGATTTGAGATATCTCCTGAAAATAAAGCTTCGGTGATTTTTAAAGCTTGGTTAAAGGCTTCTTCGCCGTGGACATACTTAGTAACTTCCTCGGCTAAACGCTTCTGCGCGTAACGAAGATGAGGAGCTTTTAAGAACTCTTGTTCAATCTCATCAATCTCTTCAAGAGAAAGGAAAGTAAATTGTTTTAAGCGTTTGATAACTTCATTATCTGGGATATTAATCCAGAATTGATAAAACTCATAAGGTGAAGTTTTATATTTATCAAGCCAAATAGATTTACCGTCTTCCGATTTTCCAAATTTAGTTCCGTCTGTCTTTAAGATTAATGGGACAGTTAATCCGTAAGCCTTCGCGTTAAAATCATGTTTTTTTCTAATAAGTTCAATTCCGGAAGTGATATTTCCCCATTGATCTTGACCTCCAATTTGAACTGTGCAGTTTTTATTATCATAGAGATGATTAAAATCAAGAGCTTGTAAAATTTGATAGGAAAATTCAGTATAAGAGATTCCAGATTCAAGACGAGATTTAACGGTTTCTTTGTTAATCATATAATTAACATTAAATTCTTTTCCGTAATCTCTTAAAAAACTAATTAATGATATATCTTTAATCCATTCATAGTTATTGACGATATCTTCAAATCCAAAGATATCATGAACTTGAGCCGTTAACTTTCTTGCATTTTCTAAAGTCTGTTCTAAAGTGAGCATCTTTCGTTCACCTTGCATCTTAGGATCTCCGATTAATCCGGTTGCTCCTCCAATCAATAAAATTGGATGATGACCATAATTCATCATTCGTTTAGCAACTAAAAACGTGCAAAGATGACCAACATGCAATGAATCGCCAGTTGGATCCGCGCCGAGATAAAAATTAACTTTATTTTCTTGTAAATATTTTTCTAATTCTTCATCGGTAACATTATAGAATAATTCTCTTTTTCTTAATTCTTCAATCAAAGTCATAAAATACCTCTCTTTTGAAAATATAATCAAAAAAATTACCTTGTGCAAGGAAGATTTAACTTATAAAAGAGATAGGAATTTTTATCGATAAAACATCATAATTATGAAAAAAATAAGTGATTTTTAAATGTTAATAGAAACTAACAAAACACTTGATATTAAATTCTTATGATATAGAATTTATGCCAAGGAGGAAATAAATTATGTATTCAAAAAACATTTTAGAAAGTGCTTCAAAAGAAAAATTAAATCAAATACACGCTTTCTCTGAAGACTATAAAGACTTTTTATCTACTTGTAAGACTGAAAGAGAATGCGTAGCATATTGTAAAAAAATTGCTTTAGAATTAGGCTACAAAGATTTAGATGAATTATTTAAAAATCACACTAAATTACAACCAGGTGATAAAGTATTCCACATCAATAGAAAGAAAAATATCGCTTTATATCGAATCGGTAGAAAAGATCTCCTCGAAGGAATTAAAATCCTCGGAGCGCATATTGACTCTCCTCGTTTAGATTTAAAGCAAAATCCTTTATATGAAAAGAATAATTTTGCTTTATTAGATACTCATTACTATGGAGGTATCAAAAAATATCAATGGGTTACCATCCCTCTTGCTTTGCATGGAGTCTTTGCTAAAAAAGATGGAACTGTAGTCGACTTTGTTCTTGGAGAAGATGAAAATGATCCTATCGTTGGAATCTCTGATTTATTAATTCACCTAGCTCAAGACCAATTAAAGAAACCAGCCGCAAGTGTTATTGAAGGAGAAAATTTAGATGTAACTATCGGTTCTACTCCATTAAAAGGAAAGGAAACTGACGCGGTTAAAGCATTTATTTTAAATCTCTTAAAGGAAAAATATGATATCGAAGAAGAAGACTTTGTCTCTAGCGAAATCGAAGTTGTCCCTGCTGGCAAGGCTCGCGATTACGGTCTAGATCGCTCGATGGTCGCTGGATACGGTCACGATGATAGAGTCTGCGCCTATACATCATTTAGAGCTTTATTAGACATTGAAGATCCTGAATATACCACCTGCTGCATATTAGTTGATAAAGAAGAGATCGGTTCAGTAGGAGCGACCGGCGCCCAATCTAAATTCTTTGAAGATTCCATCGCTCAATTATTGCTCTTAACTGGTCATGAATCATATTTTGATTTAAGAAGATGCATGACAAAATCAATGATGCTTTCAAGTGACGTCTCCGCTGCCTTTGATCCATTATTCCCAGAAGTTAACGAACCTAAGAATGCCTGCTACTTTAACCATGGTATCGTCTTTAATAAATACACTGGTTCTCGCGGTAAATCAGGTTCAAATGATACTTCTGCTGAATTCTTTGCTAAGGTAAGAAATATCATGGATACTAATGATGTCTATTATCAAACTGCAGAATTAGGTAGAGTTGACCAAGGTGGAGGAGGAACGATTGCCTACATCTTAGGTAATTATAATATGGATGTCGCTGATGCTGGAGTTGCAGTATTTAACATGCATTCACCTATGGAAATCGCTTCTAAAGCTGATATCTATGAAGCTTATCTTGGATATAAAGCTTTCTTAAAATAATCATTATCTTAATATTAAATAGGGACTAGCAATAGTTCCTATTTTTTTGTTTAATATAGTTATCAGGAGGCAAAAATGAAAATAATAATTGTTGGAGGCGTAGCCGGAGGTGCTTCTTTAGCCACAAGGCTACGAAGATTATCAGAAACAGATGAAATAATTATTTTTGAAAAAACAAATTATGTTAGCTTCGCTAACTGCGGATTACCATACTATATCGGGGACGTCATAACTGATAAAAGAGAGTTAACTTTACAAACCCCTGCATCGTTTAAAAATAGATTTAATATAGACTGTCGAGTTAATCATGAAGTTATTAAAATCTATCCAGAACAAAAGAAGATAAAGGTCAAAAATCTTAAAACTAATGAAGAATTTTTAGAATCATACGATAAACTAGTTTTATCAACTGGAGCAAAGCCTATCTATCCTAAATTTACTGCATATTTAGATAAAAGAATTTTTACTTTAAGAAATGTCGAAGATACTTTTAAAATAAAAGAATACATTGAAGCTAATCAAGTTTCTTCTTGTCTAGTAGTTGGAGGTGGCTTCATCGGTTTAGAGATGGTTGAAAATCTAGTAAACCTTGATTTAAATGTCACTTTAGCTCAAGGTGATAATCAAGTCATGCTTCCTTTAGATAGAGAAATGGCAACATTCTTAAATGATGAGTTAACTAAACATCATATAAACCTACTTCTAAATCACATGGTTAATGATATTGTTTCTGGAGGAGATAAGCTATTAGTATCATTTAAAGATAAACCTTCTAAAAGTTTTGATATGGTAATTCTTGCTATTGGAGTAATTCCAGATACTAGCTTAGCTAAAGATATAAATATAGATTTAGGAATTAAAGGTGCCATTAAAGTTGATAGCAACTTTATGACTTCAATAAAAGATATCTATGCTGTAGGAGATTCAATTGAAATAAATAATTATGTATCCAATAATCAAACTTTAATCTCTCTTGCTGGTCCTGCAACTAAACAAGCTAGAGTCTTAGCAAACATTTTAAATAATATCAATGATTCTTATCATGGAGG
This sequence comes from uncultured Bacilli bacterium, assembly GCA_944332225.1. GTDB lineage: Bacteria > Bacillota_I > Bacilli_A > RFN20 > CAG-449 > CALVJO01. The sequence goes on along the minus strand of CALVJO010000003.1, from coordinate 7,543 downwards.
AAACGCCACATCAATTTTAAAATTATTTGATTTAACCATCGCTACAACTGGATTAAATGAAAAAGAATTAAAGAGAAATAATCTTGAATATTCAAAAATTTATCTTTCTCCTAGTAATCATGCTTCCTATTATCCTAATAGCGAACCTCTTCATATAAAAGTGCTATTTTCAAAAGACTATACTATTTTAGGCGCCCAGATTGTCGGAGGAAATGGTACTGATAAAAGAATTGACTTATTAAGCTTTGCCATTAAAAACAAAGTTAAAGGATATCAGTTAAAAGACTTAGATTTAGCCTATTCACCATGCTATTCATCATCTAAAGATCCAATTAACTTAATCGGAATGATGCTTTCTAACTTAAAAGATAATCTACTCAAACAATGTTTCTATGATGATTTAAGTAATCTAGATGATTCTAAAGCTATATTATTAGATGTTAGAACTCAAAAAGAATATTTAACTAATCCAACCAAACATTCTATTAATATTCCTCTAGATGAATTAAGAGAGAGTGTTTCTTTACTTTCCAAAGATAAGAAAATATATATTATCTGTCATTCTGGAGTCAGATCATATAATGCTTATCGAATCTTATCTAATCTAGGATATGATTGTTATAACTTTTCAGGAGGTTATATCTTCTATCAAGCTTTCTCTAAGTTAGATTGAAAATAATACATCGTTCTTAAAAAACAAAAAACGGTCACACTGACCGTTTTATTTGTTAAATATTTGTTTTTATAGTCTTTCACGTTGTTCTTCAATCATCTTATCGATTTCTTCATCAGATAAATTTTCTTCGTGTTTATCTTTAAGGATAAGGTTGAGAATGACTCCAAGAATCATCGCTAAGGCGGTTGAAGTGAAGGTTGCTGTTGAATTTCCAATTGCAAAGGAAATTGCTAGTCCTCCAATTCCGCATACTAAGATAACGGAAGCTACGATCATATTTTTAGTGATATCGAAGTTAACTTTTTCTGAGATTAGCATCTTAACTCCTGAAGAAGCGATAAAGCCATAGAGAATTAAGCTAACTCCTCCGGTGATGCACTTAGGCATAGTCTCTAACACCGCGGTTAAAGGTTGAATAAATCCGAATACGATAGTTAATAATGAAGCAAGGAATATTACTCCGACTGAAGCAATTTTTGTAACACCGACAACTGCGACGTTTTCACCATAAGTTGTGTTTGCCGCGCCGCAGAGGCAGCCTGACACTGCTGTAGCGACACCGTCACCGATAAGAGTTCTAGTGATACCAGGTTCATCATTTAATAAATCTCTTCCAATGATGTTACCGACGTTTTTATGGTCACCGATGTGCTCACAGATTGTAACTAAGGAAACTGGAGCAAAGATGATGAAGACGGAACCTAACATTGAAATATCGAAGTGAACTTCTTGATTAATCGCATCCATAAAGATGAAATCAGTTGTGATATAAGATTTAATTGAAGTCCAGTCAATTGAGGTTAATGGAGTTAAATCAATGATTTGAAGAACTGGAATATTGCAAGCTCTTCCGATTAAGGTGAGGATTAAGGATAAGATGTAAGTTGAGCCCATTCCGATAACGAAAGGAATCAAAGCAATCATTTTCTTTCCATAATGCGCGCAGATCGCGGTGATTACCATAGCGAGTAAAGCCATGAGTATCGACATATATTGAGATCCACCTGTAACTGCTACTGAATTAATGTTGCTAACAGCGGATCCTGCTAAACCTAAGCCGATAACCATGATGACTGGTCCAATTACTACTGGAGGTAATAATTTGTTAAGCCATTTAGTTCCAAATTTTTTAATGACTAAGGCAACGATAACATAGATTAATCCAACGATAATCATACCGATGATGACAGCTAGGAAGTTTCTATTTAAGTTACCTGATTCAGTTACATTTTTTAATGCATCTCCGGATAAACCAACTCCAAGAGCAGCGATCATCGCAGAGATATAAGCAAATGATGAGGCTAAGAAGACTGGGCTCTTTCCTCTAGTTGCAATAATGTAGATAATTGTTCCTACTCCAGCGGAAATTAAAGTAGGTCCGATTGCTAATCCTGTCTCCCATGCAACGGTGATACAGGCAACTAGCATCGCGAAGATGTGTTGGAAGGCAAACAAGAGCCAAGAACGAATTTTCTTAGGGTTCTCATTTACGTCCAAAATTAGTTTTTGTGCCATATAAATCTCCCTCTCTTTTGTTCAAAAAAAAACTTGCCGATGGCAAGTCTAATTTTGAAATAAAAAATAAAAATCCCTAGCGATAATTGAATTAAGTTTGATTGCTTTTAACTTTCTCATCTCAATCACCAAAAATTTTTACCTTGCAAATTATAACAAAGGTTTAATTCATTTAAAGAAGTATTTTTTTTACTTAACAAAATTTTAAATTTAGTAGTTTTTTAGTAAGACTAAGCCTCTTGAGCGTCGCTTAAAGCATGACAGGCAAAGGAAATATGGTCTCCGCATCTTTCTAAATTAGAGATTAAGGAAATGAATATAGAATTTGATTTAGGCGAGCATTTGCCTTCCTCTAATCTCTTAATATGATCTTTGATCGCTTTCTTTCTTATCTTATCAATCTCATCTTCTCTAGAATCAATCTCGTTTAATAAATTAATATCATGTGATTCTACTAATTTAGTTAATGTTGTGAATTGATTATTTAATAAAGTCGATAGATCATTTACATTTTCTCCAACCGCGTCAGAGAAGGTGATATCATCTTTTCTTTTTTGCTTCGCGTAATTTAAAATATTATCCGCGATATCAGCAATTCTAGTAAAGTCAATTAGTATTCGATATAGCTTTGCTAAAGATTGTTCATCGGTCTGAACAATCTCTTGAGAAGATATTTTTAATACGTAAGATAATATTTTTTCGTTTAAATCATAAATCTCATGTAATTCTTTTTTCTTTTCATCGATATCTATCATCTCATTAGAGGAAAAAATATTAATCGCATCATTAAATTTATTCATCGCGGTTTGGCCAAGTTTTAATGTTTCTTTATAAGCTTGATCAATTGCTATTGTTGGTGAAGATAGAAGTCTTTCATCTAAGAAAGTAACATTTGAGATACTCTTCTTATCTTTAATAATTAAAGTAGATATCTTAACGAATCCTTTAATTAATGGTAAGAACAACAAGGTGCATACCACATTAAAGAAAGTATGGAACATCGCAATTTGAGTTGCTTCCTCTGAAAATAATTTTACAAAAGTCATCTCATTAAATGATGGCCATAAAACTAAGACTATAAAGAAAATAATCGACCCAAAGACATTAAACATTAAGTGTATTAATGAGGCTCTTTTAGCGTTTGCATTCGCGCCAATTGAGGAAAGTAAAGCTGTGACGCATGTACCGATATTAGTCCCCAAAATTACATATAATACCGAGTTACCTCCGTTACCAATGGTGATTCCTGCAGCCGCCATAGAAATAATAATGGTAGTAACCGCGGAAGACGATTGTAAAACCGCGGTGATACCTAATCCAATTAATAGTAATAAGAACGGATTATTAATTGAGGTTAATGCATTCGTAAAAGCATCAGAATTTTTAAATATCTCCATCGATGAAGACATGAGTTCAAGAGAAACGAAGACTAAACCTAACCCAGCAAGAGCCATCAATATCTGTTTAGTTCGTTCTTTTTTAACTAACATAGCCCCAAAGACTCCAATGAAAGTTAGAATAAAGAGCCAAATTGATATATCAAAACTATTCAAAGCAACTATCTGCGCGGTTATCGTCGTGCCAATATTAGCTCCCATTATCATCGCGGTAGCCTGGAATAAAGTCATGACCCCTGCGTTAACAAATCCGACAATCATAACCGTGGTTGCTGAGGATGATTGAATGATCATAGTTACTAAACATCCGATTCCAACCCCAATAAATCTATTAGATGATGTCTTATTAAATAATTTCTTTAAACCGGTGTTTGCTAATTTTTCGACGCTTTCTGATAAAATATTAAAAGCAATTAAAAAGGCTCCCAAGCCTCCAATCAATTGTAATACTGCAGTAACGTAATCCATAATACTCTCTCCAAATTTAATTTTTACAAATTATTTACATTTTGACAAACAAAATTACACCTATTTGCAAACTAAGATTAATTTATGCTATTTATTAATCTTAGAAATATGATGTTTTTATAAGTAGAAATTAGTTAAATATTCCTTCTTTCAACAAAAAAGCTGCCTTACTAATCATATAGTAAAACAGCTTCAATTAATTATTTATTAAGTTTAAGCAAGTTTTGTAAAGGTTACATTAATCGAATCATCATCCATACTTCCGACTTCAATTCGATAATTTAAAGAAGTTCCATCATTAAATAATGCGTTTCCTTCATTATCTTCATTTGCAAAGTAATCTTTTAAAGATATTTCACCTTCTGCAGCATTCTCTGAAAAGACTAATGTATCTCCTTCTCTAAATAATGCGTTTGTTGGTAAAACTCTACCTTGAGCAACCATTCCTCTAGATAAAGTGTTATAACCTCCCCTATCGATTAAATGAAGGTATTTATAACTATAGTTATAAGGTGCATCAAGCATAGAATAACCTACGGTATTAGAGGCACCAATTGTTGTTATTTCATTAGCTGAATCTGTTCCAAAATCATCAACGTATGATACAAATTCATATCTATTATAAGATTCTCTAACTTTTACTAATCTAGAGTCGACATGATAAATACGTAACCCTGAATCTTGATACATTCTATTTCCATTACTATAGATATGTTCTGAATCTACTTGATTCAATCCAGTAGGGGTATAATATTCAATAATTATATATTCATCATAAATAGAATCAGAGAAACCGTCTTTTAAGATGATCGCTTCTCCAGATGAAGCTGATGTTTTAAGATTGATCGTGCAAGAATCAGTAACAACATAAGGATCAACCCAGCCAAGAGCCATCTTAGAATAGATATTATGGTCACCGATATTATAAGCTTGCATCTCAAGACCACCTCCGCAGTCCCAGGCATAGCTATAATTATAATCATAATAGTCATCTAAACCTAATAAGTGACCTGTTTCATGAATATATGTATGCGCGTCCACTAAACCAAAGTTATAGTTATCAGAATATCGATCGTTAAGAAATTCATAGGAAGCCCACATATAATTATTTAATTTAAGTGAGGAAGAAGATGATCCTTGATATGAAGAACACCAAGCCCAAAATGCGTTACCATCATAATTATTTGAATAAAGGAAAATCACATTATCAATGTAGCCATCTCCGTTAACATCATAATCTTGATATTGTTCTAGATCAGCAGTTTGAAGATATTCAGCGATTAAATAATCTGAAGAACTCTCTGCATATCTAGAAAGTTGATTGACTGTATATGATGAAGTAAATACATCAGTTATCTCACCAGTAATTGTTAATTCTCCATAACTTGATTCATTAAAATATGAGCTCACAGATTCAAATGTCGTATCAGTTCCGTCGCTAAAAAAGGCAGTCTCTACCTCATCAAGCATAGATGAGGTCCAACTGGTCGCTCCAGAGAGTTGAACTGGAACGATTAATAATTTTTGTTCGCCAACTGAATCTGAAGTATGCCAGTTATAAGTTGAGATATTGTTTTCTTGGAGAGTTCCTTCGACATCAGAAAGATAGTATCCATCTGTTTCGCCTATAGAAGTATTAGAGTTACTTGATGAATCACTGGTTTGAGATGTGGAATCGCTAGAATTAGATGGTGAAGAACTAGAAGTAAGAGTTCCATTGCAACTAACTAACGTTATTAAAGGTAAGGTTAATAAAAATGCTATTTTGTTTTTTTTCATATTTCCTCCTTACATCATCGGTGCGAACAAATTCAGCAAATCCTTGATTAGTCTATTAGGTAATGAAGGATGCGATTGTTCATAGGTTATTTTTATAGACTCATTTTTAATGATATTCAAGAAATCCTCTTTCATTTCTTGAATACAAGGTTCATTATACATCCAAACTCCATTTTCAAAATGGTGAACGAATGATCGATAATCTAGATTAATCGTGCCAATAGATGCGATATTATCATCAGCAATCATCATTTTCGCATGGACGAAGCCTCCTTTATATTCGTAGATTCCAACCCCCGCGGCGATTAAATTTTCATAATTAGATTTAGTCATTATGTTAATGATTTTCTTATCCGGAATATTTGGTAATAATATTTTTACATCTACTCCGCGTTTAACCGCGTTTTTAATATCTTCAATAAAGTCATAATCAACTATTAAATATGGAGTCATGATGTAAACATATTTTGTAGCCTGATTGATCATATTAGAATAAACAGTTTGACCAATATAATTTTCATATAATGGTCTAGGTCCATCTCCATAAGGTGCGATAAAGCCTTCTGTATCATATTCTTTATGGTCTGTTACTAAATAATCTTTAATATTGATTCTTTCTTCAGGTTTAATATGAATATTATAAAGTTGAATAAACATCCATATTAATGAATCGACGCATTTGCCTTTCATGATAATCCCGTTATCTTTCCATTTTCCAAATGGATGAATCTCATTAATATATTCATCCGCTAGATTAATTCCTCCAGTGAAACCAACTTCGCCATCGATAACTGTAATCTTTCTATGATCTCGATTATTATGAGCAAAAGAAACAACAGCGATGAAAGGAGAAAACTTATGACAGATAATTCCGTCTTGCTGCATTTTCTTATAATAGTTAGATGGAATTTTCCCAATTGAGCCAACATCATCATACATGAAATGAACGCTGACACCTTCTGAGACTTTTTGTTTTAAAATCTCATAGATTTCATTAAACATCTTTCCTTCTTGAATGATGAAATATTCCATTAATATATATTTTTTTGCTTTTAATAATTCTTCTTTTAAGACTTTAAAATATTCTTCTCCAGTCGGCAGATATTTAACATAACATTTATTATAGGTTGGAAGAAAAGAAGTAGAAAAAATATATTTAGCCTGAGAATAAGCTAATAATGATTCATCACGAAGCTCAGAAATTGAAAAAGGATCTTGATGACAATATTTTTCAATTTCTAAATGGACTTTCTTTAAAGCCTCTTGGTTCTTTTTTGATAATTGAACGTTACCAAATAATATATACAAGGTAATTCCAATAATCGGAACGGCAATAACTAATGTCGCATAAGGTAATTTAAATGATGATGAGGTATTTCTAGAGATAATAAATAAAAATACCAAAATCATAAATATGTAAACAATGATATTAAACCACCAAAAACTATAAGCTAAATAGTAGTTCAAAGCGATGAACAAACATATTTGAAGAATGATAGCTATGGCCACTAAAGCAAAACGGCCGAAGAATATTTTAAAAAATCTTTTCATGCGTGAAATCATTATAAAAAAATATTTGAAAAATTTGAATAAAATTGTTTATAAACTTGCTATTTATAGTTACTATTCATCGAGAAAGATATTAATTAAAAAAGTAAAATAAATAGAATTTGAATAGTTAATAAAACTTAACACCTCATTTTCAGGC
>CALVJO010000002.1 GCA_944332225.1 uncultured Bacilli bacterium | reverse complement strand
ACCTTCAATTCGCAAAGTTATTATACTCAAAACTATTTGTTTTCTCACCAACTATTTTGTAAATACTTCGAAAAATTAAATAATCACCAATTTTAATTTTCTTTCTTTTTTTATCATAAAGACGCATCTCAATAGTCTTAAGATGATTTTTTATTAACTCAAAAGGCTCCTTATTCAAAGATAGAACATGGCTATTAACCTTATCTTTATTTTTCAAAAACTTAGCTACTTCATCATCAACATAAGATGCATTCTTTAATTGATTTATATATTCTTGTTTTATCTTTTGTAAATTTTCTTTTAATTCATCTTGTTTTAAAAAATATCTATTTTTAACTATATAACTTGATAAATCATAGATTACTAAACCAAGAAAATGATCTTTTGAATGCAAGGTTGAACAAGCTTGAGAGATAGAATGAAGTACATCTAAAGAATAATAATCATCATAGGTTTTAATATATTTTAAAAACTTTACTATCTCTTTCTTTGCTTCAAAGATATTTATTTTTCCTCTTTTCCAAGAAATCATCGTAGACAATAAATATTCAAAATCATAACCTTTAAAATTATTTTTAAGGAAAGAAAGATTATTTTTGATGTGATCTAGAGCTACGTTAACTGCTTGAAGCTTGTTTACTCTTTGAAGAGTAAGATTTAAATCAAACAAAAAATTATCATATTTAGAAAAATAGATTTTACGATTTTTATTTATTACTTTATCTAATTGCTTATAAATGTTCATAAATTATTAAAGCCCTGATTTCTCAGGGCGATTTTTACTTATTCTTATTCTTTTTAGAATTATTAGACTTATTTTGATCTTTCTTTTGTTGGCTTTGAGGAGTGATACCCATCGATCTTAAGACTTGTTGAATCTTAGCTTCATTTGGTCTCATTCCCATCTGCTCATACATGATTCTCAATTGTTTTTCGGTGATAGGTGGTTGGCTAGTTTTCTTTTTAAAATAATAATTACATCCAAAGAAAGTAGCTACCGCGCCGACAATTAAACCGATAAATAAATATAGAATTGAGGTCCACATAATTAATTAGCTCTCGAATCATATGAGCCATCTTCAGTGAAAACCCAAACCTTTTCACCTTGCTCAATGAATAAAGGAACTCTAATCTTTAATCCAGTTTCAAGATAAGCATCTTTCATCGCTTTATTGACTGTGTCGCCGCGTACAGCAGGCTCACATTCTGTGATAGTTAAAGCAACCTTAGCTGGTAGAGAAACACCTAATACTTCTCCTTCGTAATCTAAAACTTCAACTTCAGTTCCTTCAATTAAGAAGTTTAATTCCCATTTTAAAGTTTCTTTAGCGATAGAAACTTGTTCATAAGTATTGTTATCCATGAAATAGACGAAATCTTCATCATCATAGAGATAACCCATTTTCTTCTTATCAAGATGGAGAATTTCAACTTTATCTCCTCCGATAAATGACATATCTAGAACCGCGCCGGTACGGAGATTCTTAGATTTAATTTTAACTTTCATCTTTGCCATCGCGGTTTTATTTAAATCAATCGAGATGCAAGAATAAATTTCACCTTCCCAAGAATAGGCATTCCCAGGTCTTACTTCTGTTACGTTTACCATAATTCCTCCTAAATATCTTTTTCATTTTAAAGTAAAACTAATAAGTTTTAAACATTTTTATCACCTATTGTTGCTATTATGTAAGGGTTAATTTTAACTAAAGTCTCTTTTTTGCATTCTTTTCCGTGACCAGGATAAATAATCACTCCATCTTTTAGATAGGGAATTATTTTGGTCAATGAATTGGTTAAATCTTTTAAATTTGAGGTAGGAAGATCGATTCTACCTACTGTGTTATAAAAAAGAAAATCACCGGTAAAAAGATTATTTTTCCATAATATAGATATTCCGTCTAAAGAATGTCCCGGCGTGTAAATAATTTCTAAATCAAAATTTCCAATTTTTATTTTCCCTTCATTAAGAGACTTTTTATCATAAAGAACGGAAACAGGTTCTATCTCATCTATAAATTTCGATAGATTGTAATAAGGATCTTCAAAATAAGGAACATTTACATCATGAAAATAAATTGGACAATCTAAATAATCCTTCTTTAAATCATTTAAGCCTCGAATATGGTCATAATGAGCATGAGTGACTATCACTCCATCTAATTTAGCTAACCTAGAAATTTCATCTTTAATAGAAAGATAATTCCCGCAGTCGATTAATAATCCATGATTATCGTCATCGATCAAAAGATAGGAATTAGACGTTAATTCAAGACCTCTATTTAAAATTTTAACTTCCATAATTTTTTATTCAAAAAAAGAGCCTAAGCTCTATTTCTTTTCTTTATGCACAGTCATTCGGTTGCATTTTTTACAATATTTTTTTAATTCTTTTCTCTCTGGATGAGTTTTTTTATTCTTGGTATCAATGTAGTTTTGCATACCGCATTCAGTACAGACTAAGATAATATCTTCACGAGCCATTGCTGACACCTCCAATTCACAACTGGTATTTTAACAAAGTAAATAATTAATTACTAGAATAATATTGTCTTTTTTTACCCTTTTTTTAGAATATAGGTGAGGATTATATATGAATAGAAACGAAACTAGACCAATTAAAGTTAAAGATTTGACCTTAGGAGGATCAAATCACATTTTCATTCAGTCAATGTGTAATATCAAAACTTCAAAGGTGGAGCAAGTCATTAAACAGATCAAAGAATTAGAAAATCTTGGCTGCGAGATTATAAGAGTCTCGATCATGGATGATTTAGATTGCCAAGCGATTAAAGAAATTAAAAAGAATATTACTATTCCTCTAGTTGGAGATATTCATTTTGATTATAAGCTAGCCCTTAAAGCTATCGATAATGGCATCGATAAAATAAGAATCAATCCAGGAAACATGAAATTAGATGATGTTAAAAAAGTAATCATCAAAGCTAAGGAACATCATGTCCCAATTAGAATCGGAGTTAATTCAGGCTCTTTAGATAAAGAGACGCTTTTACAAAATGACAACCAAGTAACCGCGGAAGGTTTAGTTTCTTTAGTGAAAAAATACGTTAAATTTTTTGAAGATAATGATTTCTATGATATTGTTTTATCGCTTAAAGCTTCTGATGTTTTAACATCTATAAAAGCTTACACTTTAGCAAGTGAAACTTTCTCCTATCCTTTACATCTAGGAATTACCGAAGCTGGAACCAAAGATATCGGGCTCATCCGTTCATCCGCGGGGTTATCTCCTTTATTATTAAACGGAATCGGAAACACGATTAGAATTTCCTTATCAGATGATCCAAAAGAAGAAATAATCGCCGCGAAGCGATTATTAAAAGATCTTAATTTATTAGATAACTATCCTACTTTAATCTCCTGCCCTACATGCGGAAGAACAAATGTAAACGTGATTGAACTTTCTTCTAAAGTAGCTACCCTTTTAGAAACAATTCATAAAAATATCACAGTCGCAGTCATGGGATGCGTGGTAAATGGTTTAGGTGAAGGAAGTCACGCGGATATCGGTTTAGCTGGAGGAAACGGCTATTACGTTTTATTTAAAAAAGGCAAAGCAATAAAAACCATCAAGGATAAAGATGCCTTGATGGTCTTAAAAGAAGAAATTGAAAAATTTTAATATTATTTTTTGTTAACTGCTGCCATAGCTTTCTTTTTAGAACGTAAATTTTGAGCAATTATCTCTCTTTTATGCTTCTTCTCCGCTTTCTCCGCGGCCATTCTCATTTTTTTCTTATAATTAGGTTTAACTTTATTAGAACGGACTTTACTAACCGCTTTTTTGATTTCTTTTTCTAAAGCTTCATTTCTTTTCTTTGGTTGCTTATTACGCTTTTTATCTTTTGATAATGAATTTTCCTTTAAAACATAATAATCAAAATCGATCTTTTTAATTAAATTTTCTTTATCTTTTTTAGCTACATCATCGTTATAGAAAACAAAGCTATCGCCTTCTTTATCATTTCTTCCAGTTCGTCCCGCGCGGTGATAGTAGTAATCTATATTAGATGGGATATCTAAACTTACTACATCGCTGACAAAATCTAAATCAAGTCCTCTAGAAGCAACATCGGAACAAATCAATAAAGAATATTCTCCATCATTGATTCTCTTAAAAATATTCTTTCTTTCTCTTAAGGTAGTTTTTGAAGTTAATAAAGCTACTTTATAACCTTCTTCATATAAATTTTGATATACCCTAGATGCTGTTTGAACTCTAGAAGCAAAAACTAGACAAAAATAAGGTTGACGAATCTTAATAAACGCTTTTAAGGCTGAAAGAGGATCGACATGTTTAATATCTACTAAATGGTGTCTAACTGTTTTTGAAACATAGTTTTTATCTGCTTGGAAATAATGATTTAAATGATATGTTTTCTTAATTGAGGCGATTAAATGATCCTTCATAGTCGCTGTAAAAATCATCAGTTGTTCAGGTTCAAAATTAGAGAAGATAAAATTCATATCTTTCTTGGAATCGCCTTCAAAAAGCATGTCGCATTCATCTAAAACCATCGAGAAAATGAATTTAAGCGATAAAGAATTATTTTTTAATAATTGGACTAACTTTCCTGGGGTAGTGACTAAAATTGATGGTCTAGTCAATGATTTTTCATCAAAAAGGACGTTAGATCCCGTTAAAATACAAGGATAAAAATTCAATGAGTTAGAGACCAATTCTTTTAAAAATTCTCCAACTTGCATCGTAAGCTCAATAGTTGGCTCTAAGATAATCGCCTGTATCTTATTTAAAGAATAATTAAGGTTATTGATTAAAGGGACAATATAAGCATGGGTCTTTCCAGATCCTGTCTCCGCTTTAGCGATGAAACTTTCTTTTCTTAAAGAAGCTTTTAAAGTAAGCTCTTGAATCGGTTTACAATTTATATAGCCCTTATTTTCAAGATTCTCTAAAAGTTCTTTTTTTAAATTAAATGAAGAAAACTTCATTATTTATCATCTCCTAAATCAACTTTGATCCCTAAGTCTTTAAGCTGAGCTTCATCAACTGGCATCGGGGCATTTGACATTGGACAAACCGCGGATAAATTCTTAGGGAAGGCGATGACGTCTTTAATATTTTCGGTTTGAGAGATAATCATAGTTAGACGATCTAAACCAAAAGCCGCGCCGCCATGAGGTGGGGTTCCATAATTAAATGCATCGACAAAGAAACCAAATTTACGTTTGATATCCTCATCGGAGAAGCCTAAAATTTCAAAGACTTTCTTTTGCATCTCTGTATCGTAGATTCTTAATGATCCACCTCCAGCTTCGTAGCCGTTAATCACAATATCATAAGCAGCTGAAATAACTTTTGAAGGATCTTCATCTAGATAATGCTCATAACCTTTTTTAGGTCTAGTGAACGGATGGTGCTCAGAAGTAAACGAACCATCTTCTAATTTATCAAATAATGGGAAGTCAACAACCCATAAGAAATCAAAGGTAAATGGCTTAATAAGATTTTGTTTCTTAGCATAGAAGCTTCTAATCGCTCCTAAAGCAAAACAAACATCTCTAAATTCACCAGCAGCGATAATCAGTAAATCATCCTCTTGTAAATGTAATCTTTGTATTAAATCTTGCTTGTTTTCTTCGCTTAAAAATTTAGTGAATGAGCCTGATAATTCACCGTTTAAATATTTTAAAGTTGTGACTTGTTTAATATTAAATTTTTTAGAAATTTCATTTAATGAATCAGCGACTTTTCTAGAAGTTAAATTAGCCTCATTATGAACGGCGATGGCTCTAATATCTTTAGAAGTCTTAAAGGCTTCAAATGAGCAAGTAGATAATATATCTTTAACATCATTAAGTTCATAACCATAACGAGTATCAGGTTTATCTGAACCATATTTACCCATAGCTTCGACCCAAGGAATTCTTCTAAAAGGAGTCTCAACATCAACATTGATAACATCTTTAAAGACCTTCTTTACCAAGTTTTCTAATAAAGTAAGAATCTCATCTTGATCTAAAAATGAAGTTTCAATATCCACTTGAGTGAAATCAGGTTGTCTATCCGCGCGAAGATCTTCATCTCTAAAGCATCTAGCAATCTGATAATATCTTTCAAGTCCTCCGATCATTAAAAGCTGCTTAAATAATTGAGGAGATTGAGGTAGAGCGTAGAAGCTACCTTTTCTAGTTCTAGAAGGAACTAAATAGTCTCTAGCCCCTTCAGGAGTAGATAAAGTTAAAATTGGGGTTTCAATCTCAATAAAATCTAATGAATCTAAATATTCTCTAACCGATTTAGTGATTTTGGATCGATTGATTAAATACTGTTGCATCTTTGGTCTTCTCAAATCCAAATAACGGTATTTTAAACGGGTGTCTTCTAAAGCATCTGTGTCATCTTGAATCAAGAAAGGAGTTGTCTGAGCTTTATTTATAATCGTAATTTTTTGTGCACGAACTTCAATTTCCCCAGTAGGTAGTTTCAAATTAGGATGTTCTTTTTTATTGACTACTCCGGTGACTTGAATAATATATTCGTTTCTAATTGAATCAGCTTCTTTAAAATCTTCGCTTTCAAAAACGATTTGAGTGATACCGTAACGATCTCTTAAATCAATAAATACTAAAGAACCAAGATTTCTTCTCTTGCTAACCCATCCAATTAAAGTAACTGTCTGATTAACATTTTCTAATCTTAATTCACCATTATTATGAGTTCTTGCATTAATCTTCATCATTCTCAAAATCCTCGCTTTCATCATTAATCGATGGGGATAATTTTTCCATAATGTAATCTACTAAATCACAATAGGAAACCGCCATCTGAGTTTTTTGACTTAAATCTTTCACTTGATAGACATAATTCTTCATCTCATCTTCGCCGACTACAATAAACAATCTTGCGTTTTTCTTATTGGCTAATTTTATTTGGGAAGACAATGACTTATCATCAAATGTCAAATCTACATCTATATAATTTTCTCTAAGATAATCCGCTAGAAGGAGACTATGCTCAATCGCCTCTTTTCCAATATGACCGATAAAGACCGATAAATCAGGTTCTTTATAAGTTTCAGGGATGATATCTTCTAAAAGAGTAACCAATCTTTCAATACCGAAGGCAAATCCGACACATTCTAAGCTTGGTCCCCCAATTTCAGAGACCAAATTAGGATAATGGCCTCCTGCTCCAACAGCACCTAAGTTAACTCCTTCAGGAGAGCTATAATGATATTCAAAGACAACTCCTGAATAATAATCTAATCCTCTAACTAAGGTGTTATCAACTTCATAAGGGATATTTAATTGATCTAGCATTTCTAATACTTTTCTAAAGTATTCCTTTGATTCATCATCAAGATAATCATCAAGTTTTGGACACTCCTTTATTATCTTTTGATCTTCTTCAACCTTACAATCTAATATTCTTAAGATATTGACATTAAATCTAGTTTTGCAATCTTCGCACATAGATTCAATCTTATCTTGGAAATAATCTTTTAAAGCTTGATTATAACGTTCTCTTGAAGCTTGATTTCCTAAAGTATTAATCTTTAGTTTAACATCGAGAAGGCCTAATTCCTGCAAAGAACGATAACCTAAGCAAATAACCTCAACATCCGAAAGATAAGACGTAACTCCAATAGTCTCAACGCCGAATTGATTAAATTGACGATACCTACCTTTAGATGGTCTTTCATATCTAAATGCAGGTCCTTTATAAAATAACTTTAAAGGAAGGTCAGCGTTTGCATAAAGTTTATTAGAAACAACCGAACGGATAACTCCCGCGGTCATCTCAGGGCGAAGGGATATATCGCGATCTCCACGATCTTTAAACGAAAACATTTCCTTTCTTACCACATCAGATCCTTCCCCAGAAGAACGAATAAATAAATCGGTAGATTCATATATAGGTGTGATTATCTCTTTATAATTATATTGTTTTGCCATTTCAGAAAGGACATTTAAAACAATATTAAAACAGTTTAAAAATCCTCCATAGGCATCGTATGTTCCTCGCTGCGGTTGATATTTTCCCATAGTTACCTCCCTTTTCTATCTATACTATTAATTCTGCGCTCTCTTTTCAAAAAGATTGCACGCTTTTTCTTTTCTTGATAATTATCTTTAAAGATATCTAAAAATTCCTTAGGTATCTTAGCCACAAAAGTATATGTCTTATGATTGATTGGATGAATAAATTCAAGCTTATAAGCATGAAGTCCTAACCTGGCAAATGGATCTTGATATGCTAGATATTTATCATCGCCCACCACAGGGTGATGGATAGAAGCAAACTGAACTCTAATTTGATTCTTTCTTCCGGTTTCAATATCAATATTTAACAAAGAATATTTATCGTTTTCCTTTTCAACATGATAATTTGTTATAGCTTTTTTACCTTCTTTTGATGAAGCTACATAAACCATATTAGATGATGATTCTAAAAGATAAGAAACTATTCTTGAATCCTTTTTCTCCATCTTTCCTTCAACAACAGCGTAATATTCTCTCTTTTTAATTAAACTATTCCAGTTATCACCATCTTGAAATAAATGTTTTAATTTTTCATTTTTAACAAACATTAAAACGCCTGATGTCTCTTTATCGATACGATGAACGATATAGATTCTCTTATGCTTATCATTTTGAGAAACATAATCTTGAATCAAGCGATAAGCCGTTATCGTTTTTTCTTTGTCAGAGGCTATTGAAAGTAATCCAGATGGCTTATTTATCACAATAAATTCATCGTCTTCATAGATAATATCTAATTTAGAAGCCTTCTGCTTAGTCTCTTTTACTCTAGATGGAGCGATTTGAATTATATCACCTTCAATTAGCTCAAAATCAAACTGACTCACCGGCGCGCCATTAACTAAAACTAAACGATTTTTTAAAAGCGATTTTATATTGTTACGCGATTTATTTTTAAAAGTTAAAAGAAGATATTCCATCAATCTAATATTTTTGGTTATCTTATATTCTTTTAACACAACTTTATCTACTTTATTTCTCATATTATTTCATTATTCTTTTTACATCATATACGCCTTCAACATTTATTAAAGCGTTAAATAAATCCTGCATCTTAGCAAGAGATGCCAGCATGACAGTTATTGAGATTTGAACAGTAACCGTATCTTTATGCATCTTCGCAGAAATTTTTTGACAAGGTACTTTCATTTGAGAAAGCAATGACATGACATCAACTAATAAATTATTTCGATCATTAGAATCAACTTCTATATTAACCGGGAATAATTGGTCTTTTAGATTTGGATTCCACATAACTGGAATTAATCTAACCTCATCTTTAATATTTGGGCATTCCACCCGGTGAACCTTAATTCCTTTTCCCTTAGAAACAAAACCGATGATTTTATCACCAGGTAAAGGCGAGCAGCAAGGAGCGACTGAGACTTTTAATTGATCAGCTCCAGAAACTAAGATAGTTTGAGAATTATTAATCTTTCTTTTAGAATTCTTCTCATTAAATTTCTCTAACAGTTGAGCATCCGTCAGCTGACGAAGGCCTAAAAAATCAACTAGCTGGGAAGCCATTGGATTCTTTTGAGAAATTCCAACAAAAAGATCATCTAAATTATCGTAAGGATATTTTTCTAATGCCTTAGAATCTTGTAATAACTTTATTATCTGCTTTTCAGAATAGCCAAATTCCTTCATCTCATCAAAAAGAAGCTGCTTTCCTTTATGAATATTTTCTTCTTTAGATAATAAAGCATTCTTCTTGGTTAAATACTTTCTAATATGATTTCTAGCTAACGAAGTCTTAACAATATTTAACCATCCTTCATTAGGACCTTGAGAATTCTTTGAAGTCTTAATCTCGCAGACATCTCCAGTTTGTAGCTGATAAGTTAAAGGAACCATGACTCCATTAACTAAGGCCCCAATAGTCGAATCTCCAACTTTAGTATGAATTTTATAAGCGAAATCTAGAGGCGTTGATCCAGCTGGTAAATCTATAACTTTTCCTAAAGGAGTAAAAACATAGACATTTGCATCAAAAATATCGCGTTGAAGAGCATTCATGTATGACTGCGCGTCGCTAGAAGATTGCTCGTAAGTTTTAAAATCACTTAGCCAATGTAATTTCTCTTCGATTTCCTTTTGTTCTTTCTTCGGGTCGTATTTTTCCCCTTCTTTATATCTCCAATGCGCGGCGACTCCGCTTTCAGCAATCGCATTCATCTCTTTAGTTCTTATTTGAATTTCATAGATGTTACCATCATTAGCAACAATCGTGGTATGCAACGATTGATATAAGTTAGGTTTAGGCATGGCGATATAATCTTTAAATCGACCAGGAATCGGTTTATAGATACTATGAATATAACCTAAGATTTCATAGCAATTAACCTCAGTTTCAGTGATGATTCTAATCGCCATAATATCATAAATCTCTTCAAATTTTTTGTTCTTAACGAACATCTTTTTGTATATGGAATAAATAGATTTTATTCTAGCTGATATATCAAATTTAATATTCTTATCAATCAGCATATTAGCTATCTTCTTTTCCATGTTCTTGATATTTTTTTGACGATTAAAAGTTGAATTATTTAATAACGATTCAATCTCTTCATAAATATCAGGGTGAAGATAGTATAAAGATAGATCTTCTAATTCAGATTTGATGACATTGATACCAAGACGATGAGCAATCGGCGCGTATACTTCTAAAGTCTCATTTGCGATTCTCTTTCTTTTTTCTTCAGGCATATAAAAGAGGGTTCGCATGTTATGAAGCCGATCAGATAATTTGATGATGATAACTCTAATATCCCTCGACATCGCGATGAAGATTTTACGATGCGACTCAGCCAAAAACTCTTTGTCCTTTCGTCTAGACAAAGCTTGAATCTTGGTTAAGGCATCAACCATATTACGAATTTCCAAAGAAAAGTTTTGTTCGATCTCGTCTAAAGAGACATTACAATCTTCAACTGTGTCGTGCAATAATCCGGCGATTAAAGTTGCTGGACCAGCATTAAGTTCAGCTAGAATGTAGGCTACTTCGATAAGATGGATGATATATGGCTCTCCTGATTTTCTAAATTGCCCTTCATGCTTTACTTTTGCAAACTCATAGGCTTTATCGATATTTTTAATATCTTCAGGATTGTGAATATAATTTTCAAACTTTTCTTTTAAATCCTCATATGTATGCTTAGGATAAAAGAATTTTTGCTCCATTACTCCTCCACTTGATCAGATAAGGTTAATAAGGTTTTAAACGGATATTTCTTTGGTAATTCAGTGATTCCAGGTAATCCAGTTAAGGTGATTAAAGAACAGACTCCAACGACCTCGCCACCTAATTGTTTCACTAATTCAGCCGTCGCGTTGATCGTTCCTCCTAAAGCTATTAAATCATCGATTATAACCACTCTATCACCTTTTTTAATCGCATCTTCATGCATTGTTATGGTGTCGGTTCCATATTCTAATTGATATGTTTGCTTAACAACTTTACGAGGAAGCTTACCTTCCTTACGAACTGGAACGAAACTAACCTTAGCATCATAGGCAACTGGAGCCCCGATTATAAATCCCCTAGCTTCAGGTCCAACAACCACATTAGCCTTTTGTTGCTTTACGAATTCTGATAGCTCTTTAACCGCGTAAGAAAAAGCTTCAGGATTATGAATTAACGGAGTAATATCCTTAAATGAAATTCCTTTTTTAGGATAATTATCAATTACCGCGATATACTTATTTAAATCCATACAAACCTCCATGAGAACAATTGATATTATATATCAATTTCGCTTTTTTGCTATTGAAATAAAAAAATGTCTCATAATTTTAACCTTTTTGCTACTATTAGAATATGAAAATAACTTTTGCTTCTTCATATGGATTTTGTCTTGGAGTCAAGAGGGCTCTCACTTTAGTGATGAATCTTGATCCAAAAAAAGAAAAAATTTACTTACTATCCCCGATTGTTCATAATTCTAAAGTTATGGATCATTTGAAAAATCAAGGATTCTTAACCTTGGATGATTCCTTAACTATCGAAGAAAAATTATCTTCTTTACATTCTTGTAAAGTAGTTTTCTCCGCGCATGGACACGATAAAAAATTAGAATTAATCTGTCAAAAAAATGATTTAGAAATCATTGATACCACCTGCCCTAGAGTAAAAGCTAATGAAAATTCTTTAAAAAAAGATATTAAAGAAGGACAAGATGTGATTTATATTGGAATCAAAAATCATCCAGAGACTGTCTCAGCTTTATCATTAGACCCAAAGATTATATTTATTGATTATCATAATCCTAGTTTTGATTTTAAGGTCAATAAAGATGCCTGCTCAGTTCATAATCAAACCACCTTAATTCGTTCTACATTAGAAAATATCTATCTTGAACTTAAGAAAAAATATAAACATGTAAAACTTGTTAACGATATTTGCTTTGCTACCGAACAAAATCAAAACGCTCTAGATGAAGTTACTATAGAAGATTTAATCGTGGTGATCGGCGATAAACTTTCTTCTAACACCAAAAGACTATATGAGCTAGCTAAACAAAAATATCCTCTTAAGATGGTTATCTTAGCTGAGGATATTCAAGATTTTAAAAATATTAACTTAAATGAGTTTTCTAATGCGTTTATAACCGCGGGAGCCTCTTCACCTAAAGAGCAAATTGATGAAATTGTCTCTTATTTAAAAAACTTCAATAATTAATCTTTCACAATTAATTCTGCCTGTTTTACATCATCAACGATATAAACTAGTAAATTATCATTAATTTCTAGTAATACTTGTTTCATCTGAGGCATGAAGATCTTTTCAACTTCATGGTCTATATGTAGATAATTTAATTTTTTCTCAATGATTTCTTTTCTTATATGATAAGGCGTGTCACCAGATATAAATAAATCTACACCTTCTTTATAGGCAATAAAGGCTTCTCTAGAACCGGCTCCTCCCAGGATGCAAACAGTCTTAATAAGTGGATTTCCATAGGCTAAAAGGAGACCATATTCCATATTAAGCTTTTCTAAGCAAGAGTGAGCAAATTGATGAATTTCACATGGTTCAATAGTCCCATAACGGGCCATCGGACATTCTTTTAAAGGCTGAATATTTTGTAAATTTAAGGCTTTAGCTAAAGCAAAATTCATTCCTTTTTCTCCTTCATCAAAATTTGTGTGAAAGGAATAAACTCCAATATTATGCTTTTTTAAAATATCATAATATTCTCTTTTTAAAGGATCTTTTAACACTTGATAAGGAGTTCCATAGATAAAAGGATGATGGGAGATAATTAAATCGATATCGTTTTCAATAGCAAATTTAATAACTGCATAAGAAACATCAAGACATAAAACAATAGAGTTAATTTCACTTTTCTCGGTTTTAACCATCTCTCCAACATAATCATGATATTTTTTAGCGATTTTCTTTGGAAAATACGAATATAGTTTTCTAATTAATTTCTTTTTATCCATAAATTCACCTCTTCTATAAAGAATTATTCACATGTAAGATTCTGTTTAATTCATTAATCTCTTGCTTTAATTTATCAATTTTTTCATTATCTAAATTAAACTTAGCAAGAATATCCTTCTTTTTATTTATTTCTTCTTCAATGTAGAAAAGAAAAATTGGATCACGTTTTTTTAATAGACACGGACCATATTTTAATTCTAAATCTGTCAATTTAATCGGTTTTTCTCTCCTTGAACACACCAAAAATAGATAGTATTTATCGTCTTTAATTATATGCTCATCGACGATTTCAAAATTATGATTTTGAAGATATTCTCTAAGCTCATAATAATGGGAATGAGGGGATAGAACTAATTTAGAAATAAAGGAATAATCACCTTTTTTTAAAATAGAAATAATGTTATTTCCTCCCATTCCGGAAAGACATAAAGTATTTAAATCCTTTGGTAAATTATTTATTCCATCATTTAAAGAAATAGTAAAACTAGGCGATAAAAACTGATTTAAATTACGTTTTAAGTTTTCAAATGGACCTTTTTTATTCTCTACACCATGCAGCCTTTTAACGCCTTTATTATGAAGAAGGAACAATAAGTATCCATGATCCGAACCAATATCTCCAACCCGATCAGATTCATCAAATAAAGACGATAAAAAGACGATTCTTTTAGAAATATTAATCACGGAAGTCACCGAACCGTTTAGATCTTGTTGGGTGTCTTAATTTTCTAATTGCCTTAGCTTCAATTTGACGAATTCTTTCTCTAGTAACTCCAAATTCACGACCGACTTCTTCAAGAGTTCTTGGACGATCATCATCAAGACCATAACGTAATCTTAAAACTCTTTCCTCACGGTCAGTTAATTCTTTCATGACTTCTCTAAGCTGATCTTTCAATAAAGATTTCGTGGTGAAATCAGAAGGAGAAACCGCCTCTTTATCTTCGATAAAATCGCCAAGATGAGAATCATCTTCTTCGCCGATAGGAGTTTCTAAAGAAATAGGATCTAAGGCAAGTTTTTGGATTTCTCTAACTCTCTCTGGAGTGATTGATTCAATATCAACTTCCTTAGCAATCTCTTCAGCAGTTGGCTCTCTTCCTTTTTCCTGGACTAATTTTCTTTGAGCTTTAGTGATCTTATTCATAGTCTCAACCATATGAACTGGAATTCTAATAGTTCTAGATTGATCGGCGATAGCACGAGTGATCGCCTGTTTAATCCACCAAGTCGCGTAGGTTGAAAATTTAAATCCCTTCGTGTAATCAAACTTTTCAACCGCCTTAATTAATCCTAAATTTCCTTCTTGAATCAAATCTAAGAATTGCATGCCGCGACCGACATAATGCTTAGCAATCGAAACAACTAATCTTAAGTTCGCGTTAATTAATTTTTGTCTAGCCATCTGATCACCATCTTGGATTCTCTTAGCTAAAACAATTTCCTCCTCCGCGGAAAGTAGCTTATGGCAGCCGATATCTTTTAAATACATTTTAACTGGATCATTAATTTTAGAAGCATCCGATCCTTCATAGGTGACTGTATCGATATCTGGAACAGTTTCTTTAACAGCATCATCGTCTGAGAGTAAATCATCATTATCCTCTTCGAATACTTCTGTTAAATCATCTTCATTTTCCATCTTCGATAATTCTTCTTCGGAAGCATCCATCGAATCTAAAGATTCTTCTTCATCACCTTCGGAGATAACTTTGATTTTCTTATCATCAAAATATTTGATTAATTCATCTAAATCTTGATCAGTTAAATCAAGATGTTGAACAGCATCAAAGATATCTTCTTGATTTAAGTAGCCATCTTTTTGACCTTGCTTTAATAGTTTTTCTTTGATGTCATCAAGAGTTTCGACATCGTCATCATCATTGATGCCTAAGGTGCGAAGTTCGTCTTCGGAAAGCTCTAAATCAGATTCATTTTCTGAATCTAAGATTTCTTCATTTTCTTCCCTGTCTAATGCTAGTTCTTTCTCTTGTTCAAGTGATAATTTTTTTCTTGCCATAATAGCTCCTTTCTATTTTAAATTATGAAGCATGCTATCGATAAGTTTAGCCTGCTCTAAGTCATTTGAATTCTTTTTAGCCTCTTCAAGCTGAGACTCAATACGTTGCTTTTTTAAGCAATCTTCTAAATTTTTGATATATTCATTTGCTGATTCTTTGCTAAAAGGTGATTCTAAGTTATTTTCTTCAGCAATTGAAATTAAGGTTTGAACGATTTCTTCCCTTGAATCTATCATGCTGATTGAGTTAATCAGCTGATTTAATTCAATATCTGGATTAGATTCTTTAAATTCAAAGATATAATTTGCAATAGTCATATAGATGTCGTGAATGAAGAAAACGTTACTTTCTTTGATAAATTCAACCGCCTCATACGATTGTAACATATAGTATATTAGTTTTCTCTCCGATCGAACTACCTTAGAATACTGTTTAATACGTTTTTTAGGGTTAAAAAACACCTTTTCATCCACGTTATTTTTAAAACTCTCTTCTAAAACCGTCAGGTTCAATGAAGTTAACTTACTAACCTCATTTAAAAAGATTTCACGTTCGATTTTAGAAGAAAAATTCTTTTTATTCTCAAGCAAATCTTCGATGAATTTTTTCTTTCCATCTAGAGAAGTCAAATCATGTTTTTTTACAAAGTAAGATAAGAGAAAATCATTCTTTTCTTGTAAGGTGGTAAACCTTTTTAAAAATAAATCCTTGCCATCTTGATTGAAGATATCATCAGGATCGCGAAGATCGTTTTGATAATTAACAATCTTATACGATATATGATTATCTTCTAAGATTTTCATAGCTTGAACGATTCCGTGCTGTCCAGCATCATCGCCGTCAAGAGACATCCTGACTTCAACATTTAGTCTTTTTAACATCTTCGCGTGCTCATTAGTAAAAGCCGTTCCCATCAATGCAACGCAAGATTTGATTCCCGCGCGATAGAAACTTATAACATCCATGAATCCTTCAACAACATAGACATATTTTTCTTTTCTAGCTTCTTTAATCGCATTTTGATAATTATATAAGACGCTGGATTTATTAAATACTTTTGAAGCAGATGAATTAATAAACTTTGCTTCATCAGAATCTTTAATTCTTCTCGCTGAAAAGCCAACTACATTACCATATTCATCAAATAAAGGAAAGGTAACCCTGCCTTTAAAACGATCGAGAAATAAATTAGAAGTTCTAACTAATAGGCCACATTTATCAATATCATCAAGAGAGAAACCTTTATTTCTTAAAGTATTAATTAAAATGCTTCCGTTCTCTGGAGCAAAGCCTAAAGAAAAATACTTAATCATCTCTTCATCAATATGACGAGATTTTAAATAATCTAAGCCATCTTTTCCACCTTCTGTGGTGATGACGTAACAGTAAAAATCTTTAGCTTGCTTTAATATATCCCAAGATTTAGAAAGCTCAGGATCAACTTTTGTGACACTTTTAGTTAAATAAGGCGATTCATAGCCAATTATGCTAGCGACCTTTACGATTGCTTGAACATACGATATATTTTCGTATTTAGCTACGAAATTAAATACGTTACCACCTTCTCCGCAGGAGAAACATTTATAAATTTGTTTAGAAACTGAAATTTGTAATGAAGGATCTTTATCATTATGAAACGGGCATAAAGCATAGTAGTTATTCCCTTTTTTTATGACATTCAAATAAGAAGATATCACAGTTAGGATATCCGCGGATTTTAAGATATCATTTACTATTTCATTTGGTATCATCTATAATTTGATTCTCTCTTTTACGTAAGAAATAATTTCGTCTAAAGTTCCCCTAAATTGATTCATCGAATCACGGTCTCTTAAGGTGTAAGTTTCATGATTAGAATCAAAATCAACTGTTAAGCAATAAGGAGTTCCAATTTGATCTTGTCTTCGATAACGTCTACCGATGGCCCCGGCTTCATCATAGGTAGTTGAAAATTCCTTGACTAAGCGATTTAAGACTTCTTCCGCTTCCTCTTTTTGTTGTTTTGATAAAGGTAAAACACAAACTTTATAAGGTGCTAAAGCCGGATGAAGATGCATGACAATTCTTGTATCTTTTTCAAGTTGCTCAATATCATATGATTCACAGAGAATCGCTAAAGTTAATCTATCGACACCTAAAGAAGGTTCAACGCAGTAAGGAACATATCTTTCATTAGTAAATGGGTCTAAGTAAGTTAGATTTTCCTTTGAATATTCCATATGTCTAGTTAAATCATAGTCGGTTCTATCGGCGATTCCCCAAAGTTCTCCCCAACCAAACGGATATAAATATTCAATATCTGTAGTTGCTTTAGAATAGAAGGCTAGAGCCTCTTTATCATGATCACGATAACGAAGATTATCTTTGTTAAGACCAAGAGAATAAAGGAAGTTCATACAATATTCTTTCCAATATTCAAACCATTTTAAATCTTCGCCTGGCTGAGTAAAGAATTCCATCTCCATCTGCTCAAACTCTCTAGTTCTAAAAGTAAAATTACCCGGAGTGATCTCATTTCTAAATGCTTTACCGATATCGCAGATACCGAAAGGTAATTTCTTTCTCATAGAACGTTGAACATTGGTGAAATTAACAAATATTCCCTGCGCGGTCTCTGGTCTTAAATAAACCTCACTTTTCGCATCTTCAGTAACTCCGATATGAGTTTTAAACATCAATTGGAATTGTCTGATGTCGGTAAAATCTTTAGATCCGCAGACAGGACATTTAATATCGTGACTACGAATATAGTCCATCAATTGTTCATTGGACCAACCATCGCAAGAAATGTGATCTTGAGCTTCAATTAAATCATCCGCGCGGTGACGAGATTTACATTTTTTACAATCTATCAACGGATCATTGAAGTTAGAAACATGTCCAGTCGCTTCCCAAACTTTCGTGTTCATGATAATTGCTGGGTCTAAACCGACGTTCATAGGTTGTTCGGTGACAAATTTTTGCCACCATAATGATTTAACGTTGTTTTTAATTAAGACTCCTAAAGGTCCATAGTCCCAAGCATTCGACAAACCTCCATAGATTTGCGAGCCAGGAAAAATATATCCAAGCGTTTGTAAATGAGTTACAATCTCTTTAAAATCTTTATCCATGTATTTCCTCCACATTTCTATAAAAATTATAGTAATCTAATTTTATTGTCAACCTATTATAAGTGTTATTTTCTTTTTAATACAAATTATTAATCATATCACTAAAAACTAATTTTGGATAGTCAAAACAATAAGATAGATGTTCAAGGATCTCTTTTATTAAACGAATTGATAATTTTTTACTTATCACATGATGAAAATAATTTTCTTCATCTACTTTGAAAACATAACGAACCGTCTTTAAATATTCTACGCTTTCTAGGGCTTCACCGTTTGCACAATTCAAGCAGATAAAACCGCCTAGCTTAAATGAATTAGAAACAATTTTAAGTTTAGAATAACATTTAACGCATTCATCGACATTTAATCCATACCCGGCTTTTAAAGATATTTTGCTGAGACAGATTAAAGTCATTGTAAAAGGATCAAATTCACCATTTATTGCTTTTATTAAATCATTAAAAAGAATAAATATTGAAATATCTACCTCATTTAAAAATGTGAGAATCGATTCAGAAATTAATCCTAATAAGCACATTGAATCTAAAGAATTATAAATTTGAGAATTCGAGGATATAACCGTGCCATTAGTTAAAATATAATGTTTACCTGTCTTAGTAAGCTCTAACTCAACATAGGAATATAAATTGATTAAACGGGCTAATTTTGAGGTGATTTTTTTGACTCCTCGCGCCTTAAAAGTTAACAATCCATCCGCGGACAAAAGAGTGACAATCGCGTCATTTTCTAAATAGGTAACGGATTTGATTATATATCCAGTTACGACTAATTTATCATTCATCTTTAAAACTATATCCAAATTCGCTTAGATAATTAAGGCTATTTCTCCAGTTTTCTTCCACTCTGACAAAAGTAGTTAAATTAACCTTCTTATTTAATAGCTCTTCGATATCTTTTCTTGCTAATATTCCAATTTTCTTGATCATTTGCCCACTTTTTCCGATGACAATTTTCTTTTGAGATAATCTTTCAACTAAGATGGTCGCATCTATATGATAAACATTATTGATTTTTTTAAACTGCTCAATTTTAACCGCGACGCAGTGAGGAACTTCCTCATTTAAAAGCATTAATGTCTTCTCGCGGATAATTTCTCCAATCAAAAATGAAATCGGATGATTAGATGAGATATTTTCAGGATAATAATCATACCCTTCTTTAAGAACATTTTTAATTTCATCAACTAAATAATCGATATTAAAATTATCCTTGCAGGATATTTCGATCAATTTAGCGTTAGGAAACATCTCTTGATATTTATTTTTTAAATTTTGAATTAAGAATATGTTAGTTAAATCAATTTTATTAAATACTACGAAAGTTGGACAATCTTTGGTAAATCTTTTTTTCAGCAACAAATCTTTTTCTTCATTAAATGGTATGGAAGCATCCACTAAAATGATTAAGGCATCGAGATCTAATAAAGAATTAGTGATCTGCTTATTCATATATGAATCTAAGCGTTGAAAATTCTTTACGATACCAGGTGTGTCAACGAAGATAATTTGAGAATCTTCATCATTATAGATTCCTTGAATCGCATTACGGGTAGTTTGAGGTTTAGAAGTAACAATTGAAACTTTCTTTTTAACAATCAAATTAACCAAAGTTGATTTTCCAGCATTAGTCTTACCTACAACAGCAACAAAACCTACTTTTTTCATTTATCGAGATTCTCCTTAGAAAAGCTATAAGGCAATAATTCTTCAATCGTGGAAACAAGAAAATCTCCTTTTAAATTAGCAGAGATGATTCTTTTATCGCGAGGAAATAATTCGCTTAATACCTGTCTACATGCCCCGCATGGGGTAGTTATATCCTTAGAATCAGCAACTATAGCAATTTGCAGTATATCTTCTTTTTTATAACCTCTTAGGTAGGTTTCAAATATAGCGGTCCTCTCCGCGCAGATAGATAAAGGATAGGAACAATTTTCAATATTCGCACCTAAGATTATCGTCCCATCTTTCACTTCAATAGCCGCGCCGACTTTAAAATTTGAATACGGCGAATATGATAATTCTCTAGCTTTAATCGCTTGATTGATTATTTCTTTTATTTCTAACATTATCGTTTAACTCCTATATCTTCCATTATCTCATCTTGTAAAGCAAACATCACTTTTTCATCCTCAAGGGTCATATGATCATATCCTAGGAGATGAAGAAAGCCATGAAGGCAAAGAAACATCATTTCTCTTTCTAAAGAATGATCGTATTCTTTAGCCTGCTCAACAGCTTTGTCATAACAGATAAATATTTCTCCTAAATCTCTCATCTGATCTTGATAGTTAAGCTTCTCATCATTATCTTCAAAAGCAAAAGAAATGACATCTGTGACTTTATCAATTTTACGATATTCTTTATTTATTTGCTGAATAGTCTTAGATGAGACTATATCAATTTCAACAAAAAAGATCCCATCAAGATTTAAATGTTTGCAAACCACCTCAAATAAATGACGATATTTTTCTTCATAAGACATTAAATCAATATTAGTTTGATTATCAAAAGTTAACTCTAAAACCATAATTACCTCGATTTAATTTTACAATTATCTAACTTTTAAATCTATAAATATCGATTGTTTCACTGGTTTTTAAGATATGAATTTCTTTTCACTTTAAGAATATCTGCTTTCTTTTTTAATTCTTGATGAGAATATATTTCTCCTAGCTTATCTAAAAATATTTTTTCAAGAAAAATAAAATAAATAAACGATAATGTCGATTTTAAGTAATAGCAAATAACTAAATTTATAACTGCTATTATCAACATCAACGTTCCATATACATAGTTATCGATATTTATAATTTTATATATTTTTTTATCATGAGATTTTTGCTTATTTAATAAATCATTATCCTTTAAAAAATAACTTTCCGTTTGATTCACTTTTCGTAATTTAATTTTAAATAGATTATGTCTAAGATAAGAACCTAATATCAAAATGATTAAAGGAATAAAATTATATAAATTATTAACTAATAAAATAAAAAAGATAAATCCTATATAAACAAAACTAGTCAATGAGCTATTGGCATTAGAAAATAAGGCTTGCTTTAATAAATAATCGTTTTCAATTAATTCATTTACATATTTATTATTTTCATTTTTTTCAATATCTTTATAGATAATTTTATCATCATAAATATTAGAAAACTTAAGTAAAATCACTTTATTTAAGAGTAAATATATTCCGTAAATAATAACGATTAGACAAAACTGATAATTAAGTTTTCCTATAGATAATGATAGCAAAAAAATAAAAACAAATTGAATGAAACATGAAATAAACTGATATAAATAATAATTTTTAAAGTTAAACTCTAACTTTGGATTATTAATATTTTGATTTATTAAAGAATGTTTTTCAATTAATAAATAATAACCTAAAGAAATCTTTTTAAAGCTATCGATCTTCAACTTTTGATAACCGATTATAGGATCAAAAAAATAAATATAATCTTTGCTTCTCTTCTCAATAAAAATATAATGCGAGAATTCTTGAGACTTAATTAATCCTATGGAAGGACACTTTAAAAAGCTTAAATCATCGATATAAAAACCTTTTAAATTTAAATTATAATCTTTTGCAAAAATAATTAGATCTTCAAAAGTATATTCTTTATCTATTTTAAGATTAGCTAAATATAAATAATCTTCATTATCGCTTAAAAAATATAATAAATTCTTTAAGCAGGTAAATCCGCATTCATTTTTAAAAGCTTGGTAAATATATTTTCTCTTCATATAGATATATAGGAGAAAATATTTTTTATTTT
The DNA here is from genome assembly GCA_944332225.1 of uncultured Bacilli bacterium. Taxonomy (GTDB): domain Bacteria; phylum Bacillota_I; class Bacilli_A; order RFN20; family CAG-449; genus CALVJO01. The sequence continues at coordinate 66,598 of CALVJO010000002.1, read as the reverse complement.
AAAAATTATAGTAAGTAAGGTAATGATTCGATCTTAAACTCTTTAGCTAAAGATCTAACTAGCTCCGCAATTTGCTCGCCTTTATATCGAGTTCTTTCTTTTAACACATAAATATTAGCAATCTGACTTAAAGAATAATTAGAAGTAAACATGGTTAATTTATTCTTCTTAGCCCTACCATCTAATAAAGGATAAATAATATTGTCTCGCGCGTAAACTGTCGCGTATTCATTACCAAAATCATCGAAAACTACCAAATCAAGATTAATGATCTTATCTAAAAGAGTGTTAAAATCTTCCTTAGATTGATAGTAAATATCAACTAGATCCGCGACCAAAGCAGGGAAATTAATGAATCCAACTTTCTTAGATTTTTTATTGATATATCTTTTGCAAAACATCGTTAAAATAAAAGATTTTCCAATCTTTCTATCCCCGTAAACATAGGCTCCTTTTATTAAATCTTGCTCGAATATTTTGGTTAAATAGATTAATAAAGGTCTTCTAGCTTGGATGAAATCTTCATCAAAAGCATCGCTTAAATTATATTTTAAAAGGCTGTCATCAAAATCATGAAAAATAAAATTCTCATACAACTTATCAGTAAAATAATTATTTTTGCATCGAGAGTACTTTAAAGATATTTGCCCTAAATCATCGATAGCTAACATAGGTTTGATTCCCTTGCTCTGAAGAGGGCAAGAATCTAAAGAAATGCAGTCTTTACATTTTTTCTTAGCTTCTAAATAACGAACTAAATAAGATAAATTATTATATAAATTCTCTTCAGAAACTTCGTTTTCCTTTAAAAAAGCTTGAATTTCCTCATCATCATCGATCATATCGAGATATTTTCTCTTAATTTGATCAACATCTTTTTCAAATATAATATTTTCAATTTTTAATTGTTTCATATTAATCCCTCAATAGAGCTTTCAACTCATCATCAGACATAGATTCTACTTCATCATTTATATCAACTACGTTATTAGAATCATTATTTTCTACATTAATTTCTCTATCTTCAGGTTTATTAATTTTCTCTTCTGATTTTTTCTTTCTTCTTCGCGAACGATCTAAATAGTTTATGGTAGCAAAAGCAGTCTCAACATTTTCACGTTTTAAAGAAGAGGCAACCTTTTCAATATATGCTCTAGGTAATGTGTTATTTTGAGTTTTTAAAGTGTAATCGATCAATGCGTTAATGACTGAATTATGCAATTTATAATCTCTAGATAACATATTTATGATATTAACATCAGATGGTGAAGGATTGGTCATCCCTTGCTTTAATTTTAAATACTCTAATGGGGAAGTTGATTCCATTAAATTTAATAATAAGGATAGCTCATCATTAGAATTATAATTTTTTTGCTCTCTTGTCTTTGAATCGATAACTAAAGATGCATTCTTTGAGAACTCTAAAGATCTTTGATAGAGCAAATCATAATCTAAATGAGGAATATTATTAGGATCATAAAGTGATTCCACTAAATCGCAGATAGTTAATAAGTTAAATCCAAACAGGGTTGCTATTCTCGATACTTCATCAATATCATCATCGGTTAAAGAGTTAACATTTAAATGATTCCTATATGAAATCTCTGAGATGAATTCACCTTTAGAAAACGATTTAGCTATCTCTAAAGATTTTCTTCCCCTTGTATCTAGTAAAGTAACATTGACATCGCTTGAATATAAATCCGGTAACTCATAGACATCTTTAAACTTCGCGGTGATATTTTCAGATTTAATCAAATTATCTTCTTTAGTATTTAAGATCAGTGATAATTCAACAGTTCTTTTTTCCCCAATTTTAGAGACTAATAAACCTTTTAAGATGATATCATCAAAGAAGTCTTTAGGACATTTAGGTGCGAACATCTTATAGGTATATAGAATAATATTAGAAGGTTGAATCTCTTTATAAGTTTCTAATAAACCGATAGCTTCTAGCTTTCGTCTAGCTTCGAGAACAGAATCAATATCGATGCCCATATCGACGCAGAGTTCATCATGAGTAAATATCTCTTTATAGGAAGATTTTTTAAATTCTCCCCATAGAGTAAAATAAAGTGATATAGCGACATGCCCGATTAAAGGTTGATAAAGCATCACTAAAATATCCTTGTCGTAAGAGGCAAGCATCGAGCCTAAAAGAACCTTAAACCGGTCGTTTTTACTTAAATAAGCTTTTTTCATCTATTTTTTAACTCCGTTTTTTATTTTAAACTTTTTAATATTCAAATAAAAGTTTTATCGTGTTATATTTTTAAGTGTGAAAGCTATTATTGATGGGAGTTATTTATGAATATTAGCAAAAAAACTAAAATAATTTGTACAATCGGACCTTCATCCGATACTTATGAGACATGTAAAGAACTTTACTATGCTGGAATGAATGCAATGCGTTGTAATTTTTCTCATGGAACCCATGATGAGCACGCGGCAAAACTAGTTATCTCAGAAAAATTAGAAAACAATGATGGTATCATCATGCCAGTCATCCTTGACACCAAAGGGCCTGAGATTAGAACTCATGATTTCGAAGGCGGTAAAGTTTCCATTCTTACCGATGACATCATTAGAATCTCTATGAAAGAGATGCTTGGAACTAAAGAAAAGTTCTCTGTGACTTATCCAGGTTTATACGATGATGTTAAAGTTGGCGATAGAATTAAATTAGATGATGGCAACTTAACTTTAAAAGTAATCGAAAAAGATGAAAAAAATCATGAATTAGTCACTAAAGCATTAAACCACATGGTGATTAAAAACAAACGTGGAGTTAACTGCCCTGACACCGAAATATCAATGCCATTTATCTCAGATAAAGATCGTGATGATTTAGTTTGGGGCTGCTCTCAAAGATTCAATTTCATCGCAGCTTCATTTGTTAGATCAGCTGACGATGTTAATGAGATTCGTAAAATCCTTTTAGATAACAATAGACCAGATATTCAAATCATCTCTAAGATTGAAAATCCGATGGCTCTCAAGCACATCGATGAAATTATTGAAGCCAGCGATGGAATCATGGTCGCAAGAGGTGACTTAGGAGTCGAGATTCCTGCTGAAGACGTTCCAGTCGTTCAACGTGAACTCATCGAAAAATGTCGTATCGCTGGAAAACCAGTTATCACCGCGACTCAAATGCTCGATTCGATGAAAACTAATCCTAATCCAACTAGAGCTGAAGTCTCTGACGTTGCTAACGCGGTTCTTGAATCATCTGACTGCGTGATGCTCTCAGCCGAATCAGCAAATGGTGAATATCCAGTTCTTGCTGCTGCTATGCAAGCTAAGATTTCTTCTAGAATGGAAAAATATCTTAACTACTACACTTTAGCCAGCGAAGAATTTAATATCACCGCCCATCAAAACGAAAAAGTTAAAGATATAAATGCTGCTATGGCAAATACTATCTGCCAAACTGCAGTTTTAACTGATACTGAATTAATCATCTGTTTCTCATCTTCACCTCTTCCAGCTAAATTAATTTCTAAATCTCGTCCAAGATGTCCAATTCTATTTGTTACTGACAATAGAACTGCCGCATTTACTTCATGTCTATGCTGGGGAATCTATCCTGTTTTAATTCCTCATGTACCTCAATTTATCGAAGAGATGGAAGTCATCGCTTTACTTCAAGCTAGAAAGTTAAAGCTTGTTCCAGGAACTAGATTAATCATAACTGGTAGTAACCCTTCAGGTTCTAAGAGCACGAACTTCATGAAAGTTATATCAGTCAACGAACCAAGAAATTTAGATATTTAAAATAATTCTTGATATTTAAATTTAAATTGATTAATAATTATTTCGAGCTAAGAAACGGACACGTTTAAAGGAAAGCTACAGAGAATTCTACATCTGGTGAAAGTAGGATACAACCCTTTAAATACCACCGCGGAGCTCTCTTAGTAATAAGACGTTTCTCGCGTTAAGAGAGTTTGAGAGCACCTAAATATATATTTAGATGAATTAAGGTGGTACCACGGTTAATATCGTCCTTATAGAAATTTTCTATAAGGATTTTTTTATGAAAGGAGCAATATGTTTAAGTTAATTTTAAAAGATGAATCAATTAAAGAGATCGAAGAAGGATTGACTGGAGAGGATGTTTGTAAATCTATCTCATTATCCTTAGCAAAAGAATGTGTTGGTTACAAATTAGATGATCATGTCTATTCATTTAATGAACCAATTCCTCATGGAGGACATTTCCTATTAATTAAAAAAGGTGATAAAGAATCTTATGATATCTTAAATCACTCCACTTCCCACCTTATGGCGGAAGCCATTCATAATTTATATCCTGAGGCCTTATTTGGCTTTGGCCCTTCAATTGAAGAAGGATTCTATTATGATGTCGATTTTAAAGGTTTAAAAATTACTGAAGTTGATTTCCCTAAAATTGAAAAAGAGATGAAAAGAATCGCTTCTTCAGGAAATAAATTTATTAAAAAAGTAGTTTCTAAAGATGAAGCAAGAGAATTATTTAAAGATAATCCTTATAAACTAGAGTTAATTGATGGAATCGAAGGTGAGATCACAGTTTATTATCAAGGTGAATTCTACGATCTCTGCGCGGGTCCTCATCTAGAAAAAGTTTCCCAAATTCAACACTTTAAGCTTTTAAGCGTCGCGGGAGCATATTGGAGGGGAAATGTTAATAATCCGATGCTCACTAGAATTTATGGAACTTCATTCTTCACTGAAGAATCTCTCCAAAGTCACCTTCACGATTTAGAGGAAAGAAAGAAAAGAGATCATAAAAAGATCGGTAAAGAATTAGGACTTTTCATGATGTCAGAATATGGTCCAGGCTTACCATTCTTCCTTCCAAATGGATATTTAATTAAGAGAACCTTAGAAGATTACTGGATTCAATATCATAGACGTAACGGCTATCTAGTGGTTGATACCCCAATGATGCTATCAAAGGAATTATGGGAAACCTCCGGCCACTGGGATCACTATAAAGATAATATGTATATCACGATGGTTGATGAAACTCCTTATGCGATTAAACCGATGAACTGCCCAGGAGCTATTATTGTTTACAATAATTCTATTCATTCCTACAAAGATCTACCTTTAAGAATTGCTGAATTAGGTCATGTTCATCGTCATGAAGCCTCAGGAGCCTTAAATGGTTTATTTAGAGTTAGAACCTTCACTCAAGATGACGCGCATACAATGTTAAGAGAAGATCAAATCGGTGAAGAAATCACTAAAATCATCAAAATATATGATCATATCTATTCCTTATTTAATCTAAAATACACTATTGAATTATCAACTAGACCTGAAGATAACTATATAGGCGATATCAAAGTATGGGATAAAGCTGAGCAAGATTTAGTTGATGCATTAAAGGCTTCTGGAAAAGAATTCAAAATTAATCCAGGTGACGGAGCCTTCTATGGACCAAAATTAGACTTCAAACTTCGCGATTCTATGAATAGAATTTGGCAATGTGGAACCGTCCAACTTGACATGCAACTTCCAGGAAGATTTAACTGCTTCTACATCGATCAAAATGGAGAGAAAGTCACTCCTGTTATGATCCATAGAGCCTGCTTTGGATCTCTTGAAAGATTTATAGCTATCATCACCGAAAACTTTGCTGGAGCCTTCCCAACATGGTTAGCTCCAACTCAAGTAAGAATCCTTCCAGTTTCTGATAACTATCTTGAATATGCTAATAAAGTAAATGAATTCTTGCTTGATCATAATATCCGTAGCGAGATTGATAATCGTGCTGAAAAGCTTGGGTATAGAATGAGAGATAGTCAAACTCATAAGATTCCATACACTTTAGTCGTAGGAGAAAGTGAGACTCTTAATTCAAATGTCACCTATCGTAAATATCAAACTAAGGAGCAAATTACTGTCTCTTTAGATGATTTCTTAAAGAAGATTCAAAAAGAAATCGCTGATAAAGAATTACTTGTAGAAAAAGAATAATTAATATTAGTCATATTTAACTAAACTTGATTACGATCATATTTTAATTATTAACATTGCTTTTATAATCATTTAGTAAATTATAATTTAAAAGAGCTACTGATTCGTTCAATAGCTCTTTTTTTAATATTAATTATTAACTTGTTTAAGAGATAAGCCGATTCGCTTTCTTTCTTTATCTAATGAAATTATTTTTACTTTTACCACCTGTTGAAGCTTAACTATATCATGAGGTGATTTAACATATTTAGAAGACATCTCTGAGATATGAACTAAGCCATCAACATGAACTCCAATATCGACAAAACAACCAAAATCCATGATATTTGTAACTGTTCCTTCCAAGACCATACCTTCATTTAAATCATCGATAGTAAGGATGGATGATTCAAATTTAACTTGAGAGAAATCATCTCTAATATCTCTTCCTGGCTTCTTTAATTCCTCAACGATATCCTCTAAAGTCATCTCACCAATATTTAATTGTTTCGCTGCTTCTTGAATATTTAATCTATCTAGAGAATCAATTAAGTTTTCTTTTCCTAAATCATTTAAAGATAGATTCATCATCTTAAGCAATTTTAAAGTTAGCTCGTACGATTCAGGGTGAACTGAAGTATTATCTAAAGGATTAGTTCCATTTATTCTTAAAAATCCCGCGGATTGTTCAAATGCCTTAGGTCCAAGCATCTTAACTTTCTTTAGGTCTTCACGAGACTTAAAACCTCCGTTACTATTTCTATAGATAACGATGTTTTCAGCAATTTTAGGAGTTATTCCAGAAATATAGTTTAATAAAGAAACAGACGCGGTATTACAATCGACTCCAACTAAGTTAACGCAGTCGAAGACTACATTTGATAATGTTTCTTTTAATCTTTTTTGATCCATATCGTGCTGATATTGGCCAACCCCGATGCTCTCTGGAGGAATCTTAACTAGCTCGGCAAGAGGATCTTGAAGTCTTCTAGCTATCGACACCGCGCTACGGAGATTAACATCGAAAGTAGGAAATTCTTTTTTAGCTAATTCAGTTGCTGAATAAACTGACGCGCCAGCTTCTGACACTATCAAATATTTAACTTTCTCTTGTAAATTATTCTCTTTTAAAACTTCATTAATAAACACTTGGGATTCTCTAGAAGCCGTGCCATTACCTAGAGCAATCACATCGATATGATATTTATTTATTAAATCTAACAATATTTTCTTTGATTTAATTATTTCATTTTCTGATTTTAAAGTTGGTCTAATAATTGAAGTAGCTAATACTTCACCAAGAGAATTACAGACTGCTAATTTACAGCCATGGGAATAACCAGGATCAAATCCTAACACCGTTTTTCCTTTTAAAGGAGCCATCATTAATAGCTGCTTAAGATTATCTTTAAATATCTCCATGCTTTGATCTTCAGCTTTTAAGAACAAATCATTTCTGATTTCGTTTTCAATCGATGGAGCGATTAATCGATCATAAGCATCTTTGATACAAGATTGTAAATAGGTTGTAAACGGCGAATTGTTTTTAATAATTTTTCTTTCTAAATAAGAAATTATCTCTTCATCAGGAGTAAGCAAAGATACTTTAAGATATTTATCTTTTTCACCTCTATTTAAAGCTAAGATTCGATGAGGAGGAATGGAGATGATTCTTTCTTGATAGTCTTGATACATCTTGTAGACATCTCGTTCTTCCTTTTTCACTTCTTTTGAGGTTATTAAACCTTTTTTATAATCTAAATTTTTAATGTATTTACGATAACGCGGCTCATCAGAAATCTTTTCAGCGATTATATCTAAGGCTCCATTAATCGCCTCATCTATAGTTAATACCCCTTTTTCTTCAGAAATAAATTCTTGAGCTTTTTCATGTAAAGGGACGATCTCTTGCTGAGAATATATATAAGAAGCTAATGGCTCTAAACCCTTTTCTTTAGCTATGGTCGCGCGAGTTCTTTTTTTAGGTTTATATGGACGATAGATATCTTCTAATTCAGACAAGATTAAAACTTCATCGATTTCTTTTTTTAGTTCATCATTTAAAACGCCTTGGCTCTCTAAAGATTTTAAAATTGTTTCTTTCCGTTCATTTAAATTAGTTAGATACTTTAATCTCTCTTCAAAATTACGGAGTAAAGTATCGTCTAATCCTCCGGTTTGCTCTTTCCGATATCTAGCGATAAAGGGAATGGTATCTCCTTCATTTAATAAATTAATAACATTGTTAACTTGATTTTGACTTATATTTAATTCTTCAGAAAATATTGAGACTATATTCATAATTATTTTTTAAATTTTAATTGATATCTTTCTATACATTCTTTAATTATTCTTTTTGCAACATCTTCATTTGCAAATTGTTCAACTTGGGTTACTTTTCCTTCAAGCATCTTATAAACTTCAAAGAAATGACGAATTTCTTTGAAGATATGAGGAGGTAAATCATAAATAGAATTAATCTGAGTAAATTCAGGATCAGCATCAACTACTGAAATTACCTTTTCGTCTCCTTCTCCTTCATCTTCCATCTTTAAAATTCCAATCGGACGACAAGTGACAATAGTTAAAGGAACGATGGGCTGAGAGGAGAGAATCAAGACATCTAAAGGGTCATTATCCTCCGCGTAAGTAAGAGGGATGAATCCATAATTTGCAGGATAATGAGTTGAAGTATAAAGGATTCTATCTAAACGGAGAAGCCCGGTTTCCTTATCTAACTCATATTTATTTTTGCTCCCTGAGGTTATTTCTACAACCGCGTCAAACAATTCAGGGGTGATCCGTTTAGGATTTATATCATGCCAAATATTCATAAATACTCCTATAAATTATTATCGTTCTTTTTATCTTTATTCTTTAAATCTAAATAAAAATCATAAAAGTAACGATTTATTTGAATTAAAAATATTCCTAATAAAGCAAAATACAAAGAAAATATTTGATAACCTTGATGATAGAATATTCCAAGAAATAATAACGGAAGAACGTAAAGTAATATTCTAGAGATAGACAGTAAAAAATCATAGACAATTAATCTAGTTTTTGCTCTATCATCATCTCTAATTTTTCTTTGAAATCTTCTTAAAAAATAATCGGAGTAGCCAATTAACGTGCCAACTAATAATCCTATTGGTAGCCCTTCTAGAGAGAAGAAAAAGCAAACTATTAAAATAAGAAATATTACTAAAGAAGATATCAAGCCATTTCTTAGATAGATGAATTCACGGTGATCTTTAAATATTATTTCAAATAATTTATTTTGAGGCATTCTTAACCTCGATTAATAAGCCTTCGCAGACATCATATGCTTTCTTTTCAAGCTCTGGGTCATTTGAAGCTGATCCCTTGGCGTCGATGACGATGTGAGCAAAAGGTAAAGCTGCTTTAGCCATGATCGCATTAGATAAAACGCAGATATTGCTTACTAAACCAACTAAGGTAACTTCTGTGTATCTTGCCCCGCGAAGATAGAAGCAAAGTTGACTTGATGGGAAAGCTCGTTTTTCAAAAATTAAAGAGCCACCTGATATTTTTCCAACCTTTCCATAAAGCTTATATCCATCAGTTCCTCTAATGCAGTGAGGGGTTGGCATATATTTACCTTCTTCGGTTGATAGATAATCTTCATCGTGAGTATCCATCGTGAAGATAACGTCATCGCCGTTATCACGATACTCTTTAATTAAAGAGACAATGTAAGGCTCTAATTCCTTAGCACCCGGAACTTTTAATGAGCCGGTGACAAAGTCAACTTGATAGTCAACTACAATTAATAATTTATTCATATTTTTATTCCTCCGCTTTTCTTTTTAAATAATATCAAAATATGAGTATAGAATAAAGCCCCTATTGAAAAATAAAATGATGGAACGAATTCCATCACTAATCATTAATATAGTCGCTCAATAAAGAAACATTCTTTCTGGTGCCAAAGACCACGAGCTCATCGTTTGGCATTATTTGATCATCAGCTTTTGGGGTGATGTCTTTCTTTCCACGCTTAATCAATAAAAGGTTAACATCAAATTTATTTCTAGGATTTAATTCAGATAATTTTAATGGGACAAAACTGTCTTTGACGGTAATATCAACCATGCAATAGTCTCCTGATATTGAAAAATAATCGACGAAATCAGGGAATACGATTCTTGTTGCTAATCTTTTTCCAGCAATCTTGGTAGTTGAGATGATATCTTGAACCCCTAATTTAGCTAAAATCGGATAATATGACTCTTTTTCGCAACGGACTGAAATATTCTTAACTCCTAATTCCTTCAAATTAACATAAGTTAAGATTGTTCCTTCAAATGATGAACCAAACGCGATGATAACATGATCAGCATTTTGGATTCCCGCGTCTTTCATCGCTTTCATCGATGTTGAGTCAGCTATATAAGCTAAGGATGTTAATTTAGAAGCTTGTTCGACTGCCTCTTCATCCATATCAATCGCGACTACCTGATCAGAATAATTTGTTAATTCAGCAACTAAAGCTAGACCGAATCTTCCTAAACCTAAAACAAAGATATTACGTTTTTTCATATTTATCCTCCTATCCTATGATGACATTTTCTTCAATATAACGAAGTTCATCTGTCGAAGCTTCGACGAAACGATTATTAAATAATGATATAAATGTGGTTGGTCCAAGTCTACCAACAAACATAGTTAAGCATAAAACTAATTTGCTTGCCGCGGTTAAAGATGGAGTGACCGACAAAGAAAGTCCAACGGTACCAAAAGCGGAGACAGTTTCAAAAAGAATCTCTCCTAAACTATATTCGTTATGCTCAATCGCTAGGACCACGAAAGTTATAGTCAGGCAGAAAACTATTGAAACAGTAGTTAAAATAAATGATTTAACAATTTGCCCCATAGATATTTTTCTTCTAAAGGCATGGACTTGGCTTTCTCCAAAAGCGAATGATTTTAATGAAGCAAGCATCGTGAAGAAAGTTGTAGTTTTAACTCCACCTCCAGTCGAAGCAGGTGAGGCTCCAACAAACATTAAGAATATGGAGAATAAAACCATAGCATCAGTTAACCTAGCTTTTAAGTCTATCGTGGTGAAACCAGCCGTTCTTGTTGTGACTGACAAGAAGAAAGATTCTAACCAGGTAAAATCATTAAAATTAGAAAGCTTATAAACTAATGTTCCAAAGGTTAATAAGAATAAAGTCATTGTTAAAACTATCTTAGAATGAACATTTAACTTTCTAAAATTAAAACGTTTGTTGATTAAATCAAAGATAACGATGAAGCCGATACCTCCAAAGATAATTAATAAAGCAGTAGAAATATTAAATAGAGGATCCGCGGCAAATTGGATTAAAGATGTTGAACCAAATAAATCAAATCCGCAGTTATTAAAGGCAGATATTGATTGGAACACCCCGTATCCTAAAGAATCGACAAATGAATAATCCCAAATAAAATATAGGTCTACGGTTAATAAAATCGCCCCGATAGATTGAATAATTAAAGAAACGAACACTATTTTCTTAACTAAAGCGACGATTCCTTCTAATGAGTCTTGATTTAATGATTCGCGTAATAAAACCCTTTGACTATAATTAATTTTAAATCCTAAAACGATGGCTATAAAAGTTATAATTGTGACGGAACCTAATCCTCCAAATTCAATTAATAAGGCAAGGATGATTCGTCCTCCAAGATTCAAGCAAGCTCCAACATCGGTGACTGGACATAGTCCGGTGACGCATACTGCTGAAGTTGAAGTAAAAAAGGCATCAACAAAATTCATTCCTTGATCTTTTTGATGGAAAATAGGTAAAGATAGGAGGATTCCTCCAATCAAGATAACTAAGAAGAATGAAAGTATAATAATTAATAGTACTGTAACTTTTTTAATTGATTTCTTTTTCTTGTTAGTCATATAGACCTCGTGTTGCATTATATCATTTTAAAAGTATCTAGCAAGGAGAAAAAAACAAATCATGATTTTCGATACTTTTCTAAGATGTGTGTTTTTTTTGATGATAACATAATCTTGGAAACATTTTTTGTTTGACTTAACTAATTTTTATTTTAAGATTATAGAGATGAACTTCTTAGCTGATTTAAGTACATATTCTTCTGACGTCGCATACTACATTTATGTATGCCTTGCAATTATCAATATAGTCGTAGCCACGATGATGGGGCTATCATATTTTACCCAATACATATATACGTTTGTTGCTTTATTCATTAAGAAAAAAACATATCCAGACGCAAAAATTAATCATAAATACGGAATTATCATACCGGCTCATAATGAAGAAAAAGTGGTTGCTAATTTAATTCGTTCGATTAGAGATGCTTCTTACCCTCAAGATAAATTAGTTATCTTTGTTCTTGCCGATAATTGTATCGATCATACTTTTGAAGTCGCAAGCAAAGAAGATTGTATAGTATATAAAAGAAATGATTCTATAAATGTAGGAAAATCTTATGGATTAAATTTTATTTTCAAAAAGATATTAACTGATGAAAACTTTAATGATTTAGAAGCATTTTTCATCTTTGATGCTGATAATTTAGTTACTAAAGATTATTTTATTGAGATGAATAAAATGTTTGATTTAGGATATGAGGTATCCACTTCATTTAGAAATTCTAAGAATTATGGTTCATCATTCTCATCAATGGGCCAATCTATATCTTTCTTTAGAGAAGCTTGCATCATTCATAAATCAAGATCTTATATGAAAATGGGAACTTATGTCTCAGGAACTGGGTTTTATCTTTCTAGAAATATTTTATTAAGCAATAAAGGTTGGAATTGGTTTACTTTAGTTGAAGATATTGAGTTTTCAATCGTCTGCGCGATTGAGAATATCAACATCGGATATAACGAAAATGCGATTTTCTACGATGAGCAACCAATTAAATTCATGGATTCAATCAATCAGAGAGCAAGGTGGTGCAAGGGTACCGTCCAATGCTTCTTTAAATATGAAGGAAAATTAATTAAAGGATTATTTAAGCCAAAGAAAGATGAAGATAAAAAAATTAAGGCTAACAATTTTATTCTTTTCGATCTAGCTAATCATATCTTTATCACTCCCGCGGTTTACTTTGTCTATTCAATTATTTTCTTCATCATTAACATTTGTTATTTAGCCTTTGGTCTTTATTCAGTTAATGACTTTGTGTCTTATATTTTTAATGGCTTATTATCATTCTTAATCTATGCTTATATCGTGGTATTTTTAATGGGCTTAATCGCGATGATTAAATGTTGGAAAGTCGTTAAAGCCTCATCTTTTAAAAAGATTCTAGGAATCATTATCTTTCCTTTATTTATGTCATTATATCTACCTATCTATGGATACAGCTTATTCTTCAAAGTTAAATGGAGAAAAATTCCTCATTCAGTCGATGTTGGAATAGACGAAATATAATTTATCATGAACGATATCATCGCAATATTTTCTGATTTGAATGTATTTTCATATAAGCGAGAATTACTTTTTCGTTATCTTTCGACCTTGAATGAAGATATATCTTATCTCGTGGTAACCAATAAAAAATACGGTAGAGTCTCTAAGCATTATCAAGGTTCAAAATCAATAGTCTCTCTTGGCTACGTCAGCGAGATAGATAAAAAGTATATCAAGCATCATATCGATGAAATTGCTTATTTTATTTCTTGCTATAACGTTGAAAAGATATTTTATGTTGATAATGAATTAGATTTTCTAAGAAAGCATTTCTTAGTTCAAAAGATTGATGAATCATACGTTAACGATATTGTAAGATTCAATAAAAAAGATATAGTCTACTGCGAAAAATCGCTTATCATCGATTTTACTTATCGAGAAAATCTAACCTCAAAGGAATTTGATATCATAAATAACCTAGCTAATTATTTTAAAGTGAATGTCTTTGTAAGAAGCAAAGAAAAGAAAAAATATTCTATCTATTTAAAGAAAGAAGTTAAGTTAATTTATAAGAAAGATTATTTTGATCCATATTATTTAAACTTTGATTTTGGATTCATCTTCTCTAAGGAAGATTGTCTATCATATTTAGATTTTTCTTCTAATGGAATCGTTACTATTTCTCTAGATTCAACGTTTTCTAAGGTTATCAAGGTTTCAAAGTCAAATTACATAGCTAAAATTCAAGAAATATTTTCTTCAGTTGAAAATGTTCTTAAAATCAAAAATACTTATTTTGAACAGTAATAAAGGAGGTCACATGATTAAACAATACAAAAAAATATATAAATCAATTCTTAATGAAATCATTAAATATGATACGATAGCTGTCTATCGTCACACCTCACCTGACTTCGATGCTTCAGGAACTCAAAATGGTTTAGTTACCTGGTTAAAAGATTCTTTCCCTAATAAAAAAATCTATCCATTAGGAAAAGATTTTATAGATTTTACACCTAGACTCTATCCTCATATTGATGAAGTATCATTAGATAATCAAGATTTCTTAGCTATTATCTTAGATACTGGAAACAGCGAAAGAATCGATAATCAAAGCTTTAAGAACGCTAAATCAATCGTCCGTTTTGACCACCATCCAAAGGTTGAAACAATCGGACACATCGAATTAGTCGATGATTCGCTTGCTTCTTGCAGCGAATTAGTTCTTGACTTTATTTCTTGCTTTATTAAAAAATATCCTCTTTCTCCTCTCGCTGCAAAATATTTTTATTCTGGAATTGTCGGAGACTCAGGAAGATTTTTATTCTCATCAGTCAGCATTCATACCTTTGAAATGGCTGAACTTTGTCTAAAGACTGGAATCAACATCAATAAAGATGTCTATCTACCAATGTATGAAAAAGATTTCCATGATTTAGAAATTCAACAATATCTTTTAAATCACTACGTCTTGACAGATAAAGGCGTTGCTTATTACGTATTGAAAGATCAAGATTTAAAGGAGTTGAACCTTCGTACCGAGCAAGGCAAAAACTATATGTCAATGTTCTCTAATATTAAAGGTATCAACTGCTGGGTTGCAATCTCTGAAGACAAAGAAAAAGGAGAGTTTAGAGTCTCTCTTCGTTCTAAAGAAAAAGCGATTAATAAGGTTGCTGAGATGTTTAGAGGTGGAGGTCACGCGCAGGCATCTGGGGCTAAGTTATCCTCTTTAGATGAATTACCATCCTTAATCGAAGAATTAAATAAACTATTTTAAGAAATCTTGATAGTCTTGAAAGATGATCGATGTCATCTCTTCAAGAGTAAAATTACTTGAACCAATAAACACATTTGCAAAGCTAAGTTCTCGAATCGAGAACTTTTCTTTATCTAAAGATATTCTTTTTTCAATATCGAGAAGATTATCTCCTCTTGCAATCATTCTATTTTTTCTAATTTCATCACGATCGATAAAGGCGACTATAAAAGCTTTAGGATCAATCTTTAGAATATTTTTAGCTCCTTCAGGTTCTAATATCACGCATTTATTATCTTTAATTTCTTTCTTTAAAGTTCCATAGTAATTATTGTTATAAATTACGTATTCAGCAAAATCATTTTGCTCAATATGCATAACAAAATCTTCTTTAGATAGAAAATAATAATCTTTTCCATCTATCTCATTTAATCTTTTTTCTCTCGTCGTGCAGGTGATTAGCTTTTCTAGATGGTAATTTTTCATCAATAATTTTGCTACTTCAGTTTTTCCTGACGCGGATGGTCCAATCAAAATTAACATATTTAAATTATATAAATTGATTTTATTTATTAAATATTTTTTTAAATAAAGTAATATTTAATTATGAATATCACTTTTGTTGGAGGAGGTGTCTCCTCACTTATCGCATCAATTCTCTTAAAAGAAAAATATCCTTCTATTGACGTCACCATCATTGAAAAAGATGAGACCCTTGGAAAACGGTTTAAAGTCGCAGGAAACGGTAGATGCAACTTTTCTAATAACGATATCTCTTCATCATTTTTCCATAATGGGAATCAGGTGAAACATATAATTGACCAATTCAATCTATGTAAGGATGATATTTATTCTTCTCTTGGCATCTATTATTTTATTGATAACTACGGAAGATATTATCCTCTTTCTGAATCTGGAAAATCTCTCCAGGGATTACTTCTGAAACGCCTAGAATCTTTATCTATCAAGGTAATTAATGATTTTATTATCTCAGTTGATGATTCTTCTTCTAATAATATCAATGGTTCAATTTTATTAAAATCTGATCATAGAACTTATCAAACTGATATTTTAGTGTTAGCTTTAGGTGGACAATCTCAGTTTTATAGTAAAGATAACTATTTATTATTAAATGATTTAAATATTAAAACTAATGAACCATCACCTTCATTATCTCCATTAATAACTAAAGAAAAAATTCCTCCTTATTTACAAGGTAAAAGAGTTAAAGCCGTTGTTTCTTTAATTCATAATGATCAACAAATCTACGAAGAAAAAGGGGAAGTTATCTTTAAAAAGGATGGATTATCAGGAATTTGCATATTTAATATCTCATCTATTATCGATCAAAGTTCGAAAAATCCATACTATATCGATTTAGACTGTTCTAACGATGTCGATTATCAAACATTTAAAGATAGATATTTATCTGATAAAGAAGAATGTCTTCAAACCTTAGTTAATGACGATTATAAAAAATATTTAATTTCAGTTTCCGAATCTAATGTTCAAAGCTTATATAAAACTCTTAAAAAAAGACGTTTTACCTATTTAAAACATTATCCATTAAAAGATAGTCAAGTAACTCGAGGTGGCATCTCTTTAGAATCTATTAACTTAGCTAATTTATCTTTAATTAATCATCCTAAAATTTACACCTTAGGTGAATTAATGGATGTAGATGGTTTAGAAGGTGGATATAATATCTTCTTTGCTTTTGCTTCAGCTTATTATTTTGTTAATCATTTAAAGATTGATTATTAAGTTTCTCTTTACCTTCATCATTTTTTTACTTCTTCATCTCTTTTAAAATGAAGAAGATTGGAATGAAAGTTAACAGTAAAATCCCTAAAGCCATCAAATAACCATATTCGCTTGGGACTACTGATTCAACATTATATTCAGAAAGATAAGTTGAACCAAAATTCGCGTTTAAACTGTCCCCGATGAAAGGACCAATACACATCGGTAAAGCTACGACAAATAACATTCTAACTCCCATGAACGCGCCTTCTTTGCTCTTAGGAATATTGTCTCTTACTATGCTATTAAAGATAGTTGGAATAGATACGTATCCTAAAATCATCACTAATCCTGCGATTGAGGTATAGACGATTCTTAAAGTATCGTCTTCAATTTTTGGAGCAAAGAACATTAATACCAATCCTACCATTAAAATGATAACTACAGGAATCATCATATTTTCTTTTTTGATTTTATCTGAGATGATACCAATTATTACCGAAAGAAGAGATCCAACTAATAAAGCAATTGCCATTACGATAGCAAAAGGAGTTAAGAATCCTCCATCTCCAGAATTTGAAATATTACAAGTATATTCTACATATACCATTAAATATGGAAAGTAGACTTGGATAGCTACGCCGTAGATAAAATAGGCAACAAGTGTTAAATAGAGAAGTTTATTTGCTTTTACGGTTTTTACTTTAAATCCTTCTAACAAAATCGATCCATAAGATTCTTGTTTAATTTTTTTATCATCTTCTTTAGGTATTAAAAATATTGATATTAAACCGACGACTATAACTAAGGCTCCAACTATATAGAAAAATAAATCCCATCGATACCCATTTGCTTTAGTAGTTAATCCATTTAATCCAACAAAGATAATAAGCATTGCAATTAAAGGTAAAATTGAGAGAACACCTTCAACTTTACCCCTGTCTTTAGAAGTAGTGTTTCTTGTCACATACGAATTAAAAGCCGCGTCATTAGCAGTTGATCCAAAAAACGTCATGATACAATCTATAACGATAACCATGATTGCCGCGGTGTACGCGGTCATTGGAATCACTAAAACTGAAGAAGAAGAGTTAACGTTTAAAAAGCCAAATGAAGCAGTTGAAACTCCCCAAATTATGTATCCCGCGGAGATAAATATTTTTCTTTTATTTACCTTATCAGTTAAAGAGCCCATGAATATAGTAGTTAAGGTAGCCACAAGTGCGCTTAAAGCGGTGGTAATAGCTATTAATGTAGAATAGTTAAAACCATTACCTGTCGTATCAGTAAAGTTTAAATAAGTGATGTAAGAATTTAAATACATGTTTTCAATTGACCAGGCAAATTGGCCAATTAAACCGACTAAAATGAATATAATCCATTTACGTATTCCTAGCTTATTAGTTTCTTCCATGATTTCCTCTTTTCTAATAATATTTATTTATCTGGTTGCTGACCATCATGCTTATCCCATTTACATTCTTCAATCTTCATATTGCTGAAAACAGCTTTAAAAGATGAATCTTCAGGGGAGCAAGCATAGATTCCTGTTCTAATTGTATCTTTACAATTGATAAGGTGAGTTATTCTCATCTGCTCAAAATTGATTCCATCAAAGGAACATTCAATTCTAAAATCATCGTCTCTTCTGCTTAGTCGATACCATATCTCTCTTATTTTAGAATCTATTTTCGTGGTAGACCAATCAGAATATCCTTGATTTGTAACTACTGTTCCAAGCTGATTGAAGCTTTCATCTTGATATTCAACTGAGGCTTTTAGCCATGATTCGCTTGTAAGATAAATTATTATTCCAGCTTGATCAAATCTATGATGAGCTTCTTTAAAATCAACTTTGACTGTAAAGGAAAAATATTTTTCATCTATATCAATCACGTAGCATGGCGCGTTATCATTTCTAAAATGATAATAAGTTCTTTGCCATAAATCTGTATGGGGTTCGGTTATTATTTGTAAAGTTTGATCTAAAGAAACTTTCCATTGCTTGGGTTCCCTAATCCAATAAAATTCTTTAAAATTTAGTTTCATATTATCTCATTATCAATTTAATAATTTTTGAAAAATACTAAATATTGCTCCTTTAATTAAATCTTAAGATAAAAATTAATTATTTTCTATCATTAAAATATTATTAATTTAGATATTTATAAATTCTCATTTTTATTAGAAAAGTTTATTAAGCTATATTATAAAAAGTAATAAGAAAAAGTCTGCACACCCTTAGAAGTTCTAAGTTTGTATCAGACCACTTTTCCAATTAATGGCGCCCCGAACAGGAGTCGAACCCGTAGCCTTCAGATTCGAAGTCTGACGCTCTATCCAGTTGCGCTATCGGGGCACTTCATTAATCATAAACATTTTTAATTTTTAATCAAGAAACTATTTATGATTTAAGGGATTAAAGAAGCAATCATCATCATGAGAATTTATTATCCCTATCGCCTGTAAATAAGAGTAAATAATGATAGTTCCAACAAATTTCATGCCTCTTTTCTTTAAATCTTTAGAGATTGCATCTGATAATTCTGATCTTGTTTTATCGTTTTCCTGATATATCTTTCCTTTGGTAAAAACTTTTAAATAATTATAGAAGTTCGAATATTCATCTCTAATACTTTTAAATATTTTTGAATTATTGATTGAGGCAAGTATTTTAAGTTTATTTCTTATGATTCCTTTATCATTTAATAATCTATTTATATCTTCATCGGTATAATTTATTACTTCATCAATATTAAAATTTGAATATGCTTTTTTAAAATTTTCTCTTTTATTTAAGATGCATTCAAAAGATAATCCAGTTTGGAACATTTCTAAGATGAGCATCTCGTAAAGATATGAATCATCTACATTTAATACTCCCAATTCTTCATCATGATATTTCACATATCTTGGATTATTTAAATTACACCATTTGCAACGAGTTATCATACAACCATTATATTTTAAAAATTTTGTATCAAAAATATAATGTGAAAATTTTATGTTTGTTTATTTCATCAAGCAATTTAATGCAAGGGAGACAATAGTTATATTAATGTTTAAATCAATCAATTTTATGATATAATTATTTAAGTATGTGGTACGACACTTTATATGAAGTTTTATCTATTATTAATAACATTATTCTCTGTATCATAGGAATACCATTTTTTTTACAAGTATTATATATGCTATTATTTTGGGTCAAGAAAAAAGTTTACCCAAAAAGCGAAGTAAAGCATAAAGTTGCTATATTAATCGCGGCTAGAAACGAAGAAGATGTTATCTATAATACAGTTAAAGCACTATTTGATAAACAAGACTATCCTAAAGATAAGTTTGACGTCTATGTAGTAGCTCATAACTGCACTGACAACACTGGTACTTTAGCTTCAAAAGCTGGAGCAAAAGTTCTAACTTTAAATGATCCAGATAAATCGCATCACATGGTTTGTTATGCTTTAAAATATGCAATTGATGAAATTTTAAAAACTAATATTGAATATGATTTCTTTATTAGATTAGATGCTGATAATCATATATCTGATGATTTTATTTCCTTGATGAATGATTGCTACTCAACTGGGATCGAACTTGCTTGCCCTTACGAATCAGCTTTAAACATCACTCAAAATAATTTCACTCAAGCCTGCGGACTTTATTATATTTTTAATTCAAGATTCGGAGGCAGAGTTAGAGAAAGGCTCAACTTAAGCGCGCATTTAAACGGTCCAGGAATGATGTTCTCTTCAAAAATAGCTAAGAAATATGGTTATGATTGTGAAACCATCTGCGAAGACACTGAATTTTCATTCAATAGATTACTTGATGGATATAAAGCTCATTATGTAGAAGATGCAGTTGTCTATGAAGATTTACCTTCTACATTTAAAGATACTTACGCGCGTAATCTTCGTCTTGGCTCAGGAAATATTCTTTTGTTAAGAAAGTATTCTTTAAAATTATTTGCTAATTTATTTAAATTTAGAAAAGGTTCTCTTTCTTCTTTAGAACAAATTTTAACTTTCTCATTCATTCCTTTATGTCCAATTCTATGTATCTATTTACCATTATTTTATATATATGCTGCTCTTCATTTAGGATTAACTGGTCAAATTGACGCGTTAATTAGCATGCTTATATTAATTGGATCAATATTACTTTTCTTATTCTTCTTCATGGGAATTTTACAAGGTTTAATCTTAGTCTTATTAGATTATAAAAAGATGGGAGCCAAACGAAGAAGAGACTTAATTAAAGGGGTATTATTATTTCCAGCCTTCACGGTAGTTTACTGCGTAACTATTACTTTTGGTGTCTTTTCAAAGCCTAAATGGATTCCAATTAAAAGAAATCCTAATCAATCATAATTGCTCAATTATTTTCTTTATATCATCTTGAATTATTAAAAATTTATCTTTTATCTATCAGGAAAATAAGTTTGTTTTTGATTGATTGAAACATAGAAAACATCTTCAAAATAATAAGTCATTTGAATAAAAGGAAACATAATAATTGTAGGTGCGTTAAAACCAACTCCTAATTCTAAAATAGAATCCTTTTATTTTTATTTTTTCAACAAAAAATATATCGATTTTTAGCTTCTTTCCAGCCATCGTTAAGTATATCCTCTCGTTCCTCCTAAAGTTGAATATTCATTAACTGTTCTTGGAAGAATTTTAAACCAGTTATAGATTCAATGTATGCTTGGAGTAATTACTTAAAAGCGAATATATAATTATTGATGAATCAAATTTCTATCATACAAATATTTTTTAATAACAATTATAAAGATCTAATAACTAAAAAAGTCCGATTTCTCGGACAAATATCATAATTTTGATACCTTAATCGGATCAAATAATAACCAAAGTGGGGCGATTAATCGGAATCGAACCGACGCATGTCTGGTTCACAGCCAGATGTGTTAACCACTTCACCATAATCGCCGTGCTTAATAATACTACAAAAATATTTTAAGACTGTAAATAAAAAAAATCATTATTATGAATTTAATAAATACGGATAATTATCCATATTTTGTTTTTAATCTTGTCTAGTTACTTGTTTTAAGTATAATAAAGACGTAAACCAAAGGAGTTAATAATGTCAGATAGAATTAAAGTTTTTGCTTTAGGTGGTTTAGATGAGAACGGAAAAAACATCACCATCGTAGAAATAAATGACGATATCTTCGTCTTGGACGCAGGAATTAAATATCCTGATAAACGCGTTCCTGGAGTTGATTGCATAATACCTGATTTTTCATATTTAAAAGAGAATGCTTCTAGAGTTAAAGCATATATCATTTCTCATGCTCATAACGATCAGATGGGAGCAATTCCTTATCTATATCGAAGAGTCCCCGCGCCTATATATTGTTCTAAATTAACCGCGGCATTAATTCAAAGTAAAACGGTATCTTATGGATTGAAGAAAATCGATTATGACATCCATATAGTTAAAGATAAAAAAGTGATGATTGCTAATCGTGAATTCATTTTTATATCCATGACCCATTCGATTCCTGGAACATTCGCGGTTGCTATTGACACCAGTGATGGTTACATTGTCTATTCCTCAGACTTCATCATCGATTATGGAGCAAATGAAGGAAATAGAATGGATTTTACCACTTTATCTTCCTTGCCTTTAAAAAAGCAAATTTTGCTTTTAATGTCTGAGTCCTGCGCGGCCGATAAACCAGGTCACACCTCACCAAATCACAGAATTTATAATCATATCGAAAGATTATTTAGAGAATCTAAAGGTAGAATATTTATTTCAGTCTATTCTCAAAATCTATTCAATTTAAGAGAGATCCTTGATTTAGCAGTGAAAACAAATAAGAAAATTATCTTCTTAACCGATGACGCTAAGCATATATTTGGTGATGATATTGAGCACAGCGATTTTAATTTACCTATGGCGAATCGAACCACGATCAATGAGATTAACCGTCACCGAGAACAAGATCTATTGATAGTCGTTGATGGAGAAGGCGAACAAATATTTAATAATTTAATCTCCTTAGCCCAAGGAGCCTATCCATTTATTACTTTTAATGAAAATGATACTTTCGTCTTAGCCTCACCTTCTGTTCCAGGAACTGAAACAGCTTCGATTGACGCTATAGATAACATTTATAAAACTGGAGCTAAAATCATTAATTTAACTAGAAAAGAAATCTATTCAATGCACGCTAGAGAAGAAGATTTAAAGATGTTATTAACGATCTTAAAGCCAAAATATTATCTTCCAATCAAAGGTGATTATCGACAACTTTTAGCTAACGCAGAGATCGCTTTAAAACTTAATATGGGATATAATCATTCTAATATCTTCGTCTTAGATAATGGAATTCCTCTTAATATCATAAATGGAGTCGGAAGACCTGATTATTCTAACACCATTCAAAACGGCGATATCTTAGTTGATGGAATCGGAGTCGGTAACGTCGTTGATTCAGTAATTGAAGAAAGAATAAAAATGGCTAATGATGGGGTTATTATCTTAGGTGCTGTCGTCTCAACTAAGGAGAAAAAGATCATAGCCACTCAAGATGTTCAAATGCGAGGATTTGTCTTCTTGAAAGATTCCGAATCGATAGTTAAGGCGATCAACTCAATATTTGAAGATTCGCTTCATACCTATATATCTTCCTACTACGAAGAAAATAAACAGGAGTTTATTGATAAGATATCTGATAGAATTATTCGTTTTGTTAGAAGAGAGACTAAAAAACAACCTCTTGTAATTCCAACAATCATCGATATCGATTCTAAGTAAGCGGTTTTATAGACTAAAATGAATTTAACATTTTAGTCTTTTTTATTGATGATATATAATATTAATGCCTTGTTGGAGGGATTTTATGAACGTAAGAAATGTCGCGATTATCGCTCACGTTGACCATGGTAAAACAACCTTAGTCAATCAATTATTAATCAATTCACACACTTTTAGAGAGAACGAAAAAGTTCAAGATCGTGCGATGGACTCAAACGCTATTGAAAGAGAAAGAGGAATCACTATCTTAGCTAAGACCACCGCGATTAATTATAAAGATTACCGCATCAATATCTTAGACACTCCAGGTCACGCCGACTTTGGAGGTGAAGTAGAAAGAATCATGAACATGGTCGATGGCTGCGTTTTAGTTGTTGACGCTTTCGAAGGTACCATGCCTCAAACTAGATTCGTTTTAAAGAAAGCTTTAGAGGCTCATGTTAAACCTATCGTGGTCATCAATAAAGTTGATAGACCTAATGCTGATGTTAATAAAGTCGTTGATGAAGTATTAGATTTATTTATTGAATTAGGCGCGCCTGATGAATTCTTAGAATTTAAAACCATCTATTGCTCCGCGCTAAAAGGAACTTCATCATATTCTCCTGTTTTAGAAGATCAAGAGCCTGGTATGGATCCTATTTTTGATACCATCATCGAAGAGATTCCAGAACCAAGAGTCACAGTTGAAGGACCATTACAATTTCAACCTGCTTTATTAGACTATAATGATTTCGTCGGTAAAATTGGAATTGGCTTAGTTAAAAGAGGAACAATCAAAGAAGGAGAAAACATCACTCTTTCAAGATTAGATGGTTCTTTAAAGAATTTTAGAATTCAAAAATTATATGGTTTCTTAGGACTAAATCGAATTGAAGTTAAAGAAGCGCACGCTGGAGACATTGTCGCTGTCGCTGGAATCGCTGATTTAAATGTTGGAGAAACAATTGGAGAATTCCAAAACTGCGAGCCATTACCTTTATTACGTATCGATCCACCTACCTTACAGATGACTTTTGGAGTTAACTCATCACCTTTTGCAGGACAAGAAGGTAAATTATTAACCTTCTCTAAAATCGCGGAAAGATTAGAAAAAGAAGTTCAACGCGATGTTTCTTTAAAAGTAAGTAGAATTCCTAATACCGAATCATTGATAGTCTCTGGAAGAGGCGAACTTCATCTATCAATCTTAATTGAAAACATGAGGCGTGAAGGATTTGAATTACAAGTATCTAAGCCTGAAGTCATCATCAAAGAAATCGATGGGGTTAAATGCGAGCCATTTGAAGATGTCACAATCGATGTTCCAGAAGATTATTTAGGTTCAGTTATTGATTCTTTAGCTTCTAGAGGCGGAGAGTTACTTCACATGCAATATAATGAAAATCAAGTGAGAGTTGAGTATGTTGTTCCATCTCGAGGATTACTTGGATTCGTAAATAATTTCTTAACTATGACTAAGGGATACGGAATTATCAACCATACCTTTAGAGAATATCGACCTGTATTAAAAATGAATGTTGGAGAACGTTCAATCGGGGTCTTAGTCGCAGTTGACACTGGTCAAGCTACTCCATATGCGATTCAGCACGTTGAAGAAAGAGGCACGATGTTCATTCTCCCTGGAACGAAAGTTTATGAAGGAATGATTGTTGGAGAGAATAAATATAATTCTGATTTAGGAGTAACCGTCATCAAAGAAAAGGAAAAAACTAATATGCGTTCCGCTTCTAAAGATTTCACAGTTGTCTTAAAAACTCCTCGAAAGATGTCTCTTGAAGAATGTTTAGACTATATTAATTCTGATGAGTTAGTTGAAATCACTCCTACTTCATATCGGATGAGAAAGAAGATATTAAATTATTCTGAACGTAAAAAATATGAAGCTAAAGTGATTAAGCAAAAAGAAAACGAACAAAATTAATCTAAAAATACTTCGGTTGTTTCCGAAGTATTTTTTTAATTATCTTAATGATAGTAATTCATTTATAGATTAGATAGATATTCAATGTAGGCTTCTCGAATATTAATATCTAAATATTTAAAATAACTTCCATCGAAATATCTTCGATTGTAACTATTCGTATAAACGTAATCGATTAAGACAATATGATATAGTTTTGAAGATGAGATCACTTCATCATCAATGGAATAATAAATATAATCTTCGTTGCTTCTTATATAAGATAGAACGCTTCTTCCATCAATGATCACATCATAGACTAAGTTATCAAAAGGATATACCGAGAGAACATCATTATAAGTTACATCCCCTCGAGATAATCCATCGCGAACCCCACCTGTATTGATGATCGCTCCTGAGGCGTTATATTGATTCTTTAAATACTCGACTGTTTCTCTTCCGATTTGAGTTCTAGAACGATAGATATCAAATGAGTTAATCACTCCTTCAGCCATGTTGATAGTTTCAGAATAATTAGAATAGATATAATTTCTAATCGCCGAATCATAATTTGAATCATATCTATCGATAGAATAAGTTACTTCATCATTTTCTAAAGATATTGATGCGTTAACGATATATTCGTTGTTTGCCCCACCTTGTAAAGCAAGCAATGATGATCCATCATTTCTAGAGAAAGCATCATCTTTGACATAATGGGTGTGACCTCCAAATACTAAATCGATGCGATATTCATCTTCTAATGAAGCAATTGAGTTAAAAAATTCTTCATCATAGTCATGAAGAGATAATATCACATAGTCACATTGATGCTCTTCGCGTAATAATTTTGAATATGTTTTAGTTAAGGAAAGAGAATTTTTAAATTCGTATCCTTCTATCATATTACTCGAAATTGAAGATTCTAAATTATCGCCTATCATTCCGATGATTCCAATTTTTGTTGATCCTTGATTCACGATCATATATGGATCGATAAAGCTAGGATGTAAGTCGGTTCCTTCATAATATATATTCGCGCCTAAAAACGGAATTAGTAATTCACCATTAGATTCGTCTCCATCTTTAAATCTTTTTAAATTATCCATTCCCCAATCAAATTCATGGTTACCGATTACAAAACAAGAGAAATCCATTTGGTTTATGGTGTCAACGAAGGCTTTTCCTCTAGTTTCATTAGATAGAGCCATACCTTGAAAAATATCTCCGTTTAAGATATTTATCGAAGGACTAACTTGATTAAGATAATACTGAGTTCGATCAAAGCCATTTCCTTCTTCAATATTAGAAAAATATAAGGCTCCATGGACATCATTTAATGAGGTAAATTGAATCTTATTCAAATCATTAGAATCAATATTTTTTATGTATGGTGAGGAAAATTCTCCGTCTTTATAAGAATCAGTTGTATCAACTACATTACTTTCAAAAGCCTCCTCATAAGGTAGATATCCTACTAAATAGATAGAATCAGAAGAAGTAGATGATGAAGTAGAAGAAGAAGTAGATGAACTT
This sequence comes from uncultured Bacilli bacterium, assembly GCA_944332225.1. GTDB lineage: Bacteria > Bacillota_I > Bacilli_A > RFN20 > CAG-449 > CALVJO01. The sequence continues at coordinate 39,510 of CALVJO010000002.1, read as the reverse complement.
GTTGAAGATGAATCATTGTTTGAAGAAGAATAATTACAAGATAAAAGAACAGGTAATATTAAAAGTAATAAATATTTTTTACGCATTGAGATCTCCTAAAGATATTAAATGAGTGTCAACATACTCTTCATATGAAGTACCGTTACCAAACCTAGTTCCAAATCCATCATCATAATTTAAATATTCAATAAATGAATCATAATGATCGTAAGTATAGAATACGTGTCTAGAGTAGATATCATCTTCTAAAGAGGAAGTGAAAACAAAACGATAGGCTCCCCGCGATGATTCTAAATAACCTTTCCTACCAAAATCGGTTTCATAATAGGTGTTTCTTTGATCGTAAGGTAAAATTGGTTCTCCGTTATATCCATTATTACGGTAATGAGAATTATTAACCCTCGCATAATCTCCCCATTTATCCATAGCTTCATATCGTTCATACTCTTTATCATAATCATGATTAGCAGGAACGGTTCCAAAAGCTAAAAGATACGCGGCTACATCATTTAAAGTAATATAACCTCCGTCTTTATAGATATAACGTTCTTCTCCATCAAGAGAATTAACTTTATATCCGACCACTTCCCCTGTCGTTAAGGTGAGGTAAGTAACATTAGAAATATAGTATTTTGAACCTTCTTCATCTTCAATGTCCGAAGTTATAGGTTTAGTCGAGATTGATGAAGGATTCTCTCCAGAAATAAATCCGTGTTCTGTTCTATATCTTGCGTCAAGATAATCTTTTGCAGGAGTATAATTACGATAAAAAGAATTATATGAAACATTCTTATAAGGATCCTCATAATTTAAAGTATCAATTACAACTCTATTCACTTCATATTCATTAATAGGAGTTGAAGATACGCTAGAAGGGGATTCAGATGATGAAGAGCTTGATGAAATAAATGAGCAAGATGCTAATGTTAGAAAAGAAATAATCAATAAAAAATAACGTTTATGCATAGTGTTCCTCTTTTGAGTTTTCTATCTCTAGAATTTGAAAATACTGAGAAAAGCTATAGTTAACCATAACTACGTCATAAACCTTTTTATTCATCAAAGATTTATATTTTGAGTAGGGTAATTCTCTATCTGTCTCTTTGTTGGTTAGGGTTAATCTTTTTCTTTGTTCATCGATATCGTAAGTATCTCTATACGATATATATGATCCAAGCATGACTACATCTTCATCATCTTTGACTGAAAAGAGATGAATCGCTTTTAATAATCTTTCTAATTCGTCTTTATCAATTCGATTTTCAAGATCGCTTTTTAACTTTAAGATTAATTCTTGATGGTAATCTTTAGTTATATAATATAGCTCACTTTCTTCACGAGTCATATTCTCTTTTTGATAGATTATTTGATACATGAAATGAACATAAGGATAGGAGATGTTTAAAAAATCATCAAAGATATGCTGATCATTATATTGGCTAGCTTCTAGTTTTACTTTATCGATAGCTATCTTATCGAGTATTTGAGATAAGTTATATTTTTCGATGAACTCTTGATTTAAAACGATAGTTAATGAATATAATGTAGAAACAAATCCCATCATTTTAAATAAATAATCTTGCTTGTTTTGAGAAGATAAGTTCTTTCTAAGATTATCTATTTCTAGATATTGGTTTTCTAATCTTGTGATAATCTCTTTAAATCTAGTTAAATTATTTTCTTTCATTGCAATTAATTATTATATAGATGTGACTGATTTTATAAATTTAATTTTTTAATTTTAGACATTTTTAATGATTAACGGTTATTTTACATTTGCAATTTACTAAATTAACGATAAATATTATCATTTTTATATGAATATTTTACTTACATTTAATAAAAAGTATCTTCCCTACTGCGTCAGTTTAATTCGCTCTATAAACGCCTATAATTCTGTGAGATTGGATTTTTATTTAGTCACTAACGATGTTAAAATAGATGATTTAATGATTTATCAACAATATTTTACAAACAATAATTTCTTTCACTTCGTCAATATTGATGAGCAAATGTTTAAAGATTCTCGAACATCTAAACGTTATCCATTAGCTATTTACTATCGTCTATTTGCTTCAAAATATCTTCCAAGCGATATGGATAAGATCTTATATCTTGATCCTGATATAATCGTTAAGGGAGATCTTTCAAGTTTATATAATCTTGATCTAGGAGATAATTATTTTGCTGGGGCTACAAACATCGGCTTATTTTTAAAAAAGTTTAATCAGCTTAGAACCGGGGCTAATAAAGATAATATCTATTTAAACACCGGAGTATTATTATTTAATTTAAAGAAGTTAAGAGAAGAGCAAAAAGAAGAAGATGTCTATGAATTCTTAGAAAAGAAACGATATCTATTAACCTTGCCAGACCAAGATGTAATCTATACTTTATACGGTAATAAAGTAACTTTAATTGATAATCTTATCTATAATATTTCCGATAGAACCATAACTCTATTTAATCTTAAAAATAAGATCACCAAGAAAAAAATAGATTATTCATGGGTTGAAGAAAACTCTATAATCATCCATTACTTCGGAAGAAATAAACCTTGGAAATCATCATATAAAGGAATCTTAAAACCCTTTTATGATCGTTATAAAGTAATTAAAGATCAGGAGGATAAAAAATGAAAGAAAGATTGATCGATTATTCTTTAACTATTAAAAATGATAATTTAATACCTATTGATACTTATCCTAATCCTCAATTTAAAAGAGATTCCTATTATCCTTTAAATGGCATGTGGGAATATTATCTTACTAAATCTTTTAATATTGATAAGCTTGGTCAATTTAAACCAATCTATGTTCCTGCCGCGTTTAAATCAAAATTATCCCAAAGTAAAGAAGATATATCGATAGATGATAAGATAGTCTATCGAAAGACTTTTTCTTTAGATAAAAGTTTCATTAAGGATTTAACCTATCTTGTTTTATTAGGTTTTGACCAAGAAGCCGATATTTATCTTAATAAACAATATTTAGGTCATTATATCTATTTAAATAAACCAGTTAGAGTCTTACTTAATGATATAAAAGAAGGAACAAACGAATTAATAATCATCACTTCTGATACTTTTAAAAAATATTTACCGTATGGGAAGCAATCATTAAATCCTAAAGGCATGTGGTATACCTCAACTGAAGGAATTTATTTTCCATTGTATTTAGAATCATTAAATAAAAACTATATTGAAGATTTTAAAATATCCACATCAATAAATGAGCTTAAGTTAGAAGTTAGATGCCCTAAAAAAGTTCATGTAACCATCAAAGAAGATGATAAGATTATCTTTCAAAGCACTTTAAAAGATAATAAACTTTCCTATAAATTCAATAAACCTCATCTTTGGGATTTTAATGATCCTTTCCTATATACATTAATATTAGAAACCGATGATGATTTAGTTGAATCTTACTTTGGTCTTCGTCAAGTTTTAGAAAAGAACAAAATTTTCTATTTAAACGGAAAAAGAGTATTTATAAATGGTCTTTTAGATCAAGGTTACTATCTTGATGGAATCTTATCTATACCTTCATATGATGTCTACTTTAATGATATTAAAAACTTTAAAGATTTAGGATTTAACTGTCTTAGAAAACATATAAAACTAGAATGTCCTTATTATTACTATCTCTGCGATAAGCTTGGAATGATGGTGATCCAAGATTTTGTCAATAACTCTAAATATTCATATTTTAAAGAGACGGTCATGCCAACTATCTCTCTTTCCTATCAAAAGTTTGCTTTAGAAAAAAGACGTTCATTTAAAGATCGTTATTATTTCTATAAGCAAGGAAGAAACATCGTCCATTCTTTAAAAAATAATCCTTCGGTAATCATATTCACAATCTTCAACGAAGGATGGGGGCAATTCTCTTCTAATCGAATCTATTATTCCTTCGCGATTAGAGATTTTGACCATCTCTATGATTCTACTTCCGGCTGGTTTAGGAAAGGGTTTTCAGATTTAAATTCACTTCATATCTACTTTAGAGACATTGAAAAAGTGATAAAAAGACAAAAGCAACCAGTCTTTATCTCTGAATTCGGGGGCTATTCTTTCGTTGAAAAAGAATGCGTCTATAATAAAAATAACCTCTACACCTATAAAGGATTTGAGATAAAAGATAGCTATAATGAAGGATTATATTCCCTTTATTCAAAAGTATTAAAGAACATAAATAAGCTGACTGGAGTCATATACACTCAAACGGTGGATGTTGAAGATGAGCTAAACGGTCTATACACTTATGATCGAAAGCATTTAAAAATTAATTCTGAAGAGCTCATAGAATTATTTAAAACTTTATCTAACTATCAATTCGATAAATAAATAATTAGTTAAATTTACCCAACTAAAAAGGACCCGAAGGTCCTTTTTACATCCATTATTATTACTTTAACGCGGAAACTGCAGAGCATGCTCCACCAAGGATGGAGACCACGCCGCCGAGGATAGCTCCAATACCTAAAGATGGATTAGCTAATTCCTTAATTATAGAAACTGCGGTATCATATCCAAAATCTCCAGGTTCCATTCCAACTAAGCCAGATATAACTGCATTTAAGGATGAATCAACGACGCAGAACATCATGATACCTGCAACGACAAATAATAAGCAGGAAACAAGATTGATGATTTTGCTCTTTTTGAATGTTCCAACTGCAACTGCAATAAGGCCGAGAGCTAGGATGATGAAGGCAATTAAAGCTACAACGTTAACTGCAATTCCATCAATTTCTTCTGAAACATCTCCGGATACTGCGTTTACGGTTCCTCCAAAGATCATTCCAAATCCACCTAAGGTTCCTTCTCCAACATTTTGAATTGTCATCTTGAGCATTGGGAGTAAGGCAAATAGTAAGAGGGCGACGATTCCTAAGACAAAACTAATCAATCCTAAAAACGTCGATATTTGTTTTTTAGATTTCGATTTTCCCATTTCTGAAATCCTCCTGGTGTTTCTATTATATCACAATATCTAAAAGCGTGCATATTTAATATTTTGTTTGTATTTTTTCCATATCTCTTGTTTTAACAATGATAAAACTTGCCTAAATATAAATAAATTTATATGATAAAAGACGTGAGACAATTAAAGGATTTAGAGTCATCAATTCAATTAAAAAAATCATATATATTATTCCCTATAATTATAGGTTTATTAACAATTATATTTTGGTCAGTTACCTTCTATTTAGGTAGAATTCAATATGATAAAGCTCTTTTAAACATGATAGAAGGAATCTTCTTAGCTATCTATGCGATGATTTGTTTTATCAGCTTGACCGCGAAAGAGGATATATATTATTTTTTAGCCACTTTGCTGATGGCCCCGTTTAGTTTCTCTCATGCTTTTTATCCTGAGAATGTTCCTTTATTTTTATACACCGCGGCTATAATTGTGATATTTGGTTTATTTTTGAGAATGTTTATCTTCCCTAAACGGTTTAGATTAGGAAAACTATCGATTGGATTACTTGTTTTCGTTGTCTCTCTTGCCTTTGGAGGAATCGGATTTAACGAATCTAATATTGTATTACAGTTATTCATCGTTTTATTCGTTGGATTAGTTTTAACATTTGTTTATTCATATTTATCACAAAATAAATTAAATCTATCATCTTTATCCTTCTTGATGACCATATTAGGATTTGTCTTGATGATAGATTTTTTTATTTATTATATATTTGCCTTTAATGGTCTATGCGATAAAGAAAATCTTCTCTTAGGTTGGGGCAATAAAAACAATTATGCTTTAGTCTTATCCTCTTGCTTTATTTTCGGCTTTTATTTATCTTATAAAGCTCAAAACAAAGTATTATTTATAATTTATCAACTATCATCTTTTATTCTCTACGGAGGAGTTTTATTAAGTTTATCTAAAGGAAGCATCTTAGTTTCTACCATCGCTTTAGCCTTTTTTATCGTCTTTAACTTTATTCATCTTCATAAAGATAAAGCTAAATTTAAATTATATTCATTTACCCTATCTTCAGTAATTATTGTTTCTTTAATTATTTGCTGTATTTTAGACTTTGGCTTTGAAATTCATATATTTAATGAAATCTACGAATCAATTATTAAAGGATTTGATTTTTCTACCCTCAATAATAGAATTCCTATTTACTCCGCGCATTTTGAATTATTCTTAAAGAAACCAATTTTTGGATATGGAATATTATATGGAGAAAATCAAGATTTTGTCGTTGATTGGCTTGGTTCATTAGGTTATCAATTCTCTCATTCTACCATCTTACAAACCTTGATGACCGCGGGAATCGTTGGATTATTTGGCTTACTATTCCATTATTTTGAAAAATATTATTCATTATTAAGGAATCTAAATGTGCAAAAATTATTTATTTTAGGATCATTACTCATTCCTGAAATATATGGATTTTTTGATGTATCTTATTTTTATATTAATTATATGATTGTGATGATAGTTACTTTCTGCTTTGCTGAAAACTATCTAACACCTCCTCCTTATTTAAATAAATATATTTCTAAAATAAGTAATTAATTTGACTGCATACAATTATCAAAAATCAAACTACTCTTATAACTATTTTGATAATTAAATATTCTTAGTCATTATTTATTTATGATTCTAGTAATGTTAATAAGCATTCCTGTTATTGATAAAATCATATTTTGAGTAAAAATTATATTTAAGTATTTAAATGAAACAGATAAATATATAAACGCATTATTAATTTGACTTAGAATTTAATATTTATTTAACTAGTCGATATATTAAATTTAATAGCGTCTATCACTTATGATTTTAAAAGCATAATCGTTTATCTAATGGATAAAATAATACTTTATAAACCAAATTTATAAACCAAATTTATAAGCAAAATAAAAACCCCTAGAACATTAAATCTAGAGGTTTTGTGTTTAAGTTAAGAATTACTTATCTTTTTTTTGCTTTGCAGCTTCTTTCGCGGCTTTCTTTTCCGCTTTTTGTTTTTGAATAGCTTGATACTTAGCTTCTTCTGCATCGAAGTCTAAGTGTTTCTTTTCACATCTTTCACGTAATTCTTTAATTCTAGCTTCTTCAGCCTCAGCTTCAGCTTTAGCTTCTTCTATTTTCAATCTTTCCTCAGGTGGAATCCATTCTTTACCTGCAGCAAGACATGCTTCTTTTTGTCTTTCTAAGATAATTTCATTATCCTTATCAATATATTTTTCAACGGTGAAGAAACATAATAATATAGCTGCTAAGCCATAAGCGATACTTTCAATCCAAATGTAAGCAACAACGGCTCCATAATCGCCCATAGAGGATACTAATCCATTGGTGATACCTTGACCGATATTAACGGAAGCAATGTAGATTGATGAATAAATTGACATGATGAAGGTGTCGCATCGTTTACCTGTTTTAGCTTCAATATGATCGATGACATCAGCAATCATCGCAAGAATCATATAGCCTCCAGGTGCCGCGCCTAAACACTTAATCGCAATTCCGGTTGCAGCAATATAGATATTATCGTAGCAAATCGCAGCCATGATACCACCTGCGCAGCCAACTGCCATACCTATGATTGCCATTTTTTGTTTACCAAACTTGTTGCAAAGTGGGGAAACGAATAAGACAGCAAGAGCCATAGGGATAGCTCCAACAATACCTAAGACTGAAGTAATAATCTCCGCGTCAATACCAATATCTAAAATACCAGAATATGAACGCATTGATGAGTTTTTAATTCCGCCGGATAATTGATATAAGAGATAGAAACCGATGATTATCCAGAAGAATTTATCGTGAATAACTGTAGAGGCTTGCTCTTTCATAGAGAGTTTAAGATTTTCTTCTTTAACTCCAGTTGCAACTCTTTCTTCAGTAACTCTTTCTCTTGTGAAGTAGAATTGTAACATTATTCCGATGAACATTACTACTGCGATGATAATGAAGATGACTAACCAATAAGGTTTTGCTTCAACTCCTTTTTTTCCACCAACGATTAAGCTTAATAGAATTGGGAAGACCATTGATCCAGCGCCTGCAGCTGCGAGGGAAGCCATGCTGACGAAGGAAGCAAGGACACTTCTTTGTTTACCATTTCTAGTTGAAAGAGGGGTTAGAGTTGAGTTAGCCGTCGTATATAATGGGAAGGCAATCGCATAGTATAAATTATAAACGATTGCAGTCCATACCATCTTGAAGACGGTGTCATTAGATGGTTGAATGAACATTAATACAGCCATGATTGGTAGGAAGATGGATGAGAAAATAATCCATGGTCTTGCCTTTCCAGCTTTTGTCATAGTTCTTTGAACCACTTGACCGGCAACTAAGTTACCAATGATGATTAGAATTGATGATAGTAATGGGAATAAAGTAAGGAATGTTAGCACACCTTGATTTTGATCAAGTACTTCTCCAGCGAATAAAACTTCTCTAAAATAAGTAGTTAAGTAGATGTTGAAAATTCCGTTAGCTAATAATCCACATAAAGGGCCTATCAAATAGCCAATCAAAGATTCCAAAGGTTTGACGTTTGCAGATTTGACCCGCGATGAAAAAATCTTTTTTTCAAAAACGCTCGTCTTTGTGTTTTCCATTTGTTTTCTCCTTATTTGTAAATATTTAAGAAGCATAGGCTTATGTAATACTTACAAATTCCCTCGACAATGTAAGCCCTATCTTCTCTAAAAAATATTATATAATCAAATATTTAATAGGTCAAAAAATGGTGATTTTTTTTAAAAAAATTTTTGTTAACTATGCATTATTACTTGTTCGACATTGTAATTATTTACTAATGTCATTTATTGAAAGCAAACCCCTATCAAAAAGTGCAATAATTTTCGATAATAAAAGTTTAATTATAAAAGCCGAGGATAACCTCGGCAGGATCTCATTGGCTGGGGAAGTAGGATTCGAACCTACGCATAACCTGGTTCAGAGCCAGGTGACTTACCGCTTGTCCATTCCCCAAGTAAGAAAAATAATATCACTTATAAAAATTTATAAAAAGAAATTTAACGAAATTGATTAGTTTCCTTATCGTAATGATAACCAATTGAATCTAAGATTTTTTCGATTTCTTCTTTATCTTCATCCAAATCTTCAATTAAAGAATCAAACGAAGAATATTCATCGCGTAGTTTACAATTAATCACGCTTAAAAGGACATAAGGATTCTTAGGTAACATACTATTTAATCTTAATTTTAAAGTGATGATGGCAGTTTGGGCAATCTACTCCGTGCTTTCCTTTTTTATTAGGTAATCTGATCTTTTTATCGCAGTAAGGGCAACGGGCTAAAACATGCTCTTCATCATTATCTATTTTTTCACCAATCACTAAAGATTTAATCTTTCTTGGTTTATCATACATTGACATATCTGTTTTCATCAACTTAAGAAATTTATAAGATAAGCTTTTTACTTCATATTGTCTTTTTTCAACATTAGTCGATAAAACTCTAAAAAGGCAATAGAATAAAACTAACAATCCTAAACCAAAAGGAATGAAAAAATAAGGATAAGGAATAAATAATGATACTATCATTAAAATACCCATTATCACAAATCCGATCGTTGATATTAAATCATTACCATTTCTTTTTTTCTTCATAATCTATACCCAACAATTTTAAAATATAAAAAGTGTTAGGATAAGAAGCAAGACAAAAATGAAAATTAATAAAACAAAAGGTCCAAGAGGAGAATTATTCTTTCTAATTTTCTCGGCTTCTACTTTAGAATTTTTTAATTGTTCAATCAATTTTGAATAGGTATTAGAATTAGGATTATAGTTATGCGACTGCTTCGCGCATTCAATCGCTTCTTCAAAATATCCCATCTTTCCTAAGGATAACGCGCAGTAGTAATAATACTTTTCTCCTTTATTTTGAACAGATTGTAAAATCGTGTAGGCTAAATTATATATTCCCATCCGATAAAAGTATTCAAAGTTAGAATAGATTGCTTGATCAATATCATTAGAAGAATAATTTCGATAGTAACCCTGAGAAGAAGCGTAATTATTTTGAGCTTGCTGAGAATATTGATATTGAGAATAGGAAATTCCTTTTTCTCTCATCTTTAAAATCTCATCATACGCGCAGTTGATTTTAACCATCATCTTGGGTGCCTCAGGATCTTTATTTAAATCCGGATGATACTTTTTAGCTAATTTTTTATAAGCAGAGTTAAGTTCCTCATCTGAGCAATTTTCCTTAACTCCTAATATTTCATAAGGGTTTTCCATACATATTAATTCTATATATTTATGTTAACTGTTTATGAATAATTATTTATTTTCCTCATTTTTAGAATGAAAATCAAAAGTAAAAGAAACATATTTACTTTCAAAGTTTGCCTTTAAGGTTGCTTTATAAGTCGTTCCTTTTTTAGAGATTAAATCATCATAGGTGATTTCACCTTTAGTGAATATCTCCTTTGCTACTTTATTTGTTATCGTTTTATTTAAAGTTTTAAATAAGGCATTATCCTTATATAGAGATAAGCCGCATGGAGAATAATTACATCTATAACCATAATCATATATTCCAATATAATTATTGCATTTTGGGCATTTACATAATATTTTGCTTTTATCTAAATTAAAGGTCATCGGAGCCTGTTTAATCTCTTTATCTTTCGATTTATTAAATAAATTAATGATTTCTTGCTGGGATAGATTAACCGCGTCAACGAGAGTTATCTCACCTCGATACACCTGCTTTAATGATTTACCAATTAAGGCAGTTTTCTCTTTTTCCATCAGCAAAGAAAGATCCTCTAATGTTTCAATATAATATTTTCCCATATCTAACAAAGAATAAACATTATCTTTTAAAGCTATGTATTTTTGTTTGATGGCATTAGAAATTATTCCCGCGCGGGTTGCTTCAGTTCCTAATTCAATACCTTCTAAAACCGTGCGAAAATCATCATCGTAAGGATTATCATCATCTTTATTATCTAATTGTTCTTTAAAAGGATTCTTTAAAAAATTGTTTAACGAATCGACTGAGTATCTTCTTGGAGGCTTAGTTTCTTTTTCTAATGGTTTAAAATTAACATTAACAATATCACCAATCTTTAAATTAGGTAATGATTTATCTTTTTTATCTCTTTCTTCAAAGGCTGTCCAACCCTTTTGAAGCATGATTTCTCCATTTAATTTAAAGGTTTCGAGTTCACCTAATTTAATTTCCATATTTGATTTAGCCACCTTGCATAAAGAAGAGGCAAAGACAGCAAAGAACCGGTGAGTTATCGTTTCATAGACATGATATTCATCTATCGATAGATCAGATTTTTTAGGAATGATATAAGTAGGAGTCAAAGCCGAATGGGATTCTATTTTAGAATCATCAAAGATATATTTATTATCTTTAAACATGATATCAATCTTCAAATTCTTGAAATTATCAATGATCTCTTTAAACTTACCTTTTTCATTTTCTCCAAGATACTCAGATGGAGTTCTAGGATAAGAAATATAACCTTTTTCATAGAGAGATTGAGCTACTTGTAAGGTTTTATCAGGAGACATTTTAAATTTCTTTCCCATGACACCTTGAAGTTTAGAAAGAGAGAATAATCTAGGAGAAGGAATGGTTTTCTCTTCATTTTTAATATTGGTAACTATCGCTTTTTCTTGATTATAAATTTTAGCTAAATCAAGAATCTTATCATATTCATCTTTAGAAAACTCTTTAGAGGAAACTAATTCAACTTCTTCGTCATTAGTTTTTTCTTTAGATTGTAAAACATAATATTTAGTTTTAACAAAATTAACGATTTGCATCTCTCGATCATAAATCGCCTTTACAATAGGTGAAATAACTCTTCCAACTCTTAATAAAGTATGCGATTTAATAGTAGCTAATCTAGTTAAATTAATTCCATACAGCCAATCTATATAAGTTCTCGCATATCCTTCATTAGCTAAACTATCATAAAAAGAATCATCTTTTAATTCTACTAGTTCTTTCAAGATTGTTTTTTGGGTTTGATCCGGCATCCATAATCTTTTAATCGGCTTATTACTCTTTAGCGCGTAAGAAAGAATAATTCGAATAATAATTTCTCCCTCTCGATCAGAGTCTCCAGCATTTATTATAAGATCAACATCATTTCGATTAACTAATTCTCGAATGATTTTAAATTGAGAGATAGTTCCATCATCTCTTTTCAAACCAAATTTAAAATCCTTTGGGAAAAAAGGTAAATTATTTAAAGTCCAAGAAACTTTTTTATTTGAATCATAATTATCTTGATATTGCTCAACATCATATAAAGAAAATAGATGACCATAAGCGTAAGTGATTAGATAATCATCAGCTTCATAATAGCCATTTAATCGTTTATATGAAGAAGAAATCGCCGCGGCGATATTCTTTCCTAGTGATGGTTTTTCTGCGATTATTACTTTTTTCATACTAACGGTGAGAGATGATAGTTCTTACTTTAGAATAATCCATCTTCAATAAATCTTCTTTATTAATCACATAATAAAGATAAAATTTTTTGTTGTAATTTAATAATTTTTTAAAATGAACTTTTAATAAAACAAGCTCGTTTTCCCTAATACCTGAAATCTTTTGATTCTCATACAAGATCATAAAGTCATGGTGATGATTATGAAACGATAATTTAATTGAGTATTCTTTATTTTTAAAATGGAACCCTTCATTGAATTCGATTCGATTAAAATCATTATCAGATTGATAATCAGAATATAAAACTTTTCCATTCAAAGAATCTAAAGATACGAAAAAATAGAGCATTCCATGCTTAGGAAGATAAATGGTTGGAAAGGCATTTTTTATCTCTTCTAAATTTAATTGGCAAAGAAAGTAATCATCGTCTTGATATAAATTTTCCGCTTCTTTAGTTAAATCTGGATCTCCAAAAAAACAACTTCTACCAAGAGGAGGATTCTTTTTGCCTCGTTTTAATTCTAGGCAACAATATTTTTTCATTTTTCCTCGTAATAAAGATAATCGTTAAAGTCTCTAGTATAGAAATAATCATTCGTGTAAATGATATCCATATAAGCTTGTTTATCCATAACATCGGATACTTCTTTTAAGAATACTTCTTCTGAATAAGGAGGATTAGTGACAAAAGTTTTTTCAACCATCGTGTCGTTTGAAGCCCAATAGTATTCATTGAAGAAGGCTCCAAGCTCTAATGAATAAAATAATCTAACATCATTTTCATCTATAGAGAATAATGAATCTCCCATATAGAAATTATTATTATAATCGATTCCTAATAAATCTAAAGTAGTCGGAACGATATCTAAAGGTGATGTGAAGAAATTCACTTGATTTGAACCATTAACCGATCGATATTTATCGACCAAATCATCATTTTTAAAGAATAGAACAGTCGAATAAATATCATAGAATGAATTTTCTTCATGCTCAGCAATAGTTAAAGAAAGTGGATTTCCATCGTATCCGGTATAGTAGAGTTCATGGTCACCATAGATAACGAATAATGTATCATCCATCTTACCTGCTTCTTCAAATCTAGCAAATAAATCTCCTAGGCCTTTATCAAAATCCATCGCGCACATCATATAAGTATCTAATGCTGGAGCGTTTTCTTCATCTCCTCTTGCTTCTAAAACATTGATCCAATCACCGTTTTCTTTAGCTTGAGTCAACTCATCTCCATAATTCTCTTCGAGAAGATCTTGATTCAATCGATTGCAGTAAGGGCCATGCATGCCTAAAGATGTATAAAAAGCATAGAAAGGTTCGTTGCTAGAGAGAACGGTATCAGCCACTTTTGGCATAGTTATTGAATCAAAAGTGTAATCACCGTTCCATGACCAAATAGGTTCGTCGCTTGAACAAAGTTGCTCATGGAAATAAATCTCATCAAATCCTAATTTAGGCATTAATTCATAACGAGAATAAATATCTGTATCATTATCTTCTTCAGTTCCTACATCATGAAAATACATTGTGTTATATGTATCATCTAACATGCTTATAGATGAAAAAGGTAAGACATAATGCTGATCTTCATTTTGTCCCCAGATTCCGCTTGTTGGCGCGGTTCCAACCATGCCGATAAATTCAGAAACATTAGTTTTATTTTTAGAATAATTATTCGTGCAATATAAGGAATCTTGAGTAAGTTTATACATATTAGGCGTCAATGTCTCATTGATCATTAAATCATCGCCGGTTTCAACCATGATTACGAAGACATTTTTTCCTTCTAATAAGCCGGTATAATCATTATCGTGTTCTTGCTTTAATGAAAAATAATTAATCATCTCAGCATCAGACAATAACGGCGCGCCATTTACTAAATAATCAAGCTCCTGAATATAATAAGAAAGCATGCCATATTTTTTAAAATTGGTTCTTTTGGACATAGTTATGATTTTTTCTCTTAATGGTTGCTCACCTTGATTGTTATTGACTATGGTTTGAGAAATACCGTAAAGAGAGAAACATGAGACAAATAAAGCCAATGAAACTAAGAACTTTTTATGTTGAACTGGTTTGCTCTTACGAGGTGCAAATTCATTAACTGGTTGTTTAATATATTTATTAGCTAAACAAACTAAAGTGACAAAACAGGCATATATAACAACTAAAAGTGCGATTAAATCGAATCTAAACCAAGCTGGATTTAAAGCGATTGCCATTCCTTGCTTAGCAAAGGCTAAATTATATAAAGAGAATATATCACCAAAGCAAGAATAAAAAGTGACATTCGCTCCGACTAAAACTCCGATTATAAACATTAAAGTAAATAAGTAAATGCGATCAAAAACAGTATTTTTAGTGAAAAAAACTGGGATACCTAAAGCTAAGATAATAACGATATCCAAAATCATATATGTTGGAAAAGCAAAATTGCTAATTACTCCATATAATACAAGTTCAAAAGCAAAATAAAAAACAATGAATAAGATGTACTCAGTAAGTTTTAAAATAAAGTTTTTGTTCTTAATCTCTTCCATTAAAAAACCTCGTTAAAAGAATTCACCTTTCATTTGCAAATTTTACCCTAGGGGAGATTTTTTTCAAGTTTTTTACAATGTTATATAAATATTAAAAAGAAAAATCGCTCAATAGATTTTTTAATTCTATAAAGCGATTAAAATTTAATATAAAAAGCTATCAGTTTATATTTCTTTTGCTAAAGAGATTAACTCTTCTTTGTTCTTTTGGTTCATTCTAGACATGATTCTCAGCTCTTTTAAAATCTTGATATCTTTCATTTCAGAGAACATTTCTTTTTCAAGTTTGTTAGCTAAAGGTCCCCAAGATCCATTTTCAATAAGATAAACATTCTTATTTTGGAAGTTTCTCTCTTTTAATCCATCAATATATGATTTCATCACCGGGAAGATATCATTATTGTAGGTTATTGAAAATAAAACTAAATTTTGAGATTTAAAGGAATAGGCAATCGCTTGATGAAAATCATCGTGGTTAAGATAAAATAAATTAACCTTCTTACCAGCTTTGATCAACTCATTTTCTAAAAATTTTGATGCGTCTAAGGTATTTCCATAAACTGAAGAAACGACGATAGTCACATCATTATCTTCACTCTGATAGCTTGCCCATTTTGAATAAGCATCAAGATATTTTCCTAATGAGTCCTTTTCAATTACGTTACCATGTAAAGGTGCGATTCGATTAATTTCTAAATTTCCAGCTTTAGTTAATAGATTTTTAACAAATGAACCATATTTTCCAACGATACCGATATAATAACGTCTAGATTCATCTAAATTATCATCATTATAATCATAAGTTCCAAATCTACCGAAGGCATCCGCGGAGAATAGAGTTTTACTAGTCATCTCATATTCCATCATGACTTCTGGCCAGTGAATAAAAGGCGCCATGATAAATTTAAGATTATGCTCACCTAAAGACAGAACGTCCCCTTCTTTAGCAAAAGTGATGTTATCATTATTGAAAGTATAATCATTTAAAAAGTTTTGAAGCATTTTAAATCCTGCCATGGTGATCACGATTTTTACATCTTTATAAGCTTTTAAGATCATCGGAATCGAATAGGCGTGGTCAGGTTCAAGATGGGAGATTACTAAATAGTCTAAATTTCTTCCGTCTAATGCTTTTTGTAAATCTTCAAACCATTGTTTACTTACTTCACGATCGATTGTGTCAACTAAGCAGGTTTTATCATCTAAAATTAGATAAGAATTGTATCTGATTCCATGTTCAATTTTATACTGTCCTTCAAATAATGTTTGCTTTGGATCGTCTTGTCCGATATTAATAATGTTTTTGATAACTTCCATATATATTCCTCCTCGATATATTCTAAATATTATTTTTAGTTTTTCTAGTTTTATTTTTAATCGTATGTTGCTACAAAAAATTTTCTACCATCATTTAAAGCGATAATTCTTCCTTTTATCTTAGAATTTTTACTTACTACATCTTTAAAACCTTTAGATTTAAAAACGAAGAAGGCAAACAAACGATAGACTGTTTTAGTATCATGTTCATCAGTAACTTTGACTTCAACATATTCATCATAAAGCATAAAAGGTCTTAATATTTCTTGAATTGTTTCACCTTCAGCAAGAGCAATTTCTAAGCTAGGGGTAAATTCATTTTCCTTAGCCTTTTTAGTTTTAAATGGAATTAATGAAGGGCTGTTACAACCTAAAACTTCACCATTTACAACTTTATCAAAGCTATCATTCATCGCATTTCTTTTTAAATATTTAAAATTTGATAAATACATAAGTAGAATAATTGACCCGATAAGCAAAGGGAAAAAACCTATGATAATTCCTAATATTAATAAAACGCTGAAGGGTATTTCGTTACCTATAAAGAAAATAGATAAAATTCCAAGAATCGCACCTAAAGAGAAAAGAGATAAACAAATTATCGTAAATAAACGAATCTCTTTATAACCTTTAATCATACTAAATTTTAAATATAAATTTTTTCCATAACTATTTATATCAATACCTTTAGCTATTAATGATTCTTCTTTATTTTTTCTTTGCACCTTTATTTTGATAATTAATGTAGTAATTATAGAGATAAAAGCAAGAACTACTAAGCTAATAGCTATTCCAATATATAGATTTTTTTCAAAATCGCTTGTGACGTTTTCACTTGTTGCGATGCTTATCATTGCAATAAGAAGCAAGCTAAAAAAGGCTACGCATCCTATGATTTCTATTTTTTTAGGGGTTAATTTAGGACTTTTATTTTCCATATCAATCTCCATATAAAATATAGAAGATAAGAACAATTCTTTCAAGGATTTAGACATAATAAAACGTCGCAGAATCTGCGACGCATTTATTTTTAGACTTCTTGGAACTGAGAATTATATAAAGTAGCATAGAAACCATTTTGCTTTAGTAATTCTTCATGGTTACCTTGCTCAATTATATTACCATCTTTCATCACTAAGATTAGATCGGCGTTTTTAATTGTGGAAAGACGGTGAGCGATAACAAAGGACGTTCTATTTTTAGTCAATTCATCCATTGCCTTTTGAATGATTAATTCAGTTCTCGTATCAACTGAGGAAGTAGCTTCATCAAGAATCAGCATCGGAGCGTTTTGTATCATCGCGCGCGTGATAGTTAGAAGCTGCTTTTGACCTGAAGAAATATTTAATGAATCATCTAAAATCGTGTCATATCCTTGAGGTAAAGTCATGATGAAGTGATGCACTCCACAGGTTTTAGAAGCTTTGATCATATCTTCGTCAGTTACATCGTTATTATATTTTAAATTTTCACGAATAGTTCCTTTAAATAGCCAAGTATCTTGTAAAACCATTCCAAATAGTTCATGAACATTCTCTCTAGTTACATCTTTTAACGAGACATCATCAATTTTAATTTGTCCAGAATTCAATTCGTAAAATCTCATCAATAAGTTAACTAAAGTTGTTTTACCCGCGCCGGTAGGGCCAACTATTGCTATCTTCTTACCTCCTCCAATTTTTAAAGAGAAGTCTTTAATAATTATTTTACCTGGATCATAACCAAATTGAATATGGTCAAATTCAACATCACCCTTTAAATTTTCTTTAGAAAGAACAGTAGTTTTATAAGATTCATCTTCTAATTCTTCCACTTCTAAGAATTTAAAGATTCGATCGCTCGCCGCGGCGGTTTGTTGTAAATAGTTGAATGCTTGAGCAATTTGAGATAGAGGAGATGAAAATAATCTAGTGTACATGATAAAGGCAATAATTGTTCCTATATCAGTTAGATCATAGAACATCAAGATTCCTCCAATTATACAAACCATCGCATAGCCAAAGTTACCGATGAAAGCCATTAAAGGTTGCATCATCATCGATAAAAATGATGATTTATAGTCAGTTTGATAAAGATTTTCATTCAAAGCGGAAAACTTATCATAATTTTCTTTTTGACCATTAGACACTCTAACAATCGAATGATTAGAATATATCTCTTCAACTACTCCATTAACTTTACCAACCATATTTTGTTTATATAAGAAGTACTTTTGAGATTTTTGCATTATTAAGAGCATCAATAAGAAACCAGCAAAAGTAGAAAGAATCGCAGTGAAAGCTAAGATATAATTTGTGACAAACATCATGATGACGCATCCTAGCAAAAGGGTGACGCTAGCAAACAAGGCAGCAATTGAGCTGTTTAATCCTTGAGAAACTAAATCAACGTCATTAGTGACGATACTTAAGATATCTCCAGTAGATGATCCATCAATAAACTTTAATGGTACTTTATTAATCTTTACGTTTATATCTTGTCTAAGATTCTTTGATATCAAGTTAGTGATGACATTCATCGAAGAATGCTGAATATAAGATAAGACAGCAGAAGAAACATAGATAATTAATAAGATAATAAAGATACTGACAATCTTCTCTAAATCCATGTTGCCTTGGATTGTGCCTTGAGAAATCAAATTAGTTACTTCTTGTATCTGATTTGGACCATATAATGATAAACAAGCTGAAACCATAGCTAAGATGATGCTGACTATCATAAATGGTAAATAACGTCTAGAGTAGGCCGCTAATTTTTTCAAAGAAGCGAAAATATTGCCTTTATAATTAACTGCAACAGTTTTGTTCATTCCATGTGTAGGCATACTATAATTCCTCCTTTGATAATTGAGAAAGAGCAATCTCTTGATAGACTTTACAATTCTTTATTAATTCATCGTGAGTTCCCTTTCCAACGATTTTTCCTTCATCTAATACAATAATTTGATCAGCATGCTTAATCGTTCCAATTCTTTGGGCAACTATAATTTTCGTGGTATTAGGTAAAGCTTTAGATAATTTATCTCTAACTTCAAAATCAGTTTTGTAATCAAGAGCCGAGAATGAATCATCAAAGATGATGATCTCTGGTTTTCTAGCTACCGCTCTAGCGATTGATAATCTTTGCTTTTGTCCACCAGAAAGATTCTTTCCAGCTTGTTCCACCTCATAAAGTTCTTTGTTTTCTTTAGAATTAACAAACTCTTCAGCTGAAGAAACATATAGAGCCTGTTTTAAGTTTTCATCATCTTCAACCGCGGAGCTTTCACCATAGAAAACATTATCTTTGATGGTTCCTTGGAATAAGATTGATTTTTGAGAAACATAACCGATTTTATTGTATAAAGTATCAAACTTATAATCTTTAACATCAACATCATCGATAGTTATCTTTCCTTCACTTGGATCATAAAATCTAACGATTAAATTTAATAAAGTGGTTTTTCCAGATCCAGTTGCCCCGATGAAGGCAAGTGTTTGACCTTTATTAACTTCAAAGGAAATATTTTCAAGAACATTTTCTTTTCCTTGCTCTTTTGAATCATTGTAAGAAAATGAGACATTTTCAAATTTGACTTTACCTTTGACTTCCGTGTCTTGATCAAAGCTTCCTTCCTTAATTTCTATCTCCGTATCTAATACTTCATTTATACGTCTTGCCGAGACTAAGGCTCTTGGAAGAATCATAAATATAGCAACTAATAGTAAGAAAGCCATGACCACCTGCATCGCATAGGATGAAAACACTACCATTCGAGAGAATAAATCAGCCTGATTTTCTAAGCCTATTGTCTCATCAATCGCGTAGGCACCTATCCAATATATAGCTAAGGTTAACCCATTCATCATTAAATTCATGATCGGGTTTAAGAAAGCCATGACCACGCCTGTGAATAAATTGTTATTAGTTAAAGTATTATTTGTTTTAGAAAATTTATTAAGTTGATATTCTTCTGCGTTAAATGCTTTAATAACTCTTAAGCCTGTCAAATTTTCTCTTGATACTTCGTTAACATCATCAGTTAACTTTTGAACTTTTCTAAACTTTGGCACGCAGAGGATAATAATGACTCCGAGTAATAAAACCATGACGCAGACTGCAATTGCAGTAGCTAACACCCATCCGGTGATACCATGATTCCATACTTTATAAATTGCGATAACGGCGATAATTGGAGCCCTTATTATAACTTGGAAGCCAAATGATAAGGTATTTTGTACTTGTACGATATCATTAGTTGTTCTAGTTATTAATGAAGGAGTTGAGAAGGCATCGATATCATGCTGAGACATCTTCTCAACCTTTTTAAACATTTTACGTCTTAGATTCTTGCCAAGGCTTGAAGCCATGACAGAAACAAAAAATCCGATGATAACTGATATTATTCCGCTTCCTAAAGCGCATCCTAGCATCTTAATACCAGGAATAATAATATCCATAATTTCAAAATTAGTATAAAAGGCATTAGTCATCTCTGACATATAATCAGGCATTAAGAGATCTAAATAGACTCCTAAGACGATTAAAAGTATCGAGACCACTGCCATCAAATAATCTTTTCTTTTAAAGTTTTTAAAGATAATTTTAAACATATTCGCCTCCTGTGAAACATTTTAGTTATCAGTCTATTTATAGTCAACAAAAATTTACAATAAATTTTTGTTGACATTGAGTTTAAATTTCTTTACCATCTACTTGGTTTAAATATGAACAAAGAAGAAATTTTAAGATCAATCATCTCTAATGTCATCGTCACTCTTCCAGGTTATAGAAAGAGAGTTTTTAGAATACCTAAAATAAATGATATTAAACTATCTTATCTTCAATTTGGGGTAATCGCGATAGTTAAAAGAAACTCAAATATATCTTTAAATGATTTAGCCCAGTATTTTGATATGTCAAAACAACAGATGTCAAAGATTGTCGATTTACTATGTTCTTTAAATTTATTATCAAGAGATATTAATCCTAATAATAGAAGAATGATAATGATTTCTTTAACTAAAGATGGTTCATCTTATATTAATTCAGTCAATGAAGCTATCATCGAAGATTTAAAAGATCGCTTAGAAACTCTACCTCAAGAAAAGCTTGAAGAGATTGATTATCATTTAAACGCTGTATCTCGCTTATTTTCAGAACTAACCATCAACGATAACTTAGACGATTAAGATCAATATTTTTTTAGATAATCACAATAATTTATAGACAGTAATAGTTTACCTTCATATACTATTTTTAAGAGAAATATTATGGAGAAATATCAAGAACAATTTATTACTGAACTTATTAACTTAATGCGACTCGAGGGAATTGAGACAATAACTACTTTTTTAACTGGAGAAGATGCGATTTTACGGCTTTTAGTTGTTAATAACATCTATAATCCTCAGCTAATGGCGAATGGGTTAAGTGTCTCAAAGGGGAGAATCTCCGCCTTATTGAAAGAAATGTCAAAAAAAGGATTAATCACTTTTTCAATTAATGAAGAAGATCATCGAAAATTTGATATTAAACCTACCGACAAAGGATTACAGCATTTTTTAAATAAAGCGATAAGAGCCGAACAATACTTTCAAATCTTGTTTGAAAAAATTGGTTTAGAAAACTCCCTAAAGCTTATCGATATGCTTCATATGATTAATGAAGAGATGAAAGGAGTTACTGTATGAGTTTCATTGAATTCAAAAATGTAGACAAAATCTATCACATGGGTGATACGATTGTCAAAGCTAACGATGATGTTAACTTCACAATCGACGAAGGAGAATTTGTCGTGGTGGTTGGTCCTTCTGGAGCTGGTAAAACTACAATTTTAAACATTCTTGGAGGAATGGACACGATTAGTTCTGGAAGCGTCAAAGTAGGAGATAAAGTCATCTCATCATTTAACGAAAAACAATTAACCTTATATCGAAGAGAAGATGTTGGCTTTGTTTTTCAGTTTTATAATCTTATGCCTCATTTAACCGCGAAAGAGAATGTTGAGCTTGCAAACGAGATTGTAAAGAAGCCATTAAACACTGAAGAAACCTTAATCAAAGTTGGTTTAAAGGATCGAATGAATAACTTTCCTTCTCAGCTTTCAGGCGGCGAGCAGCAAAGAGTGGCGATAGCTAGAGCAATCGCAAAAAATCCTGCTATCTTACTTTGTGATGAACCAACCGGCGCGTTAGATTATGAAACAGGAAAACAAATACTGAAACTTTTAAAAGAAGTATCAACTACCTATAAGAAAACAGTTATCATAGTTACTCACAACTCAGCCTTTACCAAATTAGCCGATAAAGTAATTGAAATTCGAAATGGGCACATCGTTAAAGAATCTAAAAATGAGAATCCAATGTCTATAGATGATCTCGTCTACTAGGAGGTTGCTATGAAAAAAACATTTTTAAAATCATTTTTCAAAAATATTTATCATAGCTTATCTAGACTTTTATCGATCATTTGCATCGTTATTTTAGGTGTTGGATTCTTAGTAGGTTTATTAACATGTGCGCCGAACATTGAAAATTCAATCGACCATTATTACGATCAATATAATGTCTCAGATATCGACATGATGACTACTTTTGGCATCTATGATGAGCATAAAGAATTCTTTGATTCTATCGATTCTATTGAAAATTATAAATTTGAATCAAGAAACGATTCTTATGTTACATATAATGGAGATGCCTTAGTTTCTAAAGTCATTGATTATGATTTTGATTCTGAGATTAACCAAGTTGAAATCACTGAAGGTAGAATTCCTGAATCTAGCAATGAAATATGCGTTCATGTAACTAACGGTTTTTTAGAGGATATTCCTCTCGATAGCGTTATCACCATTGATTCCGTCGATTACAAAGTCGTTGGTAAGATATTAGATCCAAACTTCTTTGATCGCGCGAGGACTTCTTCAACTTTAGGTAATGGTTATATAAATGTTATTACTTATCGTAATCAAGATTTTGTAGATATTGATTATTATACCGACGTATTTATAACTGTTAAGGGAGCAAGAGAATTATCTTCTTTCAGCAATGCTTATCAAGATTTAATTCAAAACACTATCGATCAATTAGAAGATAATGAGTCAACGATATCTTCAATCATCTTCACTAAACTTAGAGATGATATCTACTCTCAAGTTTACGAAGAGACCTATAATCAAATTAAGACTCAAATATCTGAAACTTTTCCTAACTTAAGTGAAGAGACTATTCTTGGCATGGTCGATTCAATGATCACTTCAGAAAATGTTGTCTCTCAAATGAATGAAGCAACTAATAAAGCCTACGAAGAAAACGTTGATGAATCTTCTTTCACATTAATTAATTTAGATCGTGAATATTATCAAGCTTTCCGTTCTATCAGCGAAAATGTTAATAAGATAAATGTTATATCTTTAATTTTCCCTGTGTTCTTCTTCTTAGTTGCTGCCTTAGTGGTCTTAACAACCATGACTAGAATGGTCGAGGAAGAAAGATTGCAGATTGGAACCTTAAAATCTCTAGGTTACAGCCGAGGAAAAATCATGGCTAACTATCTAGGATATGGTCTTATATCATCTTTAATCGGTGGTATTTTAGGTATCTGCGCGGGAGTATATTTCTTACCTGCTCTTATTTATTCTATCTTTGAAGCTAACTATATTCTCCCTGATTTTGTGATGACATTCTCTTATCCTGCAATTTTAATCTCTTTCTTTGTGATGATGGGAATAATTTTATTAACTACTTTGTTAACTGTATGGAAAACATTGAAAGAGAAACCTGCTGATTTAATGGTAAAACGCGCGCCGAAACCTGGAAAAAAGATTCTTTTAGAAAGAATTAATATTATTTGGAAGCATTTAAAATTCCAAAACAAATCAGCTTTAAGAAATGTCTTTAGATACAAAAAGCACATGATTATGACTATCGTAGGAGTCGCAGGATGCACGGCATTATTAATAACTGGATTTGGAATTAAAGATTCATTTGATGATATGGTTTACCTCCAATATAACGATGTGATTAATTACAAATTAGAAATTAATGTTAAAGATCCGTCTCAACCTATCGCCGTATTGGATGGATATGAAAACACCAACATTTATTCAGAAGCTGGTTACATTCATAATAAAGATTCAGTTCAATACGATTTCACGTTGATAGTCTTCGAAAATATGGAAGAAGTTGAATCTTACTATAATGTCCCTGAAAAGACTTATGATTCTAATTCGATAATTATTTCTAGTCAGTTAAATGATGAATTAGTTTCTAATGAAGATGGAACTTATACCTTGTTTGATCAGACAAGAAGAGCATATAGTTTCACTTACGATACGGTATTTACTTCCTATATCAATAACTATATCTTAATGGGAAAAGATGCCTATAATTCAATTTTAAAAACCGAATGTACCTTTAATACCGTATTAGTTAAAATCAATAATTTTGATCAAACTTTAGAGAATTATCTATCATCTCAACTATTAAATGATTCCAATGTTAATTCTTTCTCATATATCGAAGATGATGAAGAAACTTATAATAATATGTTCTCTAATATCGGAATGTTAGTTTATTTCTTAATTATTTGCTCCGGTGCTTTAGCTATCATCGTCATCTATAATTTAACCAACATTAATATCATTGAACGAAATAAAGAAATCGCGACTTTGAAAGTTCTAGGTTACAACCGTAGAGAAGTTTCAGGATACATGTATAAAGAAACATTCATCTTGACCACGATGGGTATCTTTGTTGGTATATTAGTTGGATTCTTGCTCCATCAATTCATCATGTTTAATGTTGATTCTCCTGGAGTGTTATCATTTAAAGGTATTAAATGGCAATCATACATCTATTCAATCCTTCTATCTTATCTATTCTTATTTATCGTTGATTTCCTGCTTTACTTTAAGTTAGAGAAGATCAAGATGGTTGAATCATTAAAATCTGTTGATTAAAAAATAGTCAGCCCTCAAGGCTGACTTTTTAAACGTTTAATTCAAGAAGAATCGGACAGTGATCGCTCCCTTTAATATCTGTTAAGATTTGAGAAGATATTAATTTATCCTTAAACCCTTCATCGATTATAAAATAATCAATTCTCCAACCGGCATTATTTTCTCTAGCTCTATATCTATACGACCACCAGGAATATTCAACCTTATCAGGGTTTAAGTAGCGATAGGTATCGATGAATCCTTGTTCTAATAATTTCGTGAACTCATTTCTTTCTTGATCGGTGAATCCAGCATTATTATGGTTTGTGGATGGATTTTTTAAATCTATCTCTTGATGGGCCACATTTAAATCTCCCGCGTAGATAACATGTTTCTTTTGCTTTAAATCCGTTAGATATCTACGTAAGTTATTTTCAAATTCAATTCTAAAGTCTAATCTTTTTAATCCTTCTCCTGAGTTAGGAACATAGCAGCAAACATAGTAAAATGTTTCAAACTCTAAGGTGATTACTCTTCCTTCATCATCATAAAGATGATCTTCTAAACCATAATGAACGTTCAATGGTTTAATCTTGCTAAAAACGGAAACTCCGGAGTAACCTTTTTTTACTTTTGAGTTAGTAAAATATATATAATATCCTTCTTTTTCTAAAGGAAACTTATCATCAGATAGCTTTGTCTCATTTAAAGACATTATATCGGGATTTAAATCATCAAATATTTTATTAAAATCTTTTTTTAAAATTGCTCTTAAGCCGTTTACATTAAATGATACGAATCTCATTTGAATAATCCTTTCTTTAGATATATAGAATCTTCTTGAGTAATTTTTCTAATCACCTTGCAAGGATTCCCCGCGGCGAATACACCTTCAGGAATATCTTTTGTTACAATAGACCCTGATCCAATTACTGCCCCAGGACCAATTTTAACTCCTCCATTGATAACTACATTTGAGCATATCCAGCAATCATCGCCGATTTCGATTTCTTTTGCATATTCTAAATCTTTAAAATTACCTTGCTCATCAGTAAATATTCTTCGTTCTTCTTTGACTAAAGGATGAACTGGTGTAGCTAAAGTAACATTAACTCCAAAATAAACATTTGAACCGATGATCACTTTAGAAGAGTCAAGAACGGTAAAATTAAAGTTTGCATAAATAGCGTCTTTACCGATTATATTAATTCCATAATCAAAATAAATTGGCCCCTGCAAATATATATAAGGAGAACAATTAGGTAATAATTCTTTTAAAATTTCACCTCTTCTAGGATCATCTTCTAATAAGGAATTATATTCTAAACATAATTTATGGGCCTTTTTTCTTGTTTCTAAAAGATATGGATCCGAAGAATCATAGATCTTCCCTTCAATCATTTTTTGATATTCTGACATTATCATCACCTCGTAATAAATTATATATTGTTATAGAAAAATAAAGAAATACTTATTAATAGCTAACAGGACATAAAAAGTCCTTTTATAAATATTAATTCAAGAGTATAGTAATGATTACCCACTAGAAAAGAGCATTTTCTAGAAGGTGATTGTTCTTTGAAAATTAGATTATTACACCTCGGTGAAGACACCGTTGCGCGTGTGGCCGAGGCTCAACCATGAGAAGTTGAATTTTGCGGGATACTGTAGAATTCCTGAGACCTTGACGGTAACTAAAGGGTACACTTGCCATAAGCGAGCTGTGGTTGATGTCGCAAGATGCGGTTCGATGTAAATGACTAATAGATTTGGCGCGATAAGAGGCAACGTAGCAATACGTCCCACGTTCAGATGGGTAAGTGAGATCTACTCATCTCCGTTCTCAAAAGAAGCGTTTGACTTGATGTTAAGCAATTAACTATAACAAAACTATTAGGTGCAAGTAGCTAAATGTCAAAATTTACAGTTTTTTTGTAGAAAGCTGAAGCTTAGTGAAAGTTGGTAGATAATTTAGTTCTACCCGTTGCCCGGGTTTACCCCATTTTAGAAGGATAAAGGTCGCTACTTTATTCTCAGCCTAAAGTGAACGTGCATGAAAAACAGATTATCGTAAGTCTTGTAGGGCGAAGGTCCGTAATATTCTAATTTTCAGAGAATGATCTCTACAAACAATTAATGCCTTAGGGCATTTTTTTATTATAAATTTTTATGTTTATCTTATATCTTCATTAAATAATAAGTCTTCTAGAGAAATATTAAATACATCAGCGATATTTTCTAGCACCAATAAAGAATTAGAACCATTAGCTTCCAATCTTCTAATTTGTCTATCAGAGTAGCCTAAAATTTCGGCAAATTCCTCTTGAGTCCATTTTCTATTATTTCTTAATCTTTTAATTTTTGGTCCTAGGTTTTCCATAAATCAATAATAAATTGAAAATATAGATTAATCATCTAGAATGTTAGAAAATCTTCACGTTTAACATTTATATAATCAGTAGGAGGATTACGAGGATCATATTCATCTTGATAGGAGCCTCCTGTAATATTACCAAACATTTCTCCCCATCCATTTTGATAATTTAAATATTCTTGAAAATCATTGTAATGATTATAAGTATAAAACACATATCGATCTTCAAGGTCAGTTATTTTTGTCCCATCATCATAATAGCGAGAATAGACTATTCTAGCCGCGCCGCGGGTTATCTTTTTTCCATCATTATAGATTCTAACATCATAGCCGGATCCAGTATCAGTCCCGGTAGTTCCTATATCTATTTCATAATAAATTAAATCTCCTCTATTACCTTCAATTCTCGGTAATGAAGGTTCGTAGGGATACTTATTCGTGTTTCCAGAAAACTCTGAATTATTTAATCTAAGATATTCTCCCCAGTTAGATCGAGATGGTGAAACATTTTTTGATGAAGAATAATTACATGGAATATCGCCAAAAGCATAAACATAACTAGCCACTTCTTCTAAAGTTATATACGCGCCATCTTTATATATTTCATTAACAATGTCGCCTTTTTCATCTAATAGATAATATGTATCACCATTTTCAGAAAATAAACTAGATGAATTTCTTAATAGATAATTTCCCTCTTTTGGCTGATTTGAGCTTATCAAAGGGACGCACTCAGGAGTAACAATATCTCCTGACATTAGATAATGTTCACTTCTTAACGCGGCATCTATAGAGTTTTTAGACGGGGAATAATTATCATAAAAAGCATCTTCATCGATATTTTCATAAGGATCTATATCATTAACTTTTATGGTTATTTGATTAGAATTAATTCCTAAATAAGAAGCCTCAATTATTGTTGTTCCAGCTTGATAAGCTATCACTTTATTATTTTCAATTAACACGACTTCATCACCAGAAACTTCATATATTTCAACTTTATCGATATCTATTGAAGAATCAATTATTGAAACATAAGCTTCCTCACCTAAATTTAAATTATCATCGCTGACTTCAATAGTTAAGCTAAGGATTTCTTCGCTTACGTTAATTGATATTGTATCTAGTAAAATAGAATCTTTAGTTAAAAGAGATATCGATGTTGTTCCTTCACTTTTCCCGATTAAATAATTATCTTCAATTGAAGCAATTGTTATATCCTCACTTAAAAATATGACATCATTAAAGGTAATATTTTCTAAAATAACTAAATCATTTAAATAGATTGATTCACCGATAGTTAATTCTAAAATATCTTCTTTAAAAGTTCCTTTAACGTCTTTGCTAGGCAAGCTAGAAGAAGATTCGCCACTTTGAGATGATGTAGAATCATTAGATGTAGAATCATTAGATAACGATGAATTAATTAAAAAATTACATGAAGATAGACTTCCTATTAATAATATTGATGAAGCTATAAAAGTGAATAATTTGCTTTTTTTCATAGTGAAAAAATTTTATAAAACTAATTTTAAAATGTAAACTTTTTTATAGTTAAACAAATTATTACTAGTTACAAAATCATTATCTAATGTTACAATTAACATACAAAGGAGCTAGTATGAAACAAAGTGTTGGGAAAAAGCCTCTTATCTATCCTATGCCAGTTTTGATGATTGCCACCTATAATGATGATGGCACAGTAGATCTTATGAATGCCGCATGGGGATCTGTAGCTGACTATGAAAAAATAGCTATCTCATTAGCTGAAGAACATCTTACATATAAAAATATTCTTAGAAACAAGGCTTTCACTGTAGCCATTTGAATCAAAGAATATGTTAAAGAATGCGATTATGTTGGAATCGTTTCTGGTAATCAAATCAAAGATAAATTTGAAAAATCCGGCTTGCACGCGAGCAAAAGTGATGTTGTGAACGCGCCGATTATCGATGAATTTCCTTTAGTTATCGAATGCACCTTATCTAGAGTAACTGAAGAAGGTTTAGTTATCGGAGATATCGTTGACACGAAGGTTGATGATTCAATTATTAAAGATGGAAAAATTGATCTATCAAAATTCCATCCTATCACCTACGATACCACGAATCACACCTATGTAAGTTTAGGAGAAGTCGTTGGAAAAGCTTTCCACGATGGACTTAGCATCAAAAATAAATAGTCTTAGATCATCATCTGATGATCTTTTTTTAAATGTTCTATAAATAAAAAAATCTAACACTTACTAGCATTAGACATAATTACTTAATGGTGGAGCTGACGAGGATCGAACTCGCTACCTCCTGAGTGCAAATCAGGTGCTCTCCCAGATGAGCTACAGCCCCACAAAAGATATATATAAACAAGACAATGTCTTGATATAGTTGGTCGGGAAAACAGGATTCGAACCTGCGACCCTCTGATCCCAAATCAGATGCACTACCAAGCTGTGCTATTTCCCGTAATGGCGCGCTAGGCAGGAGTCGAACCCGCAACCTCCAGATTCGTAGTCTGACACTCTATCCAGTTGAGCTACTAGCGCACTCCTGCAAATCTCATTGAGATTTTTAGCTAAGTTGGAGGTTCCTGTCGGATTTGAACCGGCGGTCATTGAGTTGCAGTCAATTGCCTTACCAGCTTGGCTAAGGAACCATCTCAACACGCGTTGTATATATTAGCAAAGTAATAAGACCTTCGCAAGAAAAAATTTAAAAATTATCAAGTTTTTCGTTATTCTCTTTTTCACCCGATTTTGTATAATTAAATTATGAAATCTTTAAAGAACTTATATCGAATTGGATACGGGCCATCTTCATCTCATACTATGGGACCAGGTTACTGCTCTCAGTTTTTAAAAGATACCTATCCTGATGCCGATAAATATATTGTTACTTTATATGGTTCTCTTGCTTTAACTGGTAAGGGACACTTAACCGATCTCATAATCAAAAAAATATTAAAAGATAAAGTTAAGGTAATTTTTGATTATAAAAGTAAACAGGAGCATCCAAACACTTTAATAGGTGAAGTTTATAAAGATGGAACTTTATTAAATAGACACACCTTCGTTTCCTTAGGTGGAGGCACCATATCAATAGATGGAAAAATTTGTTTTGAACCAGAAGTTTATCCTTTTAAAAATTTTCAAGAAATAAAAGAATATGCCCTTAGAAATAATATTACTCTAGATCGAGTCGTTGATAGGTTTGAAGATGTCGATGAGTACTTAAATCAAGTTTTCTTAACGATGGAAAAAGCTATTGTAAGAGGGTTAAACACGGAAGGTTATCTGCCTGGAGAATTAAAAGTCAGAAGAAAAGCTTCAATCATCTTCCATAATGATACCCCTGTAGAAAAACGAATTCACCTTCTCTCTTCCTATGCTTATGCCTCCAGCGAAGAAAATGCCTCTGGTAATAAAATTGTAACCGCGCCGACATGCGGCTCATGCGGAGTCTTGCCTGCCGCTTTATATTATTACTATCACGATTTATCTTATCCATTAGAGAAGATAATTGAAGCTTTAAAAGTTGCTTCATTAATCGGCAATGTAATTAAGCAAAACGCTTCTATCTCAGGTGCTTTAGCAGGTTGTCAATCTGAGATAGGCTCCTCTTGCTCTATGACAGCCGCGGCTATTTCCTATTTAGAAGGATTAAATATCAATAACATTGAATACGCTGCAGAAGTAGCTATGGAACATCATCTAGGATTAACCTGCGATCCGATTAAAGGTTACGTGCAAATACCTTGCATCGAACGTAACGCTGTATGCGTTTTGAGAGCCTTCGATTCTTGCTACCTTGCTTCTATCTTAACTGATCTATCCAAAGTATCATTCGATACAGTGGTCAAAACCATGTATCAAACCGGTCTTGATCTATCCTCATCATACAAAGAAACCTCAAAAGGAGGATTAGCTAAGTTTTATTCTAAAAATGAAAAATGAGCCATATTTCAGGCTCATTTATTTTATTGTTGATAATACTTTTTCTCTCTCTTATCGATTATTAGCTTAATTACAAAGTAGGCGATTACTATAAAGAAACCAACACCTAAGATCACATAGTAAGGAATCATATTTGTTGATGCCTTCACTTGGCTCCACATGATAACGACATCTCCATTATCTTCTCCAAAATCGTTCATGAACGCGCAACGGTTAATGATTTCCTGAGTTGGATATTGAGCTTCTAATTGATTCGCGCTGTCTTCATAAGGATAAGCAATAGGTTGTTTTCCTTCTTGAAGGTTACCTTCAAAATAATACGATAAATCAACAGGTTCGGTTAAAGGCCAATCTTCTTCGCTAAGCTCTTCAAAATATTCTTCATCAGTTGGAAGATTACCTGTAGAATCATTGATGCAAAGATAGAATGAATCATTATAATGAACCACATCTTCATTTTCTGAATAATAAGTAGTTCCTTCAAAATATTCATGCGCGCCATACCAAGAGACTACTTGATCAAAAACTGATTCCGAAGCGATAAAGGAAGTATAGCCAATATAATTCATATTAATCGCCGCGTTTTCAGGATCGGAAAGATAATTAATGAACGCGTAGGCTAAATCTTCATTAGCCCCTTTTGGTAAGCACCAGGCATCGTACCAAATATTGCTTCCTTCCTCAGGAACTGCATATTCAAGATATTTATCAGCTTCTTCAGCAGCCGTATCAATTGAATAAACAGCATCGCCTGACCAAGCTAAATTCATCTTGATTTTGCCGGTGATAATATCATTTTTTCCAGAATCTACTTCAAATCCATAGATGTTTTCTTTCATGGAAATTAATTCTTGTTTTACTAAGGCGATATCCTCTTCACCATGACGATTGAATATTTCTTGAACTATATCGTTATATTCATCGCCAGTAATCTCTCCAGCTTCAAATTTTGCTTTTCCTTCGTTTAGTTCATCGCGATAGGCATGAAGGATACCAACAACATAAGTATCTCTCATCGAATTTTTAATCGATGCCATCTTATAGTATTCAGGATTCCAAAACACATCCCAAGTTTTAACATCTTCTCTTGAAACATACTCAGGATCATAAACTATGCCCATAGTTCCCCACATGTAACCGGCAGCATAGTCACCTAAAGTATAATAAGTTCCGTCGTCTTTAACTCTAGTTGTATACATCTCGTCTAATTTATTTTTGATGTTTTGAGCAGCATAGGTGTTATATACATCTAATTTGGATCGATCGATAGGGATTATTAAATCTTCAGAAACTAATCTTTGAATCATGTATTCACTTGGGCAAACTAAATCATATGTTCCTTCTTTTTGAAGAGTTAGCTGATTATACATCGTTTCGTTCGTGTCAAAAGTATAATAATTAACTTTAACTCCGTACTCTTCTTCAAAGGCGGATATTAATTCTTCATCAATATAGTCAGAGCTATTATAAACTGTTAAGGTTTGGCCTTGAAATTGATCGTTAACGTATCTTTTTTGATGATTAATCTCACTACTTACGCTTAAAGAAGAAGCTAAGCTAGACGAAGTGATAATCAAGGCTAAGATGATTGGTAATTTCATTTGCTTCCCTCCTGCATTTTAAAGCTTTTTTGTTTCTTTTTCGCGGTGAGGTTATTAACGATAACAACAATAACTGCGATTAAAAAGATGAAAGTAGTAAGGGCTCTTACCTCAGGTGGAACCGGATGTTTAGCTAAAATCTTTTGAATGTAGGTTGAAATAGTTTCAAAAGAAGGTTCCTTTAAATACTGAGTGATAACAAAGTCATCTAAAGATAAAGTGAGACTTAACATAAATCCAGAGATGATTCCAGGCAAGATTTCAGGAATTACCACGCGATATAAAGCATTACGAGGTGTCGCACCTAAATCTAATGCTGCCTCATAAATATTTGGATCCATTTGAACTAATCTAGGTTTTACTGATAGATAGACAAATGCAACCGTTAATACTACGTGACCAACAACTAAAATGAAGAAGGTGAATGGGATGCTTAAAGCAACAAATAATACAGCAAGAGAAAGAGCCATAACAATCTCTGCGTTAACGATAGGAAGCTGAGTTATTCCTTCAAGGAATTTTCTAGCTCTCTTTCTAGAATAGTAAGCTCCAATTGCCCCAAGCGTTCCAATAATAGTTGAGATGATTGCTGAAACAAATGCGACTAATAAAGTATTTAAAACAGCTTGCATCAATTCTTTATTTTGAAAGAGATCTCCATAAAGCTTAAAGGTGAATCCGTTCCAGATACCAACTGAATCAGAATCGGTGAAAGAAAATACAATTAATAAGAAAACTGGTAGATACATCAAAAATAAGATGATGTATACGTATGATTTAGCAAGTACTTTTTTTACCATAATGAAGTCCTCACATCTTCAGATTTATCAAATTTACGAGTTAATAAAACTGATAAACCGACTAAAAGTAACATGATTAAGGCCATGAATGAACCAAAGTTCCAGTTAGATTGATTGAAATATAAATCAATATAAGAACCGAATAATACGATGTTATATTCACTTAATAAGTCAGAAATAACATATGAAGAAATTGTAGGCATAAACACCATCGTGCATGCTGAGATGATTCCTGGTTTAGTTAAAGGAATGATCACTTTGGTGAATGTTTGGAATGGATTAGCTCCTAAATCATAAGAAGCATCAATTAATGATCTATCCATCTTAAGCATGGTTGAATATAAAGGTAAAATGGTGAAAGGTAGATAGTTATAAACTAATCCTACTAAGGTAGCAAAGACAGGATGCGTTCCTCCACCTAAGCCAATCCAAGTCAATAGATCTCTAGTTGCTCCAGTACGGATGATGAAGTTAATCCACATCGGCATGATAAATAGAGTAACTATGACAGCATTTTTATTATATTTTTTATCAGCTAAGATATAGGCAATTGGATAACCTATCAATAAGCAGATTAAGGTGGTCGCCATAGCAAAGACTAATGAGATTACCAATACATCAACATTAGTTCTATCTGAAAAGAAATTAACTAAATTTGAAATTGAAGGTAATCCAGTAGCCCGATCAGTGAAAGCATAATAGATGATTAAGAAAACCGGAACGATAATGAATAAAAGGAAAAATACTAGATAAGGAATAGCAAGATACTTTCTTTGAAATCTAAACCGCATATTGCTTTAAATCTCCTTTTAACTTTAATTTGATGTTTTCAGGATTAATTCTGATTCCAACAATATCTCCTTCGTTCCAAGTCCATTCAGAATCGACGATAAAATCATCGCTTTCATTTCTAACTAAATATTGATAATGGTCTCCTTTATAAACGAGTTGGATGATTTGACCTTTAACGTCACATTCATCAACTTTATCATCCATGATAACCTTATCTAAATCGACATATACTTTTACTTCGCAGTCAGATAGATCATACTCCGCGCCGTCTTCGGTTTGGAGGTATCCTTCCTCGTTGATATGAGAGTTTTTAGCTAAAGTGGTTACATCGCATTCCCAATCAAAATCAGCAAAGCAAACTTTATTGTTT
Organism: uncultured Bacilli bacterium; assembly: GCA_944332225.1. Taxonomy (GTDB): domain Bacteria; phylum Bacillota_I; class Bacilli_A; order RFN20; family CAG-449; genus CALVJO01. The sequence goes on along the minus strand of CALVJO010000002.1, from coordinate 4,406 downwards.
TTAGTGATATATCCATCATAGATATTAACTTCAATGTTACGTTTCATAACGTGAATATTATTTGGAAGAACAGAAATTGAGACTGTTGAATCAACTGGCCATGATTCAGTAGATTGAGCCGTTACCTCATTTTTGCCAACCATTATTACATATTGATAATGGATGCCTTTAAAGATCTTAGAAACAATCTTACCGTTAACGGTACCTTGATCTTGCTCTTTAATAATCACATCTTCAGGACGAATGACAACATCGACCTTTTGATGAAGAGGGAAAGTATCCACCATTTCAAAAAGCTTATTTAAAATCTTAACTTTATGATCCGGGAAAATTGTTCCAGTATAAATATTTGATTCTCCGATGAAGTCAGCTACGAAAGCATTTGCAGGTTCATCGTAGATTTCTTTTGGCTTTCCAACTTGTTGAATAAATCCATCAGACATGACTACGATAGTATCTGACATCGTTAAGGCTTCTTCTTGATCATGAGTTACATAGATGAAGGTGATACCTAATTTTTTATGCATCGCCTTTAATTCAAGCTGCATCTCTTTTCTCATCTTGAGATCCAATGCACCTAAAGGCTCATCTAAAAGTAAAATTTCAGGCTCATTAACGATGGCTCTAGCAATCGCGACTCTTTGTTGTTGGCCTCCTGATAAAGTTTGAATATTACGTGATTCAAAATCTTCCATATCGACTATTTCAAGAGCCTTTTTCACCTTTTTTTGAATTACATCTTTAGATAGATGAACCATCTTTGTGACTTCTTTTCCGTTTTTAGTAACTGTCACAGGAACTTTTTTCATCTTTAAACCAAACGCGATGTTTTCATAAACATTCATCGTTGGAAATAAAGCATATTTTTGAAACACGGTATTAATTGGTCTTTTGTAAGGTGGCAATGAAGAAATATCAACTCCTTTTAAGAGAATTTGACCTTCAGTAGGAGTGTCAAATCCTGCAATCATTCTTAAAGTAGTTGTTTTTCCGCATCCGGAAGGGCCAAGAAAAGTTACAAATTCTCCTTTTTTAATTTTTAAATTAAACTCTTCAACCACATAGTCAGTCGCATCGTCAAATTTCTTTCTGACGTTCTTTAATTCGATGATGTAATCTTGATTTTCCATTTTTATCCCTTTCTATTCTAAAAATTAGGTGGTGATGAAATCCAAATGACTTTGCTTATTCCATTTGAGTTGCTTTTCAGATAATGAGGTTTGCTTGACTCATAATAGAATGTCTCTCCCTTTTTACATTTAAACTTCTGATTGTCTAGACAGATGATTATCGATCCTTCGATCACATAACCAAATTCTTCACCTTCATGAGGGTTATCTAATGGGGTTTCCTCATGAGGTAACAAAGTTAGTAGAATTGGTTCCATCTCATTCTTTTGAGAATTATTAACCAGCCAACAAATGCTCCCATAGTTTTCATCCTTGCTGATATAATCATCTTTAGAAAACACAATTTTCTCCGTGATAGTGTCAGAAGAGAAAAATTCATTAAGATTGCTTCCTAAGGCGTTTAAGATATCAACTAAAGTTGCAATTGATGGAGATGTAAGATCATTTTCTAGCTGCGAAATATATCCTTTTGTTAAGTCGCAGCGAGAAGCCAGCTCTTCTTGAGTCAAATTATTTAATGTTCTTAGCATCTTGATTTTTTTCCCAATTACCATAATCCTCCCATCTAGCTTGTTTGATGATTTTAAGTTTAAAGTTTATTTTCTCTAAACAAAGCCTTGTAAATTATTATCTTTTCGTTTGATATAGACAACAAAAAAATTAAAAAAGTTTTTTACCTTAATATTTTAATAAAAATATGTTTTTGTTTAGATAAAATAATATGAAAATTTAGTATTTGTAAACTTTTGGCAAGTAAAAACTTATTTTTATTGAATGTTTTTATTTTTTTATTCAATAAATATGATTATTAATTTATTGTTTTTGTAATAAATTTTCTCAATAATAGATTGTATGCAAATTTTAGATGTTCAAAACTTAAAAAAGGAATTTAACGGAGAAGTTCTCTTCTCTAATGTTTCTTTTTCGATAAATGAGAAAGATTGTTTAGCAATCATCGGTCCAAATGGAAATGGTAAAACCACTTTATTAAAGATGATTTTAGGTGAAGAAGAAATCGATGGAGGAAACATAGCTCTATCTTCTAAGACTTCTATTGGATATTTAAGACAAGAGGTGATTAAAGATATTTCTCATTCTCTTTATCAAGAGGTTGAAGATGTATTTATTGATTTAATTGAAGAAGAAAAGAAATTAAATTCTTTAGAAGAAAAAATATCTTTTGATCCCTCGAATCAAAAGCTTATCGATGAGTATTCTACTAGATTAAATTCTTTCATCGAAAGAGATGGTTATAATTTCCGTTACAAGATCAATATGATGTTATCTAAGTTTGGATTTCATAAAGAAGATTTAAATCGCACTTTATCTACTTTTTCTGGAGGAGAAAGGACTAAAGTTGCTTTTGTTAAATTACTCTTAGAAGAGCCTAATTTACTTATATTAGATGAGCCTACTAACCATCTTGACCTTGAGACTATTGAATGGCTAGAATCTTATTTAAAAAATTATAATGGCACTTTAATTTTAGTTTCTCACGATCGTTATTTTATTGAGCATCTAGCTAATAAGATTCTAGAAATTGATAATCATACATCTCAATATTATAAAGGTAATTATTCCTTTTACTTAAAAGAGAAAGAGATGCGTTATCAAACCTTATTAAATTCTTATAATAACCAGCAAAAGGAAATTGCTAAATTAAAAAGATTTATCGAATACTTTAAACCTAAACCAAGATTTGTATCTCGTGCTAAAGATCGAGAGAAAAAGCTTGAGCATATGGAAATCATCGAAAAGCCATATTTAAGTAATTTAAAATTAAAATTAGGTTTTGAAGGTGAGATCAATAAAGGAAAGGAAATGATTAAAGTTGAAGATGTTTCAATTGGATATAATTCTCCATTAATCAGCAACATTACTTTTACCTTACGAGGTCAAGATAAGATAGCTATCATGGGAAGTAATGGCTCTGGGAAAACTACTTTCCTTGAGGCTTTATTAGATAATAAGCATACTCTATCTGGTTCTATATCTTTTTCTAAAGATTGTTTAATCGGTTCAATTAAACAGCATCAAAATGATTTAAATGATTCTTTAACTGTATATCAGCAGATAGATTATCTTTATCCATCTCTATCATCTCAAGAAATCTATGACCACTTGGGAAAATTTAATTTTGATTATGATGATGACCAAAAATTAATTAAAAATCTTTCAGGTGGAGAAAGAATGCGTCTTTCTTTAGCCATCCTCCTTTTAGATAACTATAATATTTTAGTTCTAGATGAACCGACTAATCATTTAGATATGGTTACTAGACAAGCTTTAACTAAGGCTTTAAACGAATTTAAAGGTTGTCTTATCTTCGTTTCCCATGACCGTTATTTTGTTGATGAAATAGCTACCCATGTTCTCTATTTTACTAAAGGCAAAGCATATTATCTTGAAGGAAACTATCAGTATTTTAAAGAAAAAGAAAGCGTCCTCTTTGCGTTAGATAATGATTTTGAAGAAGCTCCTTCAGTAAATAAAATTGAGCCAGCAAAAAAGAAAAATAATAATTCTTTAAAGAAACTTGAAGAAAGAATCACAAAAATTGAAAAAGAGATAAAGCTTCTAGAAGAAGAATCATTTAAAGAAGAAAATTATACTTCATATCAAAAATCAAAAGAAATAGACGATAAAATTAGAGAATTAAAATCTCAATTAGCCATTTTAGAAGACGAATATCTTTCATCTATCTAATTTTATTGTTGATATTTTGAAAAAGAAGTTATATATTTTCACTTGCGAGGAACAAAAACATGTTAATTGATGAAATCAAAAAAGCCAATGTTCAAGCCTTAAAAGCCCGTGATTCAGTAACCAAGGGTATTTTAGGAGTTGTCATGAATAAATACATGCTCCTCACCATCGAAAAAAGAGATAAAAATCAAGAACCAACCGATGAAGATATGATTAAAATCATTCAAAAAACTATTAAAGAATTGAATGATGAAAGAGCTGGTTATCTCGAAGTTAATTCCCCTGAACGCGCGGATAACTGCTTAAAGCAAATTCATGCGATTGAAATTTATCTTCCAAAGATGTTATCTGAAGATGAGATAAAAGCTGAGATTGATAAGTTAGATGATAAGTCTATGCCTAGCATCATGAAACATTTCAAATCAAACTTTAATGGTAAAGTTGATATGTCTCTTGTCTCATCAATTGCAAAAACGTATAAATAAATACGTTTCTAGGGGTATAGTTAAATGGTATAGCAACGGTCTCCAAAACCGTTATTGCGGGTTCGATTCCTGCTACCCCTGCCAT
>CALVJO010000001.1 GCA_944332225.1 uncultured Bacilli bacterium | reverse complement strand
GTAGATAAATAATCTTCTTTAATCTCATTTTTTCTTTTTTTGTCACTTTCGTCTTCAAATACAATTTCCTAGACAATCAAAAAAACTACTATTTATTAGCAGCAAAAAACCAGCTTTGTAGCTGGTTAAGATTTCATTTTTAATTAGTCTGCGACATATGGAAGTAAAGCCATATATCTTGCTCTCTTGATTGCTTGAGCGATTTCTCTTTGGTGTTTCGCGCAGGCACCGGTGATTCTTCTAGGTGCGATCTTGCCACTTTGGGTGACAAATTTCTTTAAATTTTCGACATCCTTATAATCAATCTCGGTGTTTTTATTTTTGCAATAGAAACAGACTTTCTTCTTTGCTCTTACTTTTTTAAAAGCCATAATTACCATCCTTTCTTTAGAATGGTAGATCGTCCTCAGCTAAATCGATAGAATCAACATTCTCATCTTCTTGACGAACTTCAGTAGGTACGTCATTTCTTGGTTGAGAATCTTTCTTGCTGTCTAAGAATTGAACAGTATCAGCAATAACCTCAACAACTGAAGCATTCGTGCCATCGTTTTTCTTGTAGCTGCGTTGCATTAATCTACCATCGACTCCGATTAAAGAGCCTTTCTTTGTGAACTTATAGAGATTCTCCGCGGCTTGATTCCAAACTGTGCATGGAATAAAGCTGGTAGATTTTTCTCCTTGAGATCCTCTTCTATTATCAATAGCCACGGTGAAGGACGCGACTGATAATCCACTTTGAGTCTTTCTAAGTTCTGCATCGCGGACTAAACGTCCGACTAAAATTACTCGATTAATCATTATTATTTCCTCCTTTTAAGGAAATTACTTTGCAATTACTAAGGTACGAACGACGCTTGGATTGATTTTACAAATTCTATCAAATTCGTTGATGTTAGCTACAGACGTAGTGACATCACAAACGACGTAGTATCCTTTGACATCTCCATTGATTTCATAGGCTAAATCTCTTAGTCCCCATTCATCAACGCTGTCGATGGTTCCACCATCAGCTTGGAGAATTTCATGAAGCTTTCCGATTAAAACATTTCTATCGGCATCTTCAATGTTTGGTCTTAGGATATACATGATTTCGTATTTTTTCATACTTACACCTCCTATGGACATTTGGCTGAATTTTTCTTTCAGCAAAAGGCGCTGACTACCTTCCTAGTCAAGCTTTTTAATTTTACTTACAATAAGTCCGTTTGTAAACTAAAATTGCAAAAATGTCTCCTTACATTTATATATAGCTATTTTACCTTAAATTTCTTAAAAAATGTTTAAAAATAATATACGAAAAAATAAATAATACTTTTTGTTATTTAACTTTAAGATAAATCCCAATAAAGCAAGTATCAAGTATATGGTTTAATTAACGAATCAAAGAATTCTTCATCTTTCTTAGCTAATTCATGGTTTGTTTCAAGCCATTCTTTCCACGCTTTTAAAAAGCAATCCATCTCATAGATATCCATCTCTTTAAGTGATTGGCATCGTTTAAAAAGGTTTGTCCAATATGATTTGCTTTTTAACAGACATTCTTCTTTACCTAACCAATCTTTTAATAGAGCTTCATTATCTTTTTTTATCAATCCAAAGATTGTTTGCAAAGATTAAAGCGTTCGTTTCTTTAGCTAAAATCAAACTTGTTAATCCCTTCCCGCAGCCTAAATCTAAAATCATCTTATCTTCATTCATAATTAAAGGATGTTTTGTTAATAATTCTTCTAAAATTATTAAGCTGCTTGGACCCATCAAAATATCTTTAGATAAATATGGTAAGTAATCTTTATAGTTCATAATAATTGCTTAATAAAACAGGAAGCTATACTTCCCGTTACTAATTAATAAAGTTTTGCTCCGGCAGGAATAGAATCATCTACCATAAGTAGATTAAGTCTTTCTTCCCCGTTTTCATGATAAACCGCGCTGATTAACATTCCGCAGGATTGAATACCCATAATTGGTCGAGGAGGAAGATTTGTAATCGCAATACAGGTCTTTCCAACTAATTCTTCAGGCTCATAATAAGCATGAATTCCGCTTAAGATCACTCTATTTTCTCCGCTTCCATCATCTAAAGTGAATTTTAATAATTTCTTAGATTTTTCAACCGCTTCACAAGCGATTACTTTAACCGCTCTAAAATCGGATTTACTAAAGGTTTCAAAATCAATAAAATCCTTAAATAATGGTTCAATCTCGACTTTTGATAAATCGATATCAACTTTTCTTTCTTGAGCTATAGATGCTGCTTTAGAACTATTATTGACATCTTTTAAAGGCTTCATGGTTGGGAATAATAATACTTCTCTAATAGAAAGAGAATTAGTCATAAGCATCACTAATCTATCGATTCCGATACCGATTCCTCCGCATGGAGGCATTCCATACTCTAAAGCTTCTACGAAATCTTCATCGTAATCTCCAGCTTCTTGATTTCCTAAAGCTTTCTCTTTTAACTGCTCGACAAATCTTTCTCTTTGATCGATAGGATCATTTAATTCAGTATAGGCATTACCATACTCGCTCTTTGCGATAAATATCTCAAATCTATCAGTGAATCTAGGATCTTCTTTATTTTTCTTAGTTAAAGGTGAAACTTCGATAGGATAGCAATAAACAATGGTTGGTTGAATTAATTTTTCTTCGCAGAAAGTTTCAAAGAAAGCATTGATAATATGTCCAACTCCAGTGAAGTGATCTTCAACCTTCACATCATATTTTTTAGCTAATTCCTTAGCTTCTTCAAAGGTGTAATCTTTTGAGAAATCAACTCCTATACATTCTTTAATTAAATCAACCATCTTAACTCTCTTAAATGGTGAATCTAAATCTATCGTATATTCTCCAAATGGAATAACACCCGTTCCATTTACCTCATGAGAAATTAATCTAAAGAGGTTCTCAACGAGATCCATCATATCAGATAAATCTCCGTAAGCTTGATAGATTTCAACAGTCGTAAACTCTGGATTATGCTTTAGATCCATTCCTTCATTTCTAAATAATCTTCCGATTTCGTAGACTCTTTCTAAGCCTCCGACTATTAATCTCTTTAAATTTAATTCAGTAGCAATTCTTAAAGCAAAATCATAATTTAAAGCGTTATGATGGGTCATGAATGGTTTTGCTGAAGCTCCTCCAACAACCGGATTTAAAATTGGAGTTTCCACTTCAACAAATCCTAACGAATCAAGATATCTTTGCATGATTCTAATAATCTTAGGTCTAGTTAAAGCAATTCTCTTTGCATCCTCATTCATTATTAAATCAACATATCTTCTTCTAAATCTTTCTTCGATATCAGTTAAGCCATGATACTTCTCTGGTAAAGGTCTTAAAGCCTTGCTTAAATGCGTGTATTCTAAAACTTTAATAGTTAACTCGCCGGTGTTAGTTTTCATGATATGTCCTTTAACTCCGACAATATCACCTATATCTGCAATTTTAAAGATTTGATATTGTTGCTCACCTACTGAATCTTTAGATATAAAGCATTGGAATAATCCTTCTCTATCTTGAGCGTGGAAAAAAGATGCTTTTCCCATTCTTCTAATAGTCATAATTCTTCCAGCAAGAGAAACTTCAATATTCTTTTCTTCTAATTCCTCTTTAGAAAGATTTTGATATTCTTTAATGCTTTTGCTAGTCGCAGTTCTTTGATATCTTTGACCGAAAGGATCAACTCCTAGATCAATTAATTTTTGTAATTTTTCTCTTCTAATAATTTCTTGTTCGCTTAAACGCTGCTCCATAATAATCCTCCATAAACAGATTTCTTTATTATTTTAGAGAAGGAAAGGGAAAAATTAAAGATTTAAATATTTTCTAAATCAATATGTCTTTTGATATGACTTTAATTTTATTTTTAGAAACATAATTCTTAATTTCTACGATAGATTGAGAGTCAGTTAAAACCGTCTCCTCTTGCTTAATTTCTTTAGGTATTAAATTCTTAAATTGAACAAGGTTTCGACTTCTAAATTCCTTTGGCTTACAGTTAAAATACTTTTTATAAAGCTGATTCATGTACTTAGGATCTGAAAATCCGCATTCATAAGATACATCGATTATTTTCTTGTTTTTATCCGCGAGTAAAAGAACACTTTTTTCTAATCTTTTTAAATTTAAATATTGCTGGAAGGAAACTCCAAAAGATTCAGAAAATATATGAGAGAGATGAGTCGTTGTGATTCCTTCCATATCCGCGATATCTTCAAGTTTAATCTTAGAAGAATAATGTTCATCGATATAGCTAATTATTCTTTGAATTCGGTTGTTTCTCTTCTTTAAATTTTCTTTTTCCTCATCAGAAATAATCTTGTTTGGAACATATTGTAAGCAAAGCTTTAATAAGAATGATAAAGTTGAGATTACCGAAAGTTGAAAATATGGTTCCATCTCAAAATAATGAATCGATCCTGATATTAATAATTTATTTAATAGATTCATATATTCTTGAGGTAAATATTCTTTTAATAGACATGATTCAAATGAAACATTTCTAATTAAAGGAAAATACTCTCTTAAAAAGTGATATGAGATTTGGACTATTAAAAATAGAGGAGGTTCTTGATCTCCATCTAAAGAAAGAGAATTATCGTCAATATAAGTCGCTGAGTAACTATGCTTATCATAAGAATTAACAAAAAATAGATCTCCTTCTTCTAATAGATACTTATTTTTTTCGGTTTCTATGATTCCTTTACCCTTTAAAACCATAGCGATCTCAAAGTCAGAATGAATGTGATGATGGCAGTAAACTATTCGATTGACAATAAACTTGACGTGTTTTATCTGAGGGTGATTAATAAATTCATAATTGCTATTCATACTCATTATCTAAGCACAAAACCAATTTTTAATAAAGTTAAACGCTTACATTTTTATAAAAAGATTGCAAAAACAATTATTGTATTAAACTTTATATAATGGTTATTCGCATGATTGTCATTTTTTACACGCAATCATACCATAGACTAAAACTATAAAAAGTAGGCAAGAAGCTCGAGCAAATAATATATTCTTGCCTTCCAAAAGAAAGGAAAACTTTATGGCAAAAGGAAAAGTATGGCTAGGTTTATTCGCGACAGGCATTTTGCTATCCACGACCTTACTATCGTTAACTGAAGTAGCTATGGATAACCAAATGCTGATCAACGATGTTTTAAACTTAACAGGAACCAAACTATCTAGCTCTACAAGATCTGACTACGCGGACGAAAACGGAAATCTCACCAATGAAGGCTACGAGAAAATGATTAAAGATTCTTATGCTTTCTGCGTTCAAGAGATGGAAGAAGGGTCTGTTCTTTTAAAGAACGATGGCGTTCTACCTTTAAAAGAAGAAGAAAGAAATATTACATTATTTGGAAGAAATTCTGCTCACTTATGTCTTCGTTCAGGAGCAGGAGGAGCTGCACCTAACCAAGATTTAGTTGTTCATCTAAATGATGCCTTTGAATCAAAAGGATTTAACTATAATAAAACCGTTTGGAATCTTTACACTTCAGGATCTGATCCAACAGTTAATGATGTTAAAGAAGCTTCAGTAGATATCTATACTGATTCAGTCAAAGATACATTTGATGATTATAGTGATGTTGCAATCGTAACCTTCACAAGAGTTGGAACTGAAAACAGCGATCCTGCAAAAGGAATTCTCGATATCACTCAAAATGAACGTGATCTATTAAAGATGATTCACGATTCAGGAAAATTTAAAAAGACAATCGTCTTATTAAATGGAGCGATGCCTATGGGATTAGATTGGGCCGATGATCCTACTTTAGGAGTAGACGCGATTTTATGGTTTGGTGTTCCTGGTTACTATTCTTTAACTGGTGTTGTTAACTTATTAACCGGAGAAAAGAATCCTTCAGGACACACGCCTAATACATTTGCAGCGTACTCAACTAACTCAGCAGCTTATCAAAACTTTGGAAATTATCCTTTTGATGGAGATAGGTCTGGTCTAGATAACGTTAATGGTTACGTAGTTTATAAAGAAGGTATCTATGTTGGATATAAATACTACGAAACTAGATATGAAGATTTAATCAAAAATCAAGGTAATGCCTCCAGCGCGAAAGGTGCCTCCAACGGCGCGTTAAATTGGGATTATGCAAATGAGGTGGCTTATCCTTTCGGATATGGTTTATCGTATACCACCTATTCTCAAAAAATAACTTCCGTAACTTACGATGAAGAAAAAGATACTTACACAGTTAATGTTGAAGTAACTAACACTGGAGATGTTGACGGAAAAGCCTCAGTTCAAGTATATGTTCAACAACCATACACAGATTATGATAAGGAGCATTTAATTGAAAAATCATCAATCGCTTTGATGGGATACGATAAAGTTGATGTCAAAGCTCATGAAACCGTCACCACATCAGTTACTTTCGATCGTTATTTCCTCGCTTCTTACGATGAAAACAACTTAAAACAATACATCTTAGAAGGTGGAGATTACTATCTAGGTCTAGGTAACGGAGCTCACGAAGCCTTAAATAATATATTAGGTGTCACTTATCCAAAAGGAACTCTATATGACCACTTAGGTGAAACCTATGTTCCTAAAACTGACGCGGTATATAAATTAACCATTGAAGAAGATTTAGAAACATTTAAAACGTCTCACTATAACGATACTGAAGTTACCAACAAGTTCGATGATGCTGATGTTAACTATTGGGTAAACGATGATGAAAAAATAGTTTACTTAACTAGACAAGATTGGGACGAAACTTTCCCAACTGAAGTTGAAACCCTCACCATCAACGATAAGATGAAAGAAGCGATGAACATGAACACTTATGTTAAGCCTTCATCTTCTCCTTCTTACTCAGCAAGCGAAGGCACTCTATATTCAGTTGATAATGTAAACGAAGATGGTGAAGTTGAAAGAATCAACTTTGCTAACATGGCAGATGTTCCTTACGATGATCCAAAATGGGATGCCTTCATCAAACAATTATCATTAAATGATTTAGCTACTTCTATGTCTGATAACCGTGGCTTACTCGCGGTTACTTCCGTCAATAAGCCATCTAACTCGATAGCCGAAGGACCTGAAGGATTACTTGCTACTTTCCAATATGGTGACAAACGTTCTGCAACAGGATTTGCAACAGGACCTATCTACACCGCATCTTGGGACCATGATATTCAATCTAAATTTGGTTCGATGTACGGTGAAGAAGCTCTCTTCTGCGGTGTTGCCTGCGTCAACGCGCCGGGAGCTAATATCAATAGAACTCCTTATGGTTCTAGAGCTTCTGAATATATGTCAGAAGATGGAATAATGAACTATTTAGTTGCTTCTAATATCACAAAAGCCGCTAGAGAAAAAGGCTTAATTATGAATATTAAGCACTGCTTCCTCAACAACCAAGAAACTAACCGTCAAGGTGTTGCAACCTTCTCTAACGAACAAGCTATAAGAGAAATCTATTTAAAACCGTTTGAAGGAGCTTTAACTAAAGGTGAAAGCTTAGGAATCATGACTTCTTATAACAGAATCGGATTAACCTACGCGGCTACTCATGAAGTCTTAATGAAAGATATCCTCCGTGGAGAATGGGGTTTCCAAGGACAAATCATCGATGATGCTTTGCAAGGATCTAACTATTCAACTTACTCTAATGGACCATCGATGGTCGCCGCGGGAACTGATATTTTCTGTCTCGATGGAAATAGAGGAAGTCAGCTTGTTCAATACGTCGAAGATAACGATGATGGTTACTTCGTACAATTGATGCAAGAGGCTAATAAACATATCATGTACACTTTATTACAATCTTGGATGGGCGATGAAGGTGCAGTTGATGACGCTGGAGTTACCACAACTCAATGGTGGCAAACTACCATCTATGCTGTGGACGGAGTCGTGATCGGATTAACTGTTCTAGCTTTTGGAGCTTACATCTACTTTGATTTCTTTCATAAAGCAAAGAAAGAAAATGAAACAAATTAGAGGTGATGAATATGGAAAAAATTAAACAATTCTTAAAAGGCAAAGGCATCGGTTACTATATTGTAATCGGTGATATAATTCTCTCCCTAATTCTTGGTATCGTCTTCTTTGCTACTTACCAAGGAGCTATGGCAAATAATGCCGCGGGCAACTTACCTGAAGTAATCGGTGTCTGTATTATTCTTGGAGCAATCCTTGATATAGTCACCTTAGTCTTACCTGAATATAAATTTATTCATATCGGCGCGTTAATCGCTTATTGTTTATCGCTGATGAAAGAGATTTATTTAATTCCTAACTTGATTGTCGACCAAATTAATGGAGTCGCCTATCAAGGAGGAAACTTCCCATTAAATCTTTTCTACATCATAATGCAATTTATAATTGTTATCTCCGCAGTTGTTGCTACTTTCTTAGGTTTCTTAAATAAGCAAGGTGAGCAAGAATTCGCGGAAGAAGTTAAAAGAACAGGACGTTTTTCTAAGAATAATCTTATTAAAATAATCTCTGGAGCCTGCGTATTTGTTCTCGCAATATCAATATCCGCGGGAACCTTAGCCTCTTTAAACTCATCATCAAAAAGCGCCGGTCAAACCGTGACGCTTGATGAAATTCAAGAAGAATGGAAAGATAAAACCATCGAGTATGATTTTGATCCTACTCAAGTGGTTTATCGAGAAGATACTCACCCTTATAAAGATGCGACAGCTGAACAAATCATCAATAACGTCTCATCGTCTCCTGATCGATTCCTTCACAATAAAGTTTATGAATTTGAAGGAAAATACACCGAAGCTTATCAAGGAAACTTCAATTACACTTACTCTTACATCTACCTTTGGGAAGATGGATTATATAACGGTACAGCATCAGGAACTAATATCTATGGTTACTGGTATAACCAAACCGCGGAAGGATTATCTTGTCTAGTATTAAAAGACACCGCGGGTAATGATATGGTTTGTAACCAAAGCCGTGACCCATATTATGATTGGTACGGTGATTTAAAATCTAACGTCAACGGAGGTCGTACCTTCAAGATGAACGGATTTATGTACACACCTGTAATCGGAATCTATCTTGATCACGGTGATGATGATTTACAATATGAATTCCGCGAAAAATTTGATAAGACTTCTTGGACCGTTAATTTAATTAGAAACGATTTAAGACATTCTGCGATTATCAACCCTGATGAAGCAACTTGGACTTTACCAGATATGACCAAATCAGGTGACCAAGATGTCAAAGTTTCTTGGCAAAGTGACGCGGAGGGAGAAGATATCTTCGAGACATCTCTCAAGATTAATGTTGGAGAAGATAAAGCAACTTACGAATTTGATTTCTCTGCTGAATCAGTTAAGAAAACTTATCGATATGTAGATTTATTCGATCCAACTGGAATCAGAGTCACTAGAGTCACCGATGATCGAAGAGAGGAAATCGATGCTTCGACAATTCCTTATGAATTTGATTATGATAATAACCAAATCAACTTCCCAATGACTAATGGTCAAACTTACAATATGCCTGTTACCTTTGACTTAAGTGAAGAAGCTAATACCTTACACGGAACTTTAAGTGAAAAAGATGTAACTGTAATAGTCACTTCGCCAACTGAAGCTAAGATATCAGATGGAGCAAACGAAGCTACCTTCTCTATCACTTTAGAAGGAACTCAAGGTCTCGCCTCAATAGTAGTCGGTGATAAGATTTCTGGAAGTGATGAAACTTATAATCTATTGCCAGAAGAATTCCAACTTATCGAACAAGATGGAATGTTAAAAATCACCTTAGAAATCTTCATGAGAAGTAGCACAAAAGCTAATGCATACAACCAAACTACTGATACTTACTTCATATTCGGAGATGACTCAACTAAAGTTACTCTTGTATGGGTATTCAATTATAACAATCAAGATATGAATCAATACATGGAATGTTCCTACACGATGGATGGAACAAATCTCACGATTAATAGTCTTGTCGGTGTCGACAGCTCGAATCAATGGACATGGTCAACCAAAACTTATTACAATCTTCAATCTTGCTCTATTGATGATTTACCATTCTATCCTTATTGATTTTACCTCCTAGAAATCTCTTACATTTACAAGCTAAGGCGCATTGTGCCTTAGCTTGTACTTACTTTTACTATATTAGAAAGGCCATTTTATGAAAAAATACGATGAAATTAAAAAAGTAACTTACCAAGGTCCAAAGTCTAAAGAACCATTTGCATTTAAATACTATAACCCTGATGAAATAATCATGGGAAAGAAGATGCGAGACCATTTAAAATTTGCTTTATCTTATTGGCACACGATTGATTATGTTGGAGCTGATATGTTTGGAGGAGCGACAGGAGATAAGAATTTTAACCTTAAAGATCCAAAAGAAATCTATCGTAAGAAGGCTGATTTCGCCTTTGAATTAATGGATAAATTAGATATCGATTATTATTGTTTCCACGATGTTGATATCGCTCCTGAAGGAAAGACTTTACAAGAGAGTTTAGATAACTTTAATGAGATGGTTGACTACCTTAAAGTTCTTCAAGATAAACATCATAAAAAATTGTTATGGGACACAGCGAATAACTTTGGAAATAAAATCTTCATGGCCGGCGCGGCTACTTCACCTAATGCAGATATCTTTGCTGTTGCCGCGAGCAAGGTTAAAGCTTGCATCGACGCTGATATAAAATTAGGCGGTACAGCTTATGTTTTCTGGGGAGGCAGAGAAGGTTATGACACCTTGTTAAATACCAACATGGCCTTAGAAAATGATAATTTAGCTAGATTCTTAACCCTAGCTAGAGATTATGGTCGAAAGCAAGGATTTAAGGGAGATTTCTTAATCGAACCTAAACCAAAGGAACCTACTAAACATCAATACGATTTTGATGCCGCGACCTGCTGCAACTTCTTAAGAAAATATGATCTCTTAAAAGATTTTAAATTAAATATTGAAGCTAACCATGCAACTTTAGCTAAGCATGATTTTGCTCATGAGCTAAGAGTGGCTAGAATCAACGGAGTATTCTCTTCAATAGATGCAAACCAAGGTGATATGCTTTTAGGTTGGGATACCGATGAATTCCCATTCAATGTCTATGATGCAACTTATTGCATGCTAGAAGTTCTCAAAGAAGGTGGATTCAAAAACGGAGGATTAAACTTCGATGCGAAAACTAGAAGACAATCTAATACAAGTGAAGACATCTTGCTAGCTTATATAACCGGTATGGATACTTTTGCTTTAGGATTAAGAATTGCAGCAAAGATCATTGAAGATGGTAGAATCGATGAATTCAAAGAAGATCGTTATCGTTCTTATAAGCAAGGAATCGGAAAGAAAATCGTTGATAACGATATCACTTTTGAAGAATTAGATAGCTACGCGAGAGGTTTAACAAATATTGAAGTTGAATCTGGTCGCCAAGAATATTTACAAGAAATTATAAACAACATTATTTTCTCTCTTTATGAATAAGAAATTTTATCTAGGAATTGATTTAGGAACTTCTTCTATCAAGGTCTCCTTAGGTGATGAAAAAGGTAATATTATCGATTCAGCATCTGAAGACTATCCTTTAATCTTGCCTCAATTAAATTATTCCGAACAAGATCCAAATGAATGGTATAACGGAATGATTAAAGCTTTATTAACTTTATCCGCGCGTAATGATCTTTCAAAAGTAAGGGCCTTATCCTTTTCAGGTCAAATGCATGGTTTAGTCTTACTAGATAAAGATGATAAAGTGATCCGTAATGCGATTCTCTGGAATGATTCTAGGACGGAAGAAGAGGTTGATTACCTCAATAATGTAATCGGAAAAGATAAATTAATTGAAGAAACTGGAAATATCGCTTTATGCGGGTTCACCGCGCCGAAGCTTCTTTGGGTAAAAAAGCATGAAAAAGAAAATTTTGAAAGAATTAATAAAATCATGCTTCCAAAGGATTATCTAGCCTATAGATTAACTAATATCTTTGCTTCTGATATTTCTGATTTATCAGGAACATTATTCTTCGATGTATCCAAGAAACAATATTCAAAATACATGCTAGATATTTTATCTATTAAAGAAGAGCAATTACCTAAAATATATTCTTCATACGATGTAATTGGTCACGTTTTACCAATATATCAAGAACTAGTTAATCTACCTTCCTCATGTCTAGTAATCATCGGAGGAGGAGATCAAGCTATAGGTGGAATTGGAACAAACACCGTAAAAGAAAATACTATGTCGATTTCTCTAGGCACTTCAGGAACTGTCTTTGCTCCTTTAGATAACTATGCTTATGATAGACTAGGAAGAGTTCATACCTTTAGACATGCTTCAGGAAAATTCCATTTCCTAGGTTGCACGCTTTCTGCGATGGGATCTCTAAAATGGTTCTTAGAAGACATTTTAAACACCGATGATTATGTTAAAGAACTATCATCTTTACCAGATGAAATCTCAAACATCATCTTCTTACCTTATCTATGCGGCGAAAGAAGCCCGATTAATGATCCAAAAGCATCTGGATATTTCTCTAATCTTTCCCTTTATTATAAAAGAGGTGATTTAGTTAAAGCTGTTTTAGAAGGAATCTGTTTTTCCTTATATGATGTTTACTTAGTTATGAAAGAAAACGGCCTTTTAGTTACTTCAGCACGGGTGATTGGAGGAGGAAGTAAATCAAAAGCTCTCTTACAGATTTTAGCCGACATCTTTAATATTGAAATCAAGACGATTAACACTAAAGATGGAGGAGCTTTAGGCGCGTTGATCTTAGCTATGGTCGGGGATAAATTATACCCAAGCATTGAAGATGCTTGCTCCGAGCTCATAAAAGATAATGAAACTTATTATCCTAATTCAAAAAATCATTTAAAATACTTAAAAAAGTTCAAAAGATATCAAGAACTTTACTTAACTACTAAACCCCTTGAGGAAAAAATATGAAGCAGATAACTAATCCTATTCTACCAAACTATGAATATATTCCAGATCCTGAGCCTCACGTATTTGATAATCGTATCTATGTATACGGCTCTCACGATAAATTTAAAGGAATATCGTTTTGCTTAAATGATTATATTGTCTATTCTTGTCCAATTGATGATTTAACATCTTGGTCAAGCAAGGGTATTTCCTATAAGAAAAGTCAGGATCCAGAGTATAAAGGTGGATTCATGAACGTTATGTTCGCTCCAGATTGTTGCAAGGGAAATGATGGTAATTATTATCTATATTACACATTAGGTTTCTCAGGTCACATCGGGGTAGCTAAATCAAAGTTTCCAGACGGTCCATTTGAATATTATGGTAACGTTAAATATAAAGATGGGACTAAGCTTGGAGACTTAAATGAGTATCTTCAATTTGATCCTGCAATTTTTATCGATGATGATAAGAAAATCTATCTTTATTCAGGATATGGTTCAGTTCAAAGATTCGGTCTTCATGGAAGAAAGAACACTGATAAAGGCGCGATGGTCTTCGTTTTAGATGATGATATGTTAACCATTAAAGAAGGGCCTTCTTATATTTGTAAAACTATCTATAACGCAAAAGGAACAGATTTTGAAGGGCATGAATTCTTTGAAGCTTCTTCTATGCGTAAGATTAATGATAAATACTACTTCATTTATTCATCATTCAATAACCATGATCTTTGCTACGCGATAAGTTCTTATCCTGATAGAGACTTTGTCTATGGAGGTGTCCTCGTCTCTAACTGCGACGAAGGATTAAAGGACCATAAAACTAATTACTATGGTAATAATCACGGCTCATTATTATGTTTAAATAATGAATATTATATTTTCTACCATCGTCAAACTCATAAGAATTCCTTTGCTAGACAGATGTGCGCGGAGAAATTAACTTTTGATGGATTACATTTTGCTCAAGCTGAGATGACTTCTCAAGGATTAAACGGTAAACCTTTATTAGCTAATAGAAGTTATCATGCTTCTATATGCTGCAATTTATATACGGATAAAGGAATTTTCTTTTATAAGGTTATTAGACCTATTGCCTTTTCTCATCCTTTCATCACTCAAGAAAGAAACGATAATGAAGAAGAGGAAACTCAATATATTAAAAACCTATCGCGACATGCGACAATCGGATATAAATATTTTTCATTTGATAAACGAGTCTTAATGATGTCTGTTGTCGTGAAAGGAACGTTTAGAGGAGAGATGATCATTAAAGATGATGAAGATGGTTCCATAATTGGAAAAATCAAAATTTCTCCTTGTAAGAATAAAACAACCTTTAACGGAACTTTATCAATCATTAAAAAAGTTTCCCCGTTATTCATCACATTTAATGGGAAGGGAAAACTTTCTTTCTATGAATTTGAATTTAAATAATTGTCTTGATTGATTCATCAAACAAAATTTCATCGATTATAGACATTAATTCATCTTCATTCTTAATCATTGATAATTTGACTTTATACTTCTTAATATTCGTAAATCTCTTTAGATAATGAGGGGCAATCCCCCTCATTTCTATTATCGCGCGATCAACATTCTTAGTTTCTTTTAAAAGAGAATAATGTTGTTTTAAATACTCTAATTGCTCTTTTAAAGTTGGGTCTTTTAATATAGTTCCGTCTTCATAATAACGTTTAATCTGAGTTATTAAATATGGATTACCGAGGATTCCCCTTCCTAAAGCAATTCCATCAGCTTTGGTATAATTTAAAACTTCTATAGCTTTAGATAGTGAATCAATATCTCCGTTAGCTATTATTTTAACCTTAACTGCTTCCTTAGCTAATTTAATATAATCATAATTAGCCTTGCCAGCATAAAGCTGAGCTTTAGTTCTACCGTGAATAGTAATTAAACTAACTCCTGCTTTTTCTAAAATCTTACAGGTTTCTACAACATTAATATTATCTTCATTAATTCCTAAGCGAATCTTTGCGCTAACCGGGACTTTAGATAGATTAACAATAGCTTGAACAGTTTCAAATAATTCATCTCTTCTTTCTTTTTTTAAAAAAGCAGAACCAGCATTATTTTTAAAAACTTTATTAACTGGACAACCAAAATTTAAATCTAAATAATCGTAAGTAGCTACTTCTTGAAGAACTTCTAATCCTTTTAAAAGAGTTTCTTTGCTTCCTCCAAACAATTGAAGAGCGACCGGTCTTTCATCAAGAGAAGTTTTTACCATGTTTAAAGTTTCTTTATTATGGTAGATTAAAGCAAAGTCTGAAATCATCTCAGATACCGTTAAATCGACTCCAAAAGTCTTAAGAAAACGTCTATATCCTAAATTGGTATATCCTGCGAGCGGCGCGGCTATAATAAAAGGTTTATTATTCATCTTTTCAAGTATACTAAATTATCTTTTTTTTACTAGAAAAAAGGAGCTTCTTTTCTCTTTATAAGAAAGATTAGCTCCTTATTTTTAATTTAATTATTGTTGGTTATTATCTTCTTTAGATGAATTATTATCTTCAGTTGCATCTACTGTTGGTTCATCATTTTTTATCTCTTCAGAACCTTGATTATTCTCTTCATGGTTTAATACTACGTCAACTTTCACCTTAGCAGGATCAATATCATTTACTGATTGAGGAGGTAAGGTACCATGCTCAACTAAATAATTAATCTCTTCCGCGGTTATAGTTTCTTTTTGAATCAAAGTCTCCGCGATTAAGGTAACTTGATCCGCGTATTTAGTGATCGTATCTAGAGCAACCTGGTGAGCGTGCTCAATTATCTTTCTAACCT
The DNA here is from genome assembly GCA_944332225.1 of uncultured Bacilli bacterium. GTDB lineage: Bacteria > Bacillota_I > Bacilli_A > RFN20 > CAG-449 > CALVJO01. Next base: position 97,919 of record CALVJO010000001.1, on the reverse strand, counting down.
CCGCATCTATTTCATTAGCCACTTGAGAGGAGAAATTCTTTTGAACGTTATTATAATCTCTACCTAAGAAAACTGAATTTTGATCAGATTCATATTGAATAGGTCCTAAAGATGACATTCCATATTGAGTGACCATCGCTCTTGCGATTCTAGTTGCGACTTCAATATCATTGCTCGCGCCGGTTGAAACATCTTTAAAGAAGATTTCTTCTGATGCTCTTCCACCTAAATAACCGATGATTCTCGCTTCAAGTTCATTTTTAGTCATCGTGAAGCGATCATCTTCAGGAGTCATCAAGACGTGCCCACCTGTTCTACCACGAGGAATGATGGTAACCTTTTGAACTTTATCAGAATAAGGAATCTTTAATCCGATAATCGCGTGTCCTGATTCATGGAACGCTATCATTCTCTTTTCTTCAGGAGATAATGATTTATTAGATTTCGCTGGACCAGCAATTCTACGATCGATAGCCTCATCGATATCTTTAATGGTGATTTCGTTTTTATTAGCTCTAACTGCTAAGATAGCCGCGTCATTAAGAATAGTAGCTAAATCAGCTCCAGAGAAACCAACCGTTCTCTTAGCGATATTTTCAAAATCAATGTCTTTAGCGATGACTTTATTTCTCGCGTGAACCTTTAAAATAGCCTCTCTACCTTCTTTATCAGGTAAGTCAACGGTGATTTTTCTATCGAATCTACCTGCTCTTAATAAAGCTGGGTCAAGAACATCATCACGGTTAGTCGCGGCGATTACGATAATCCCGGTGTTGTCTCCGAAACCATCCATCTCGACTAATAATTGGTTAAGAGTTTGCTCTCTTTCATCGTTGCCTCCTCCAAGGCCTGCTCCACGCTGTCTACCTACCGCATCAATTTCATCGATGAAGATGAGGCAAGGTGCTGTCTGTTTAGCTTTTTTAAACATATCTCTAACTCTGCCCGCGCCGACACCGACGAACATTTCAACAAAGTCAGAACCTGATATTGAATAAAATGGAACATGAGCTTCTCCAGCTACCGCTTTAGCTAATAAAGTTTTTCCAGTTCCTGGAGGTCCAACAAGTAAAACACCTTTTGGTAACTTTGCTCCAAATTTAGAATATTTATCTGGATTTTTAAGATAGTCTACAAGTTCAACCATCTCTTGTTTACATTCATCGCATCCTGCAACATCATTAAATCTAACAGGAGACGAATCTTCTTTTCTAGCTCTAGAACGATTAAAGTCTAAAGCTGAATTATTAGATTTATTTATCGAAGAAGACATTCTTGAGAACAAGAATATGACTAAGATAAATCCACCTGCCATCAATAATATCGATGGAAGATAATCTAGCCAGCTCGATGCGTAAGGGTCGACTATACTATAAATTTCATCAGTAAAGTATGCTGTATTAGCTTCTTTTCCTGGTCTAGTTCTAATAATTTCCGAAACGCAATCGATAGATGTTGAATAAGTTAATGTTAAATTAAAGCGATAATTTACTTCATTCTCACTATAGTAACCAGTTAAAGTCAAAATATCAGAAGATGGTCTAGATGTTTGATTAAGTTCATGTATATTTGCTGTATAAAGCCATGAAGACTGAATTTTCGCGTCATATTCAGCCCCCGCGGCTTCAGAATTTTGACTGCTTGCCACGTATTCATCACGGCTCATAGTCACGGTTATCACATCTTGAATCGCTGGGTTTTTAGTTTCAACTTGTCTAAAATTGCCAAAGAAGAAGATCAATAAGCCAATCACCACGGCCACTAAAAGATATGGAACTATATATGATAGAAAACTTGATGATTTCTTTTTGTCGTTCATTTATTCCTCCTATATTCTCGGTTAGATTAAAAAGTCTTGTTGATTATATCACACCATCAAGGTCTTTAACAACAAAGTTGTTATTTTGGTTTTTTGTCGTTCTAGGGACAAAGACGATTTTTCCATGACGGTCAATGATCTTAGGCCAGTAAAGTCTTTTTATATAATCAATCTTCTCGTCGATGAACAATCGATTAATTTTTTTCTTCACTTTGCCTAGATAGATTATTTCATCTCCCTTAACATTTTCAATCTTAAGAGGAAATGAATCATCATTTAAGTAAAATAAATTTAAATTTTTTGTTAAATCAAAGTAAATAAATCTATTTTCAACAATAGAAGGTCTATCAACCTCCACTGTATAATTATAGTTTTCAATTTTAACTATTCTTAAACAATCATATAATTTTACAATCAATAATCCTTCTCCTAGAGAGAAACTTTTATTGCCTTGCGTCTTATTAATTTGGCTTAATATCTCTTTAGCAAAACTAGTTTTTAAAATATAGTTTTGATTATATTTTTTAATAAATTGGTAAAGTAATCTAACCTTTTGATCCTCATTTAAAGTATCTAAAACCTTTAGAGCAACTTTATTGTTATCAATTATTTTTTCAATCAAGGCGTTATCTTCAATTAATCTATTATTTTTTTCTTTTACGAGGTTAACTATCTTTTCTTTTTCTTCTTTGCTAAGAAGTTTTAATTCAGATCTAATCTTGTTTCTTTGATATTTAGTGTCAAAGTTAGTCTTATCGATACAGTAAGGAAGGTTATTATCTTTACAATATTGTTCTAATTCATCTTTATAATAATTTAAAAGAGGTCTTCTGATCTTGCATCCTTTAATATATGTCTCTTCTAAAAGCCCATAGTAAGATACGATTCCCCTCTTTTCTTGAAGAAGATATGTTTCAATTAAATCATCTTTGTTATGAGCGATTAACACTTCATCAAAATGATATTTATCGACAAGTTCTTTAAAAAATTCATATCGTTCATTTCTAGCAAAATCTTCAAAATTGCCTTTTTTAAAATAACTATCCTTCACATAGATATCTATATTATTTTTTTTGCATATTTCTTTAGCTAAATTTACTTCATCATCTGCTTCTTTACGGAAATGATAATTAACTATCGCGCAGGAAAAAACATATCCTTCTTTTTGAAGCATAGAGAATAGGCTAAGCGAATCGCTGCCCATCGATAATCCTAATAAATACTTTTTATCTTTAGATAAATTCATCTAGAAAACATAAATCAAAAGAAACACGATTAAAAACAAAATAGAAGCGATAAATACAGCTAAACAACCTATGGATATCAATCGATTTTGTTTTTTACTTCTTGGCTCTTTCATATAGATATTATACGGATAGAAAATTTATTTTTCCTTAATCTTCTAAATTGAGATGAAATTTATTTTTAGCCGCGGCAATTATGATATCGACGCATTCATTAATTCCGATAGAAGAATTTAAACAAATATCATAATTAGTCGCATCTCCCCATTTCTCTTCAGTGAAGTAATTATGGTATCCCGCGCGTCTTTTATCCATTTTTTTAATTGAATCTTTTGCTTTCTTAGGATCTAAACCATAGTAAGTAACCGCGCGATGAATTCTATCCTCCATCGGCGCGTGAATAAAGACGTTAAGAACGTTTTTATAGTCTTTTAATACATAATTCGCGCAACGGCCTACGATGACACAAGACTCTTTTGAGGCAAGATTTCTAATTATAGCAAACTGTGTGTTAGATACTTTTTGAACTGCAGTTAAGGTATTATCGACATCATTTAATCCCATAAAAGCAAATAAGGAATCCTTCTTTTCTTCGTTAGCTTTAATGTAATCGACGCTTAAGCCAGTTTTCTCAGCTGCTTTAGTTAAAAGCTCATTATCATAGAAATTAATCTTTAATTTTTTTGCTAGTTCTTGAGCGATATATCTTCCTCCTGAACCATATTGTCTACCAATAGTAATAACAAATGACATATTATCTGCCTCCCAATTGTTTTCTTATTAATATTATAAATCGGTTTAGAAAAGAAAAAAGAGTAAAATTTCACTTTTTAAAGTGAAAAACAATGAATTTTTTCGATAAAAGAATATTTAATTCAAATTTTAATCAAAAATTCAATTTATAAATTTTAACCATGCTATACTGAAAAAAAGGAGAATAAATATATGAAATTCTATCAATGTCAAAATTGTAAAAACGTTATCTACGTCGCGCATGAAGCTGCTTGCTTAGGTGAAAACATGAAAGAGCTCGTTCCAAACACAGTCGACGCGGCAACTGAAAAACATGTTCCTGTAGTAACCATCGAAGGAAATAAAGTTAATGTAGTTGTTGGATCAACTATCCATCCTATGACTGAAGCTCACTTAGTTTCTTTCATCGCGATAAATACTTCTAACGGAGTAAGAATTAAACATTTAACCGCAAACGATGAACCTAGAGCATCATTTATCTTAGATGAAGGCGAAAAATTATTAGAAGTTGTTGAATATTGCAATCTTCATGGCCTTTGGAAAGCAAGTCTTTAAAGATAATTAAATTTACTAAAAGAAGCTATTTAAATATCAAATAGATAAAATAGCTTCTTTTTTTAATGTATTTAGTTTTTAAACATACTACGTATGTTTAATTTTATAGTTATTTATCATCTATCCTTGTTAAAAACAACAAGCATCTTTTTAATTCATCTTTATCTTTTTGATATGCATAAACATAATAGTCTTTATCTTTTCTATCGCGTTTAACAAATTGATTGTTTTTATAAATCAAAGACTTAGAATCATCAAAAATTAATAAAGATCTATTATCAATATCATTAATCAGAGAATTAATATCTAAATCTAATAATGATATTTTTTGATATCTATAAAACTTATTAAATTTTAAAGTTAAATTGATATCCCGATAGATTACCTTTTTTACTCTTAAAGATCTTAAAGATATATAAAAAGTAGCTTCTTCAGTAAATATTGTTAAGGAATTATTTACGTGCTCATAAGAGAATTTAACTTTAGGAAAGTCTCTAGATTTAACTCCTTGAGTGATATTATCAACATACATTCCTTTTTCTAAGCGAATAAACCTTGGGCTTAAAACTTCTATACGGGCTTTATCGAATAAAATCACATTACCGATGTTGGATGGAGAAACATTTTTAACGTTCATAGATAGCTTTAGTTTAAACGTTTTTTTAAAGTAATAAAATTAAAAGGTTATTAAGTCTATTAAATTTATAGAAAACGTAAAGCACCTAGATTATGAATATTAATTTAATTATCATAAATCATCTTTAGATAATATATAAACTATATAGGCACCTATCGCAGCGATTTCAATTGGTAGATAGATTAATAATCCTCCATATCCCAAGATCATTAAAACAATTAATCCAATTATTATTTATGCCAAAAATACTATTAAAGCTTTAACCATACTTTCCTCCGTTAGTTAACGTAATTAGAAATAAGCTTAATCTACGTTTTAATTATTATAATGCTTTTCAAAAAAACTATATTTTATGGTAGTAATTACATATACCAAATAATTTACCCTTTTGGATAATTGTTTGAATATATAAAAGCAAAAATGAAAGTTAAAATTATGAAGATAATACATATAACAAACAAAACAAGATTAAAAATTCTAACAGTTTGTTTGCCATTCATTCTAAATTTCATAAATGAAAAGCAAGAATATACGATATACACGATATTTAAACATATCGAAGTTATAAGAATCCATTGATACTCACCATTAATTGATTGAAAAACGTTATAGTATGCACCAGGATGCTCCCAAACTTGAACATATTTAAGAGGGCAAATGTATAAAACAGTTGATATAAATAAGATAGCAATTAAAAGGATTTGTAAAAAAAGCCAATGCTGTTTTGCCTTTTTATTCACTTTATATGTATTTACCGAATTCAACATATTTATTATTCCCAAAAAGATTATAGCTTTTAAGCGATTACAGGACAAGCTCAGTTTTTATTGTATCAATCATGCATACTATTTTGTAGTCTATAGGTATACATAACTAATATAACAACGAAAGACTTACTAAAATTCGCTCGAAATATGAGTAAAAAGATTATGATGTCATAAAATAAGACAACACTTTTTTCTTTACAAAGTTAATCATCAAAGAGTTAATTTTTTAAAATTTCTAATAATAAGATAAACGTTATTACATGTAAAATTGGGTAATTTAACTAACTATAATCTCAACAAATAATTCTTATCATATTCACTTTTAAATAATCATTGTAAAATTAAAGTATGATAAACGTATTTACTAAAGAAGATTTCATTTTAGAGGATTCAAATTTACTTAAAAAATATTCTGAGATCGAACTTATTAAATTGGTTGGAGAAAAACTATTTCAAAAAATTAATTTTAAAAGATCAAATGCTTTTCTCGTTGGAAACGGAAACAATGGTTCGGATGCTTTAGCTCTTGCTTTAGAAGCTTATAAACACAATATAGAAGTTACAATTTACGTATTAGATTCATCTAAACGAAGCGAATCTAATGAATATTTTTTATCCTTAATTAACAAGCTTTCTATTCCTCTTGTCACTTTAACTAAGGACACTATATTTAATGAAGAATTAATAATAGATGGTTTATTAGGTAACTCTTTTCATCTTCCTTTAAAAGATGATTTAAAAGAGATAATTAATAATATTAATCAACAAAATAAAAACGTAGTTTCTCTCGATATTAACTCTGGATTAGATATAAATTCTGGAATGGGAGAAACAATAATTAAATCTAATTTAACCATCGCGATTAATCTATATAGACTAGGCCACTTTTTAGCTAAAAGCAAAGATTACATAAATAAACTAGATAGAATTATCTTAGATAAAGAACCTTCTTCAACCATATCAATTTTAGAAAAGGAAGATGTTAAAAAATTAATTACCCATAGAAAAAGTTTTTCTAATAAAGGAGATTATGGCTACGTTTCTTTAATTGGAGGATCAATCAATTATTCAGGAGCTATCCGTTTAGCAACAGGAGCCTACTCTACCCTGCGTTCCGGCGCGGGAGTTACTAGAATTTGCTCTATTAAATCTATTCAATCTTTAATCTTAGCCGATATTAAAGAAGCAACTTTCTATCCTCTAAGCGAACAAGATGGTCATATTCTATTTATTGAAGAAGAAATAAAACCTTTATTAACTTCTAGAGTAATAACTGTAGGTATGGGATTAACAAATAATATTGAAAGCCAAAAATTAATTAAATATTTGTTATCTAATTATCAAGGAATATTAATTATCGATGCTGACGGATTAAATGCTTTAAGCAATCTAGATGATAGTTATCTACTTAATTCTAAAGCTAAAGTAATTCTCACTCCGCATATTAATGAATTCTCTAGATTAAGTAAAAAAGAGATTAACGAAATATTATTAAATCCTTATTACTTAGCTAAAGAATTCGCGAGTAAATATCATCTAATATTAATTTTAAAAAATAATGTATCTATCATCACAGACGGAAATCAAACATATTTAAATATATTAGGAACTCCTGGCATGGCAAAAGGTGGCTCAGGAGATGTTCTCTCTGGAATCTTAACTTCTTTTGTCTCGCAAAAAAGCAACGATATCTCTACCGTTGCTTTGGGAAATTATGTCTTTTCTTCAGCAGGCGAAGAAGCCTCTAAAGATATCAATGAGCTATCCTTGTTACCAAGCGATATCTGCTCATATTTAATTAAGGTTTTAAATCAAATTCTATTAGATAAATAATTATCTTTGAACTCTACCTGAAGTATCGCCTTTCATTAAGGTTTCAACTTCTTTGATAGATACAAGGTTGAAGTCACCAGGAATCGTATGCTTTAAAGCTGACGCGGCAACTGCAAAGTCAAGAGCCTCTTCCTTAGTTGAATAAGTCATTAATCCATGAATTAATCCAGAAGCAAAGGAATCTCCTCCTCCGACTCTATCAACGATTCTAATATCATATCTTCTTGAATGATAATATTCTTTACCATCAGAAATGATTGCTGACCAACCATTATCAGAAGCTGAATAAGATTCTCTTAAGGTCGCGACGCAGTATTGGAAATGATATTTTTTAATCATTTCAGTGAATAAATTATGATAATGAATCGCTTCAACATTACCCTTAGTAACATCAACGTTTTGAGGTTTATAACCTAATGATTTCTCGCAATCTTCTTCATTACCAATTAAAACATCAACATAAGGCATTAATTGATTCATCGCAATTTGGGCTTCCTCAGTAGTCCAAAGTTTCTTTCTGAAGTTAAGGTCGCAAGAAACTGTGCAGTGATGTTTCTTTGCAGCTTCGCAAGCTTTTAAAGTAATCTCGAATCCCTTACGAGAAATTGCAGGAGTGATTCCGGTGAAATGGAACCATGCGCAGTCTTTAAAGATCGCATCGAAATCAAAATCATCAACATCAGCTTCAGCAATTGATGAATGCGCGCGGTCATAGATAACATTAGAAGGTCTCATTGACGCGCCAGTCTCTAAATAGTAAATACCAATTCTCTCGCCACCTCTTGCGATATAATCAGTATGAACTCCGTAACGTCTTAAAGAGTTAACCGCTGCCTGACCAATTTGATTGTCAGGTAATTTAGAAACAAAGTAAACGTCATGTCCATAGTTTGCAAGAGAGACTGCAACGTTAGCTTCACCACCTCCATAGTTGATGTCGAAGGTGTCTGTTTGGACAAATCTAGTATACCCCGGGGTTGAAAGACGGAGCATGATTTCTCCAAGTGTTACAACTTTTTTCATTATTTATTTCCTCCTAAAGCATTAATTGCTTCTTTAACCTTTGTGATGATTTCTTCTTTGTTGCCCTTCATCATCCAAGAGCCTCCAACTGCGACTATTTTATCAAACGCTAGATAATCATTCATCGTGGTTTGATCAATTCCGCCGGTTGGCATGAAATGAACAGCAGGGAATACTGAAGCAAGAGTCTTAATCATCTTTAGTCCTCCATAAGATGATGCTGGGAAGAATTTAAGAGTTTCTAATCCCCAAGATAATGCTTCCATAACTTCTGTAGGAGTAACTACTCCTGGAAGATAAAGAACTCCTTTTGCTTTACATACTTTGAATACATCTTTGCTAAGACCAGGTGAAACTATGAATTTGGCTCCAGCTTCGATCGCATCAATCGCTTGTTTTTCATTGATGACAGTTCCCGCGCCTATCAAAGCATCAGGATAGAGCTTTAATGATTTTTCAATCGCTTCTTTCGCGCAGGCGGTTCTAAAAGTAATCTCTGCGACAGGTAATCCTCCTTCAACAAGCCCTCCGATTTTAGTCTCAACCTCATCAACTGAATTAAGGACTACGACAGGAACAATTTTTAATTCATGAATTTTTGTTAATATATCCATCTTATTTCTCCTTATCTATTAAAATATTTTTTAGCATTACCGTAACAAATGTTTTTAATCATGTTCTCTAAAAGCTCTTTATCATTAGGGAATTCACCCTTTTCAACGATATCTCCAACATAGGAGCAAAGCACTCTTCTAAAGTATTCATGACGCGCGTAAGATAAGAAACTTCTTGAATCGGTTAACATTCCGATGAAATGTCCGAATAAACCGAAATTAGATAAAGCTTTGAACTGTCTTTCCATTCCATCACGATGATCAAGGAACCACCAGGCCGCGCCGAATTGAATCTTCGATGGCGCGTAATCTTTTTGGAAGCAGTAGCAAGTGGCTAATAAAGCTTCATAATCTTTTGGATTTAATGAATAAATGATGGTCTTAGGTAAATTATCATTCTCATTTAATTTAGAAAGAAGTTTACCGACATGCTCGACGATATTTTTATCATCCATCGCATCGAATCCAGTATCCTTTCCTAACTTATCGAACATATCTTTATTGATATTTCTTAAAGCTTGAAGGTGGTATTGTTGAGCCCAAGATAATTCTTTATATTTCTTACCTAAATGAATGAGCATGTAGGTTTGAAACATATTTCTTTCTTTTCTAGTTGTTTCTTTACAAGAAAGTGCCTTTTGAAGAATAGAATTTGCCTCTTCACAAGTTGCATCTTCATAAACTAAATCTAAGACGCCATGATCAGCAATATAGCATCCTTTAGAATTAAAGAAATCAACTCTAGAATCGATAGCTTCTAAGAATGAGCGCAAATCAACAATCTTAATCGATGTAGTTTTTTCTAATAATTTAACATTATCAATAAAATCGCTCTTATCGATATCTACTAATGAATCAGGTCTAAATGAAGGATAGATCTTAGTTTCAAATGAAGGGTCGCTATTCAATTTATCGTGATATTCAAGATTTGAGCAAGGATCATCTGTGGTGATGATAGTATCAACATTACTCATCTTGATTAAAGTTCTCGCGGAACGATATGGCATCTTTTTTTGAATCTCATCATAAATTCTAGAAGCATTATCTTTGGATAAAACTTCATCTATATCAAAATAACGTTTTAACTCAAGATGCGACCAAACAAACAATGGATTATTAAATGCATAAGATAAAGTATCGGCCCAGCGAATAAACTTTTCTTTCTTATCACCATCTCCGGTTATATATTTTTCACTAACTCCATTAGCTCTCATCAATCTCCATTTATAATGGTCTCCGAAAGCATGGCCGTTATCATCTTCCTCAATCCAAAGATCTGTTATTGAAGGATAGACTTTATCTTCATAAATTTCTTTTGCAGAAAGATGGCAATGATAGTCATAAATCGGTTGATTTTTAGCTACATTGTTATAAAGTTCAACAGCAGTCTTATTGAATAAAAGAATGTTATCGTTAATAAATCCTTTCATATAATATTAAACTCCTGAATAAGATGAGAATCCTCCGTCAATTGGAAGAACTACTCCAGTGATGAAGGAAGCAGCTTCTTCAGAAAGCAAGAACATTGTTGCACCTACTAACTCTGAAACCTCTCCAAATCTTCCCATAGGGGTAGAATTTAAAATCTTGTTGGTACGAGGGGTTGGTGTTCCGTCTGCGTTAAATAATAATGATTGATTTTGTTTTGTAACAAAGAAACCAGGTGCGATCGCATTTACCCTAACGTTAACTTTTGAGAAGTGAACTGCCAACCATTGAGTGAAGTTGCTAACAGCAGCTTTTGCTCCAGAATAAGCAGGAATCTTAGTTAAAGGAGTAAAAGCGTTCATAGAAGAAATATTTAAAACATTTCCTTTTCTCTTAACTATATCTCTTGCAAATTCTTGAGTAGGTAATAAAGTTCCTAAGAAGTTTAAATCAAAAACGAATTGAACTCCAGCTTGATCAAGATCAAAGAATGAGATTAAATCTTTTTCTTCATCGCCTAATTCATAATATTCTTTATCTGTCTGCGCGCGTGGATTATTTCCTCCTGCTCCATTGATTAAAATATCAACTTCACCTAATTCTTTAACAATCTTTTCATGCGCGGCTTTTAAATCTTCTTTCTTTAAGACGTTTGCCGCGTAAGCCATCGCGATTCCTCCATTATTTCTAATTTCAGAGGCGGTTCTTTCAGCAGATTCAAGTCTTAAATCCATAACCGCGATTTTTCCTCCCGCGGCCGCTAAAGCTTTAGCAAGTTCAGAACAGATAACTCCACCTGCTCCAGTTATAACTATAACCTTGTTATCAAATCTTACTTTTAATGGTAATTCTTCAAATTTCATTGTTATTTATCCTTTCTAAGAGAATATTGTTTCTCCGTCGCTTCAAAAAGCCCATTAATATAGCAAGCTCCTAAGGCTCTATCATAGAGTCCATAGCCTGGTTTTTGATTCTCTCCAAAGATATTTCTTCCGTGATCAGGTCTAACATATCCATCGAATCCATTTTTAACTAAGACATCAACAATCTTAGCCATATCTAAATCTCCATCGCATGTGCAGTGACCAGTCTCGGCAAATGATCCTTTGTCATCTAAGTATTTAATATTTCTCATATGTAAGAAATGAAGTCTTCCTTGAGATGAATATTTATCTGCAAGATGAACGATATCATTATCTCTTCCAGCACCTAAAGAACCTGTGCAAAGAGTTAATCCGTTTCTCTTAGAAGGGACTGCTTTAAATAATCTATCTAAATCAGCTTCTGAAGAGATAATTCTTGGAAGAGAGAAGATATCCCAAGGTGGATCATCTGGGTGAATAGCTAAATTAACATCAACTTCTTCGCAGACAGGAATAACTTTATTTAAGAAATATACAATGTTATTAAATAAATCTTCGTGGGTCATGTGCTGATATCTATTCATTAATTCTTGAAGTTCGCTTTCAGTATAAGATTCATCCCATCCTGGAAGATGGAGATGCTTAGGATCCACTTTCAAGAAATCTTCATAGATATAAGCTAATGAATCTGATCCATCTTTATTAACGTGATGCATCGTTGTTCTTAACCAGTCAAATACTGGCATGAAGTTATAGCAAACACATTTAACTCCATATTTTGCTACTAAACGTAAGTTGTAAATAAAGTTATCAATTAATTCATCGCGATTTTCCGCGCCATATTTGATTCCCTCTGGAACCGGAATTGATTCGATAACTTCCATTTTTAAATTATGGTCTTCAACATATTTCTTCAATTCTTTGAGTTTGGTCTCATCCCATTTTTCACCAGGTTTGCTGTCATAAAGAGCAGTAACCACGGTGTACATATTTGGAATTTGTCCAATGTACTCTAGAGGAATTGAATCATTTAAACCATACCATCTAAATCCAAGTTTCATAATTTCCTCCTGTTTAGATTCCTTAGATAAGAGCTTTTCAGCTTAGGATGACTAATCTTATAATAATATAAGAACAATTGATAATAAATTTTCCTATTCTTATAAAAACACAAAAAGGGCTAATTGCTAGCCTAAGGTTTTATTTAGGAGAGTAAGATACTTATCAATCACGTTTTAGTTCCTCCTACATCTAAAACATGCATATTATATTGCAATCAAAAGCGCTTTCACATTGCAAACAAGATTTTTATGTATTGCAATATCGAAAAAGATTTTCAATATATTTGCTAAAAATCCTACTTTTATAGGCATTTTTAACAAAAATGATGTTTATTTTTGAGTTTAATCTTTCAAATAATGCAATCAAAAGCGCTTACAAATTGCATAATATTTAATTTTTTTGTTGCATTTTATAAACTTCTTTCAAATAATGCTTATTGATAGGAGGCAACAAATGTTCAACTTCGTCTATAAAAGTATCGATTTTTCCCATAAGATTGATCGACCATCTGTTCCTAGCGAAAACTATGAAAAACATATGCATTATTTCAACGAAATACTATTTTTCGTTGCAGGAGATGTAGATTACACTGTTGAAAATGAAACCTTTAAACTATCACCTGGCGATTTATTAATCATCCCATCTGGTAAATTTCACTTTGCATCAGTTAATCTTTCCGTTCCTTATGAAAGATATGTTTTGAAATTCCCTGATTCTATTCTTTCTAATCATTTAATTGATAAGAAAAATAGTCTTCCTACTATCTTTAATGAGATGAAAAAATTCATTCTTCTCTTTGAAAATTTAGAAGATTACTTTAATAGAAATGTGGATCGGGATGATGTATATGAATTATTTATCTCCGAATTAATGAAAATTTTAGTTTTCGTCGGACATGAAAAATCAAATCCAATATCTCGTAAAAACGATACCATCACTAGCATAATTAACTATATAGATGCAAATATTCATAATAAGATTACCCTTGATTCCATAGCCGAATCATTCAATTTTTCAAAGTCATATATTTCTAATGAATTTAAAAAATATATGAGAACTCCGATTATGCAATATGTCCGTTCTAAAAAGATTATTGCCGCGCATTTAATGATATTAAATGGAGCGAAAAAGACCGAAGCCGCGGAGGCATTTGGCTTCGATACATATTCAACTTTCTATAGAGAATATGTAAAAATTATGGGTTTTGCGCCTAACGGAGAAGCTTCAAAATCAAAAGCTCTTGCCAAAGACAACGATAGATAGATTTCAAGGAGGTTATATGAGGCAAATCATCAATATCAATCAAGATTGGTTATTTTCTTTAAAAGGAAAAGAAGAGAAAGTTAATGTTCCCCACACTTGGAACAACATCGATGGACAAGATGGAGGTGGAGATTATTTTAGAGGTAAAGCAACCTACACCAAAACATTTAAAAAACCAGAATTAAAAGATGATCAAGAATTATATTTAGAAGTTAACGGAGCTAATTCTTCATCAGATGTCATAATCAATGGAAATTCTATCTTCCATCACGATGGAGGATATTCAACCTATCGCGTTAACTTAACTGAATATTTAAAAAAGGAGAACACTTTAACCATCGAGGTTGATAACTCTGTTAACACAAAAGTCTATCCTCAACGTGCGGACTTTACTTTCTACGGAGGATTATATCGTGATGTTAACTTCATCATCGTTAATAAAGAACACTTCGATTTAGATTTCTACGGTTCTAAAGGAATTAAAGTAACTTCATCTAAGAGGGGTAATGACTTCTATATGATAGTTACTTCTTATACCAACTCTAAGAATAAGGTAGAAATTAGCTTATTAGACGCTGAAAACAAAACTGTTGCTACCATGGAACCTGAAAAAGAAATTAAGTTAGGTTCAGTTCATCTTTGGGATGGATTAAATGATCCTTATCTATACACCGTCAAAGCTGATTTAATATCAGAAAAAGGTGAAATTTTAGATACTGTATCCGTTAAATATGGTTTTAGAACCTTCTCAATCGACCCTAAGAAAGGTTTCTTCCTCAATGGTAAATCATATCCATTAAGAGGTGTATCTCGTCACCAAGACCGGTTAGGCTTAGGAAACGCGATTACTAAAAAAGAACATGATGAAGACATGGAATTAATTAGAGAGATCGGCGCGAACACAGTTCGTTTAGCCCATTATCAACATGATGAATATTTCTTAGATTTATGTGATAAATACGGAATGGTTGTTTGGGCTGAGATTCCTTTCATCTCAGAATATTTAGTTGATGGAGATGAAAATGCCATCTCTCAAATGAAAGAACTTATCTATCAACAAAATCACCATGCTTCAATTGTTACATGGGGAATCGCTAATGAAATAACTATCGCTAATAAGAACAAGAAAGCCAGAGGCGCACTTTTACATAAATTAAATGATTTATGCCATAAGATTGATCCTTCTAGACCAACTACCTTAGCCTGCTATGCTATGTGCGGTCCTTTCAATAAAACAGCTGCTATCACAGATATCGTTTCTTGGAACCTATACTTAGGATGGTACGTACCTGGATTCTTCTTAAATGATTTATGGTTTAGCTTCTATCATTTAACTCATCCTTCAAGAGCTTTAGGTCTATCAGAATATGGCGCGGAAGGTATGCCAAATCTTCACGCTATCCATCCAAAGAGATTCGATAATACCGAAGAATATCAATGTAAATACCATGAATATCTCTTAAAATGCTTTGAAAGACATCCATATCTCTGGGCAACTCACGTTTGGAATATGTTTGACTTTGGAAGCGATGGCCGTAACCAAGGTGATGATGCAGGAAAGAACCATAAAGGTTTAGTGACTTTCGATCGTAAGCTTAAAAAAGATGCTTTCTATCTTTATAAAGCCTACTGGTCAAAAGAACATTTCTTCCATCTTTGCTCCACGAGATATATCAATAGGCACGAAAGCAAGACAATAATTAAAGTCTATTCAAATACTGATAAAGAATTAAAGATTTATCATGATGATAAATTAGTCGCCGCGTATAAAAACAGCAAAGTCTTCTCTGTTAAAGTTCCTCTTCATTCAGGAGCAAACAAGATCAAAGTTACTGATGGAGCAACTGTTGAAGAAATGACTATTAATAAAGTTGAGAAAAAAGATATGTCTTACGTTGTTAAAACAGGTAATAGCATGTCTTGGGAAAAGACTCAAAAACAAGAAGATTAATTTATTTAATCAATCATTAAATATCAGGTTATCGCTTTCTAAGTGATAACCTTTTTTAGCTTAAAATTATTTAATTTTTGTAAATTTTCTTGATAGTTTTGTAATCAAATTTTAAAATTTACCTATAAAAAGGGGGAATTGAGTTAACTTGATTCGTAAGAAAACAATTTTAACTCAAGAAAATAGCATCGGTGACGGTGCTTTTTTATTAAATAAGCAAAATAAAAGCTCCTAGCTCTCTTACTTTACTCTTTTTACCCACGCTAGGAGCATCGACATCACATCTCATCTTCTAATATTTTATAACACATTTTGTTTTTAAATCTTTTTGTTAAGATCTCTAGTCTTAACTCTTTCGTCACGAGACGATAAACCAGTGTTTGAAGATTTAATGTGGTGATATAAGTTTCTTTGTGCCCTCATACTAGCATAGATTTTAATTTTGACAAGGGGGTAATTTAATTTTTTTATGCTTATTCATCACTTTTTTTATCAAAAAATCATTTTTTTAAAATTTTTGGTCAAATTTTTAGCTTTTTTTGTCACTTTCGTCTTCAAATATAATTTCCTAGACAAAGCAAAAAAGATGGACTTTCATCCATCTTTAATGATTATTTTTTAAAATTATTAATAATTTTCGCAGTCAGCTAATTCAAAGTAAGCTTGAGGGTGTAAGCAAACTGGGCAAATCTTTGGAGCTTCAGTAGATACAACTAAGCAGCCGCAGTTACGGCATTTCCAAGTATGAATACCAGTTTTCTTTGTGAAAACTTCAAGAGATTCAACATTCTTTAATAATGCTAAATATCTCTCTTCATGGTGTTTTTCAATCGCGGCAACACCTCTGAATTGCTCTGCTAATTCATGGAATCCTTCCTTATCGGCAGTCTCCGCGAACTCTTTGTACATTTCTGTCCATTCATAGTTTTCGCCTTCCGCGGCAGCTTTTAAGTTTTCAGCAGTTCCACCTAATTCACCTAAAGCTTTGAACCATAATTTAGCATGCTCTTTTTCGTTATCAGCAGTTTCTAAGAATAAAGCAGCAATTTGTTCATATCCTTCTTTTTTAGCTACTGAAGCAAAATAAGTATATTTGTTTCTAGCTTGAGATTCTCCAGCGAAGGCAGTTTGGAGATTCTTTTCAGTTTGAGTGCCTTTTAATGTAGGAGCTTTAACTTCCTCTAAAGCGTCTCCTTTTTGATGGCAGACTGGGCAAACTGGATCTTTCTCGTCACTTTGGAATACTTTTCCACAGACTTTGCACTTGTAGGTTTTCATAAACTATAAATTCCTCCCTGTTTATGTTTATTAATGATTCTTCTTGAGACAAGAAGAACATAAACCAAAATATGTTGTTTCTCTTCGTTCAAACTTATTACCATACTTATCGATATAAGGATTAAATTGCTGATCTAAATCAATATCGATTAAGCAATGGCAACATGTACAAAAGAAATGATCATGATCATCTAAAGTTCGATCAAAATGATCTTCATATCCAGGAACCTTAACTCTCTTTATGACATTTTCATCACTAAGACAATTTAAATTATTATAAATTGTTGCTAAAGAGAGGTCGTATCCTCTCTCTTTGCAAATTCTTAAAACATCATAAGCCGAGAGATGTTCATCGCTTGTCGCGATTAGCTGATAGATTTGGTTTCTTTTCTTGCTGTTTTTTAGAATCATTCTAATTATATTTTAATCTTTTACTTTATTAATGCAACCTTAAAATTTATAAACAGCATAATCTTTAATCTTTTTTATGAATTTACCCTTCAAAAAAGAAAAAAGCATAGAAATTCTACGCTTTTTCAATAGTCATTTGTTTAATTTTATATAAGACTATCTTTCCTTGCTTTAAAGATTCTTGAACATCGATGACTCGTTGATTCTCCGATCCTCTAAACTCTAAGGTTAGATTCTTTTTTTCTTCGATGAACGGACCATCCACCAAAACATCAATTAATTTAATGATATCTTTGGTAAACTTTGTATGCTTTCTTCCTTCTTCAGGCAATAAATCTTTATCTAATATATATCCTGTATAAGCCCATATATTCTTATTAGGATATGTTTCCTTAATTCTTTTTAATAGATTATAAACTGTTTCTTGATTCTCCTCTTCAAAAGGCTCACCACCTAAAACAGTAAATCCATCGATATATTCTTGTTTTAATAAATCAATAATATAATCTTCGACATCTTTAGTGAATTCATCCCCGAAGTTAAAATCCCAAGTCTCTTCATTAAAGCAACCTTTACAGTGATTTCTGCAGCCTGATACAAACAAAGAGACTCTGACTCCTAATCCATCTGCGATATCGCAATTTTTAATATTTCCGTAACGCATTATAAATGTAAGACTCTATCTCTAATCTCTTGAGTTCTTCCTTGATTCCAGAATTGAGATCCAATATAGCCGCAGGTTCTTCTTGCTACATTCATCTTAGATTGATCTCTATTTCCGCATTGAGGGCATTCCCAATAAAGTTTTCCATCTTTATCTTCTTTGATTTGGATTTCCCCATCGTATCCGCATACTTGGCAGTAATCAGATTTAGTGTTCAACTCCGCGTACATGATATGTTCGTAGATATATTGAATAACTTTGATAACCGCTGGAATATTATTCATCATATTTGGAACTTCAACATAAGAGATTGCTCCTCCTGGAGATAATCTTTGGAATTGAGCTTCAAATTCAAGCTTCTTAAAGGCATCAATATTCTCGCTTACCACGATATGATAAGAATTCGTTATATAGTTTTTATCGGTGATACCTTTAATGATTCCAAATCTCTTTTGAAGGCACTTTGAAAACTTGTAAGTAGTTGACTCTAATGGCGTGCCATATAACGAGAAATCAATATGCTCTTTTGCCTTCCATTTCGCGCAGGCATCGTTCATGTGCTGCATAACTTCTAAAGCAAACGGAGTAGCCTCAGGATCGGTATGAGACTTACCAGTCATATATTTCACACATTCATACAATCCTGCGTATCCAAGAGAAATAGTTGAATATCCGTTATATAAAAGTTTATCGATAGTCTCACCTTTTTCTAATCTAGCTAAGGCTCCATATTGCCATAAGATAGGTGCGACATCTGATTTAGTTCCTTTTAATCGATTATGACGGCACATCAAGGCACGATAGCAAAGATCTAATCTTTCATCAAAAATCTTCCAGAATGATTCAACATCACCTTTAGATGATAAAGCAACATCAACTAAGTTAATCGTGACCACGCCTTGATTAAATCTTCCGTAGAATTGATATTCACCTTTTTCGTTTTTATAAGGAGTTAAGAAGGAACGGCATCCCATGCAGGTGTAGCAATTACCTTGCTTGAGCTCTAACATAATTTTTTCTGAGATATAATCTGGAACCATTCTCTTAGCCGTGCATTTCGCGGAAAGCTCAGTTAAATAGAAATAAGGGGTTCCTTCTTTAATATTATCTGGTTCAAGAACATAGATAAGTTTAGGGAAGGCTGGAGTAATCCAAACTCCTTTTTCGTTTTTAACACCTTCGATTCTTTGCTTTAAAATCTCTTCGGTAATTAAGGCTATATCTTGCTTTTCTTGCTCACTTCTAGCTTCATTTAAATACATGAATATAGTTACAAACGGAGCTTGTCCATTCGTAGTTAATAAAGTAACTATCTGATATTGAATGGTTTGAACACCTTTTTTAATCTCTTCTTTTAGTCTCTTAGCTACAACTTTTTCAATATGCTCTTGAGATACTTCTACACCTTCAAATTCCTCTAAGACGTTTGCTCTAATTTTCTCTCTAGAAATTTGAACAAACGGAGCAAGATGAGTGATAGATATAGATTGTCCTCCATATTGATTCGAGGCTACTTGAGCGATTATTTGAGTTGCTATGTTACAAGCTGTTGAGAATGATTTTGGTTTCTCAATCATGGTTCCTGAGATAACCGTGCCATTTTGTAACATATCTTCTAAGTTAACTAAATCACAGTTATGCATGTGCTGAGCAAAATAATCCGCGTCATGGAAATGGATTATTCCTTGCTCGTGAGCTTCTACTATATCTTTAGGGAGTAAAATTCTTTTAGTGATATCTTTAGATACCTCGCCGGCCATATAGTCTCTTTGAACGGAGTTGACTGTTGGGTTTTTATTAGAGTTCTCTTCTTTTACATCTTGGTTGTTACATTCAAGAAGCGTTAATATTTGCTGATCGGTTGTGTTAGCTTTTCTTGCTAAGGCTCTTTGATAACGATAAGTGATATATTTTCTAGCTACTTCATGAGCTTTCTTATCCATTATTTGATTTTCGACAAGATCTTGGACTTCTTCGACGTTTAAAATACGTCCTTTTTCATGACAAATATTTTCAACGTTTCTCGCGCATTCTAAAATTTGCTCTTGAGTTAATTGCTTATCTAAAGAAACTTCGTTGTTCGCTCCTTCGATTGCTTTAACGATTTTATTAATATCGAATTTAACTTCTGTTCCGCTGCGTTTAATAATTTTCATAAGAACCCCTTCCTTTTTTTGGACATAAAAGCACAGTCACTAAAAGACATGTTTTTTATATCTTTCCCTTTAAGGTAAAAATATGTTAACACACGTTAAAAAAGATAAAAACCGAAACGGTTAAAATAATAATTTTTAAAGTTTTAATATTACATAGTAATATTAAATTTTAATACTAATTAATTACTAAGTCTTTTTTATCCTATTTTATCACTTTAAAGATGAATAAATTTTTCTAATCATTTTATTATGTTTTTTGTTCATATAAATAAGTGATTTTTGTCTTATTTAGACATGTTTAACACCTCATTTTTAGGCTCAACCTCTTTTTTGAGGTGTTAAGCTTTTTTTGATTCGCTTTCATCATCAAAAAAAGATCCCATCAAAGAGATCTTTTTTTTAATTATCTAATTTAATTATTTTTTCTTAGGCAAGATTCTATCTTTATTACCCATATACTTTCTTAAAACTTCAGGTATCGTTACTGAACCATCTTCATTAAGATGATTCTCTAAGAAAGCAATCAACATTCTAGGTGGAGCGACAACTGTATTATTTAAGGTGTGAGCAAAGTAATTTCCTTTTTCACCTTTAATTCTAATTTTTAATCTTCTCGCCTGCGCGTCACCTAAATTAGAGCAAGAACCTACTTCAAAATATTTCTTTTGTCGAGGAGACCAAGCTTCAACATCGACAGATTTAACTTTTAAATCCGCGAGGTCGCCTGAGCAGCATTCTAAAGTTCTAACAGGGATTCCCATAGAGATAAATAATTCAACGGTATATGACCAAAGCTTATCAAACCATTTCATGCTATCTTCAGGTTCGCATACTACGATCATCTCTTGCTTTTCAAATTGATGGATTCTATAAATTCCTCTTTCTTCAATTCCATGCGCGCCTTTTTCTTTTCTAAAACAAGGAGAGTATGAAGTTAAAGTTAAAGGTAATTTAGATTTATCTATGATGGTATCTATAAATCTACCAATCATTGAATGCTCAGAAGTACCGATTAAATATAAATCTTCGCCTTCAATTTTATACATCATCTGATCCATCTCATCAAAAGACATAACTCCTGTAACGACATTAGAATGAATCATGTAAGGAGGAATTACATAAGTGAATCCTTTATCTATCATGAAATCTCTCGCGTAAGTTAAAACCGCGGAATGTAATCTAGCGATATCGCCTGTTAAATAATAGAAGCCATTTCCTGCGACTTTACGCGCGGAATCTAAATCTATTCCATCAAGAGACTCTAAGATGTCTAGATGATATGGTATTTCAAAGTTTTTCTCTTCAATAACTCCAAACTTTTCTCTTTCCACATTTTCAGAATCATCTTTTCCAATAGGTACCGATGGATCGATGATATTTGGAATCACCAACATCCTTTTAGTTAATTCTTGATTTAAAGATTCTTCATCCTTTTCAATATCCTCAAGCTGCTTATTAATCTCTACAACTTGAGCTTTATTCTCATTTGCTTTGGCAATATTCTTTTCTCTCATCAATTTTCCAATTTCTTGAGAAAGAGAGTTACGTTTCGCACGTAATTCTGAGCCTAATTGAATCTTTTCACGAATCTTCTTATCAAGATCGATAACTTCATCAACTAAATGAAGCTTATGATCTTCAAATTTCTTTTTAATATTTTCTTTTACCAAATCTGGGTTTTCTCTTACAAATTTAATATCAAGCATTTTCTTGCTCCCCTTCATTAACATTTTCTATTTCTTCTTTATCAGAAGGATCACAAACCGCGATTGACTTTACTTTATCCTCGCTGTCTTTGATTCTAATAATCTTTACCCCTTGAGCGTTTCTTCCTGAGATAGCAACTTGCTTTAAGGAAGTTCTGATAACCACGCCTTGCTCTGTGATAACTAAGATATCCTCATCTCCGTTAACAGCTTTTGTTTGAACTAATCTTCCGGTTTTTTCAGTAACATTCATCGTGATGACACCTTTAGATCCCCGAGAAGTTATTCTATAAGATTCTCTAAGAGACATCTTTCCATATCCGTTTTCAGAAATAGAGAGAATGTATTTTCCTTCATTAGAGGTTGATAATGATATGACATGATCATTTTCACCTAAATCCATACCTTTGACTCCTGTTGAGTTTCTAGACATCGATCTAACATTGTTCTCTTTGAATACTACCATCTTCGCATTGTCGCTAGAGAGGAGGATTAAATCATCTCCATTAGTTAATTTAACGCCGATTAATTCATCGTCTTCTCTCATCAAAATAGCTTTCTTACCATTTTGTCTAATTGAGGCGAATTCTTTAACTGGAGTCTTCTTAACTACACCTTGCTTAGTTGCAAAGAATAAATATTTACCTTCTTCATAATCATCGATTGAAATGATAGAAAGAATCTTTTCTTCACCTTCTATAGGAAGTAAGTTTTGAACCGGCAATCCTTTAGAAGTTCTAGAATATTCAGGAACTTTATAACCTCTGATTCGATAAACCTTTCCTAAAGATGAGAAGAACAATAAATCAGTATGAGTCTTAGAATAAGTGATTATCGATGTGACATCATCTTTATTCATCTTACCTCCAGAGACTCCGACTCCACCTCTATTTTGAACCTTAAATGTATCAAGAGACATTCTCTTAATATATCCAGATTCAGTCATAGAGATAACTACATCTTCCCTTGGAATCAAATCTTCATCATCAATCATCGAGATGTCATTAGATATTTCTGTGATTCTCTCATCTCCATATTTCTCTTTAATTTCTTTTAATTCGTTAACTACGACTTCTAAGATATTATGATGTGAAGAAAGAATATTCTCTAATCGAGCAATCTCTGCATTTAATGAAGCAATATTTTCTTTAATGTTGTTAAGTTCAAGACCAACTAAACGGACGAGACGCATATCTAAAATTGCTTTAGCTTGAATCTCAGATAAATTAAATCTTTCAATTAATTGATTCTTCGCTTCCTCAGAAGTTGAAGAATGACGGATTATTTGAACAACTTCATCGATATTATTAATCGCGATCACTAAACCTTCTAAGATGTGAAGTTGATTTTTGCATCTAGTTAAATCATACTCTGTTCTTCTTTTAATAACTTCGCATTGGAAATCTAGATAATAGCTAAGCATCTTATTGATTGGTAAGATTTTTGGCTCGCCATTAACTAAACATAGCATGATAATTCCATAAGATACTTGTAATTGAGAGTTTTTATATAACTGATTGAGAATAACTTCAGGAATCGCGTCTTTTCTTAATTCAATTACCACTCTGACGCCTTCTTTATTAGATTCATCTCTTAAATCAGTAATTCCATCAATCACTTTGTTATGAACTAGTTTTGCGATTCCTTCAATCATCGTTCTTTTATTAACTTGATAAGGAATCTCAGTGACTATGATATCTTTCTTACCATTAGGATGCTCTTCAATTTGACATCTAGATCTAATGATTATAGTTCCTTGACCTGTCTCATATGCTTTTTTGATTCCTGAACGACCTAAAATAATCGCCCCGGTAGGGAAATCAGGTCCATAAAGATAATTACTCATTATCTCTAAAGGAGTTAAATCCTCATTTTCACTTAAAGCTATCAATGCGTTAATAACTTCGGTGATGTTATGAGGTGGAATATTGGTAGCCATACCAACCGCGATACCATTAGATCCATTAATTAACAAGTTAGGAATTCTAGAAGGTAATACGACTGGTTCTTCTTCTTCACCATCATAGTTAGGGATAAAATCAACAGTATTTTTCTTGATATCTCTAACCATCTCTAAACAGATTTTAGTCATTCTCGCTTCGGTGTAACGCATCGCGGCAGCTTCTTCACCGTCGACGTCACCAAAGTTACCATGACCATCAACTAAGGTGTATCTAATTGAGAATGGTTGAGCTAATCTAACTAAAGATGAATAGATAGCCGCGTCTCCGTGAGGGTGATATTTTCCCATGACATCACCGACGATACGCGCGCATTTTTTATAAGGTTTATCTGGTTGCATGCCTTGTTCATTCATACCGAAGATAATTCTTCTATGAACCGGCTTTAAACCATCTCTAACATCAGGAATCGCTCTTGCTACGATGACGCTCATCGCATAGTCTAAGAATGATTGTTTTACTTCATGAACTAATTCTCGATCTTTTAGAGAAGGAACTATTCCTTCTTCAATACCCTCAAGTTCGTTATCGGATACTTCTTCTGTTTCTTTTACTTCTTCGTTGAAGTCTTGATTATCTCTTTCAGCCATAGTTCCTCCTAAATATCTAAGTTATTGACGAATTTCGCGTTTTCTTTAATGAATTCCTTACGGCAAAGGACATCTTCACCCATCAACTCATCAAAGATCTTATCAGCTTCCATCGCATCATCGATAGTCACTCTGAGCATCTTACGTTTTTCAGGATCCATGGTAGTTTCCCATAGTTGCTCTGCGTTCATTTCACCTAGACCTTTATATCTTTGAATCTTTAATAACTTGCTAGCTACAGGTCCTAATTTTTCTCTTAAGACCGCTAATTGCTCGTCATTATAGCAATAATAATCTTTATTACCTCTACTTGCTTTATATAGAGGAGGTTGAGCGATATAGACATATCCTTGCTCGATTAAAGGTTTCATAAAACGATAGAAGAAAGTTAATAATAAGATTCTAATATGAGAACCATCAACATCAGCATCGGTCATGATAACAATCTTGTGATATCTAATTTTAGAAACATCAAAATCGTTTCCATATCCTCCTCCGATAGCGAGGATCATATTTCCAATCTCCGCGTTAGCGAATATTCTCTTCAATTGAGCTTTCTCAACATTTAAGATCTTACCTCTTAAAGGTAATACCGCTTGATATTTACGATCTCTACCATTCTTCGCGGAGCCTCCTGCTGAGTTACCCTCAACGATGTATAATTCGCATTTTTCCACTTCTTTAGATTGGCAATCGAATAATTTGCCTGGTAATGATGATATTCCAAGACCTGACTTTCTCGTCGTCTCACGAGCTTTTCTCGCGGCGATTCTCGCGTTTGCCGCTAAAGTAACTTTTCCCATTATTGCCTTAGCTTGACGAGGATTCTCATTTAAATATCTTTCAAGTTGCTCTCCGAATAAATTAGATACGATTGCTCTAACTTCAGAGTTTCCTAATTTACCCTTGGTTTGACCTTCATATTGAGGATTTGGATGCTTAATTGAAATAATCGCTGTTAAACCTTCTTTAACATCATCTTGAGTTAAGGATTCATCATTCTCTTTTAAGAATTTATTAGCCCGCGCGTATTTATTCATAACTCTTGTTAAGGCCATTCTAAATCCTTCTTCGTGAGTTCCTCCATCTCCGGTGTTAATGTTGTTACAGAAAGAGTAGATCATCGATGTGTAGGAATCATTGTATTGCATCGCGATTTCTACGGTGATATCGTCTTGAACTCCTTCGCAGTAAACTACTTCATAAGGGTTTTCTTCAGTTTCCTTATTACGATTTAAATAAGTGACATACTCTTTAACTCCGCCTTCATAGCAGAATTCTTCTCTTTGATGATTTTCTTCGCTTCCTCGATTATCAGAGACTATGATTCTAACTCCTTTATTTAAGAAAGCCATTTGGCGAACTCTATCGCGAATCGTTCCATAGTCAAATTCGGTAGTTTCTGTAAAAACAGTTCCATCAGGTTTAAAGGTAACGATCGTTCCTGAATCTGAACAATCTCCGATTCTCTTTAAAGGTTCAACGGTATGTCCTCCGTTTTCGAATCTAATATAATAGATTCCTCCATCTTTATGGACAGTTACCTCAAGCCATTCTGATAAAGCGTTAACTACCGAGGCTCCAACACCGTGAAGTCCTCCGGATACTTTATAAATAGAATTAGAGAATTTTCCACCTGCGTGAAGAATCGTATAAACGGTTTCTACCCCTGACTTACCAGATTTAGAAACGATATCAACTGGAATACCTCTACCATTATCGGTGACGGTTATCGTGTTACCTTCGTTGATGGTGACGTGAATCGTGTCGCAGTAGCCGGCTAAAGCTTCATCGATCGCGTTATCGATAATTTCCCAAACGCAGTGATGAAGACCAGTTGACGAAGTTGAACCAATGTACATTCCAGGTCTTTTTCTAACTGCCTCTAGTCCTTCTAATACTTGAATATCATCTCCGGTGTATTTGCTTGGAGATTTTTCTTCTTTGGGGATTAAATTTCCTTTTTCTTGTTCTAGAGTTTCATTATCCATTTGTTATCCTCCTCGTATTTGATTTTCTTCTATTAGATAATTATTTACTTCACCTTGGATTTTTGTGACTGAAGTTATAAATGTTTGTTGATAGTTTTTTAAAGTAGATAGTAATTTTTCTTGTTGAACTTGGTCTAATTCAGAAAGAACATCATCAAGAATCATGATTGGGTCTATATTGCATACTTTTTTTATAAGTGACGCTAAGGCTAATTTTATTCCGATGAAAGAGGTTCTATTTTGACCTTGTGAGCCGTATTCTTTAACTTTTAGACCTCCGTAATATATTTCTATATCATCGTGATGAATTCCTTTTATGGTTAATCTACCTTCTTGATAGGACATTGTATTTTTTATCTCGTTAAGATATTCTTCTTTACTCTTAATCTCGATATCTTTTAAATAGGTTAGTTTAATATCTTTATCCTTCGTTAGAAACTTATTGATGCTTTCTAATTCTTGATTGATTCTAAAGATAAACTTTTCTCTTTCACGACTTATTGATATTCCTTCATCTACCAATTTAGTTAATAAGACATCGATATATTCCTTAGAAAATGAGTTCTTATAAGAATCTTTAATATTCTTTAAAATTGCTCGATATCTCATTAATTTAGAAAGATACTGTTTATCAAGTAAGGTAATTCCTTGATCTACAAACTTTCTTCTTGCTTCAGGAGAAATCTTAAACTGTTCAATTTCCTTAGGAAGGAAGGTGATTAATTTATATCTACCTCCTATTGAAGATAAGGTTTTAATCTTTTCTTGATCGATGGATAGCTCTTTTCCTTGCTTAGTTAGATAGAAAGAAAATACTTCATCGTTATCTAACTTTATCTTCACAAAGGAATACTCCTCATCAAGCTTAATCATCTCGATATCATTTGATGCTAGAAAAGATTTACCGTTTAAAAGCAATGAAATAGCCTCAACTAGACTTGTCTTTCCGCTTCCATTATCTCCGTGGATATAATTAATACCTTTTGAAAAGCCAATTTCTAAATTAGAGTAGTTACGGAAGTTGATTAACTTTAACTCTTTAACCCACATCTAATTTAATGATCCATTCTTCTTGATTGACGATAACTTTATCTTGGTTATAAAGTTTTCTTCCTCTTCTAGTTTCTTTTTCGTTGTTGACTAAGACTTCATTTTCTTGAAGGAAAATTTTTGATTGACCTCCGGTTTGAATATAATCAGTCAACTTTAAAAAATTTTGAAGAAGCAATGGTTCTTGGATGATTTTAAATTCTTTCATACAAACTTTGTCCTCAACATCAAAATAATAACACTTTTATTTATTTATATAAATAAAAAAGAATTATTTGACGCAAAAACGCCATTTAAGCCTCGTTTTTAAAAGAGTAATATATAAACTCTAATTATTTATTTCTTTTGATTAAGCGTTAAAAAAAGCCGTTTTCACGGCTTTAGAATTTTAATTGAAGTTTGGAATCGCAGGGATCGTTAATAAAGTTAAATTTGGATCCTTTGGATTTTCGATTTTGAAGATGCTATTTTCAGAAGCGAAAGTTAAGACCGCTTCCTCACCTTGACAGGCTCTTAAAGCATCGATAACTAATTGACTGTTTATATATATTTCAAAGTAATCGCCTTTATAACGATAATTATCGATAGTTATATCCGCGGAGCCTACTTGAGAAGATGAAGACGAGAAACGGCATTCTTTATCTGATACGACTAACATAACTAGGTTTTCAGTATCAACTGCAAGCAAGGTTGCTTTTTGAATCGCAGAGATTAATGTTTCAGTTGGAGCTTGTAAGACATATTTAGGAGTGATGTTCCAAGATCTCTTATTAAGCTCATATTCTCCTGAGATTAATCTTGTGTATAAAACTACATCTTGATAAGAGAAAATTACCGCCTTTTCTAAAATGCTGATGGTGATATCTCCTCCATCGATCATCTTAGATATTTCATTAACTGCTTTAACTGGTAAAATAACTGAGAAATTACAATCTTCAGCAATCTCAATAGTCTTTTTAGCGATTCTAGTGTTATCCGCGGCCATGAACGATAATGTGTGTCCGTTGCAGGCGATATTTAATCCGTAAAGATATTGTTTAGTAACTCCGCTGACGGTTCCATTCGCGGCAGCAAAAGCTGTTTGAGAAATAATATTTTTAAAAGTGTTAGCCTCTAAAGTGATATTTTGTCCGCTTAAAGATAAATCAAATGATGGATATGAAGAAGGATCCATTCCCTTTAATCTAAACTTTGATGATGAGTCAGAAACATCAACGATGACATTATCGATTACTTCTAAGGAGATAGTTTGGCTCTCTAACTTTTTAGCAATCTCTAGAAGATATTTAGCTTGGACTAAAGCTTTACCTTGATCGTAATCTGTGATTATTAAGGTTTCTCCTTTTTTATAAGGAGTGAAAGCTTTAATGATTAATGAACCATTAGTTCCCATAACAGTTAATCCTTCATCATCTAAGGTTAATGAATAAGTTAGATAAACTGGATAAGGAGATTTGGGTTCAATAGCTACTCCTACCTGGGTTAAAAGTTTTAAAAATTTTTGACGATCGATTGTGAATTTCATTTTGTCTCCTTTAAGTTATTCTTATTTTATTTTTTTATATTTAGTAATAATAAGGGCTGTGGATAATGTGGATAAGTTTGTTTCATCCTTATTTAGTCTACACTTTTTTGCAAAAAATACCATATTTAAGGCTTATAAAGCTTTAATTCGCTTCTTTAAATCATTAACAGCATTCAACATTTCATTGTTGATTTTTATCTCTTTTTCCACTTTTTTCACCGCCGTTATTACGGTTGAGTGATCTCGTTTAAATATTTTACCGATTTCCGTGAAGGAAGAAGATAGCATCGCCCGGCAAAGATACATGCTAACCCGTCTAGCGATAGCTACCTGCGCGCGACGGTCTTTTGATTTGATAGATTCATTATCGAAGTGATAATATTCTCCAACGACAGAGATTATATCATCTTCATTTACTTTCTTTTTAGAATCTTGAATTCCTTTTAAGAAAGAGAAGGTGTCTTTAACATCATCTAAAGAAATATATTTATTCTCATTAGAAGATAAGGCAAATAATAATCTATTTAAAGCTCCCTCTAACTCTCTAACGTTATGAGAAAATTTTTCAGCCATGAAGGCTAGTCCATCTTGATCAAATAATTTAATATCTAATCCACGATATATAATTTTTCTATTTAATATTTCAATTAATGTATCAGTTGTAGGTGTGTTCATCTTAACGGTTAATCCCATATAGAAACGAGAGACTAATCTTTCTTCAAGACCTCTTAAATCAGAAGGTTGACGATCAGAAGTTAAAACGATTTGTCTACCATTGTTAATTAAAGATGAAAATATATAGAAAAACATCTCCGCGGTTTTAGTTTTATCCGATAAAAATTGAATATCATCGACTAATAGTAAATCAACATCTTGGAAGAATTCTCTCATGGAGATATCTTCTTGATTACCTTTACAATATTTTACAAATTCATCGATAAAAGCATCCGTGGTGATGTATAAAACATTAGCTTTAGGATGTTTTTCAAGATAATAATTAGCTATCGCATGCAATAAATGTGTCTTTCCTAATCCTGATTTAGAATAGATAAACAATGGATTATAGGCAGTCGCAGGATTATTAGCTACTAATAAAGACGCGCGAACCGCTTCTCTATTACATTCTCCAACGACGAAGTTATCAAAAGTATAATTTTTATTAATCTTACAATTAGAGAAAAAAGTAGTTTTGACATTAGAATTTTCTCTAGGTCTAACATTGGTTTCAACTGATTTCTTTAAAGCGTTACTCTCTTCGTTAGTCAGAAAAGAAATCTTTTTTAAATGACTATCAAAAACTTGATTGATCGCATTTAATAACATCGATGAGGTATCGCTTTTTAAAGAGAAAAATTGCTTGGCTAAAGGAGAAGGCACGATTAAAGTAGCTTGATTATCATCCATCGATGATAAAGTTAAATCTTCAAAAAAGCTTTCAAAAGTATGATTGTCAATTTTCGTGGATAGCAACTGAAGAGTTTTTTTCCAATTTGAATTCTGTTTAGCGATTACCATAATCTCCTCCTATAGGTGCAATAAATAATAGCACACAAACAAAGAAAAATATTATCAAGAATTTAGATTTTTTTAACGTTGATAACTCAAAGTCCAAAAAATGCTTTAAATAAGATGTTTTTTGACTTATCCACAATTTTACTTGTTGATAAAATGTGGATACATTTGTTGAAAACTATCAACGTGGAAAGTGTGAATAAGTTTCCACATTCATTAATGTTATGTTGATAAAAAACATCATAAATAAGTCATTTTTTAAAGTTTTCCACATCTAAATTATAGTTTTCAACAATTAACATTGATTAATGTTGATAAAAAAATTAACAAAATTTTGTTGACATATAAGTGAATTAATTTTAAAAGTTATTCATTTAATTAAATTGGTGCATAACTTAGAAAAATTAACCTAAAATATTCATTTAAATTAGCTAGTATAAAATTTCGTTTATCAAGTTATTTTGTTTGACTTGAATATTATATATATCTATAATCTCACTTGTATATAGACAAATTTCGGAGGTGTATTATGAAAAGAACGTATCAACCAAGTAAAAGAAAACACCAAAACACCTGTGGGTTTAGAGCTAGAATGGCTACCCCAAATGGACGTAAGGTGTTAGCGAGAAGAAGATTGAAAGGTAGAAAAGTCTTATCTGCTTAAATTTACTTGTATGAACCACTAACGCTTTAGTGGTTTTTTAAAATTAAAACGGAGGAAAAATGAAAAAGGAGTTAAGAGTAAAAAAAGAGCAAGACTTCCAAAAAATTATTTCTTCCCAAAAAAGAGAATCTAACCAAAGCTTTGTTGTCTATTATTCATCGAACGAGCTAGATCACCCGCGGTTTGGAATATCAACACCTAAAAAACTAGGAATCGCGGTATTGAGAGTTAAGATCAGAAGGCAAGTTCGCGCGATGGTTAGAGAAATATTATCTGACGGAAATCTAAAAATCTTAGATTACGTGATTATTGTTAGAAAAGGATTTGTTTCTCAAAATTACGCTCAAAACAAAATCCAGCTAACTCATTTAATAGAAAAAATTGGAGGAAAAGCCTGTGAAAAGGAAAACTAAATGGAAGTTCGTGGCTTTACTAGGAGGAATTCTAGTTCTAGCAGGATGTACTAATAGCTTTTGTACCGTTCAAGATAAAGCTCACATGATGGTTAATTTTGAAACGGCAACTAACGATGAAGGCAAAACTAATCTTGAGGTTATTATCGATACGGTTAATGAAAATGAATCGTATTTTGCCCCAAGCGATGAATATTTCACCTATGTTGAAGAAAGAGTCGCGAGTATTGTCATCGAGTATTATTCAACTGAAGAATTAACTTATGTTGTTAATGATGTTGAGCAAACTAAAACATTTGGAACGATGACGGTTGAAGAATTAACCACGAATGCTGACATCAATAAAGCATTTGTTCAATCGGACGAATACGCTTTAACTAAATATGCAAAAGAAGGATCAACATCACTTAATGATATTTGGTCAAACTATAGAATGTTTAGAAAAGAAGCTGTCGATCACGGTCTAACTTTAGAGCAGATCGGAACAAATTATTTCTTTACAACTTTAGAGACTCAATTTAACACTTACGCTAATTCAATAACCGCGTGTATCACCCCAGTTGATGGAGTGTTTGATGGATTAAAATTAGAAGGTAAATCTTGGGGAGAAGCTTTCCGATATGGATTGCTTGAAGGATTATTAGTATGGCCAATCTCCGCGATGCTTTATTATTTTGCTATAGGTATGCAATCTTTAGGTGTTGGAGGAATCATACTTTCCATCTTCTTTGTTACTTTAATTGTCAGAGGTTTATTGATGCTTTTAACTTTAAAGCAAACAATTTCTCAAACTAGAATGCAAGAATTAGCCCCAGAACTTGAGGCGTTACAAAGAAAATATCCTCACGCGAAGGAAAATCAATATGAGCAGCAAGCTTTAGCCCAAGCTCAGATGAATTTATACAAAAAATACAAAATCAATCCATTTGGAATGTTTATTGTATTAATTCTTCAATTCATTATCTTCATCCCAGTTTGGGGAGCGATGTCAGGTTCAGCTATTCTCCGCGATGGATCATTATTTGGTCTTTCTTTATCCGCGGGAACTGGTAATTCAATTATCAATTGGCAAGGTTCGTCCTCTGCCTGCGCCTTAGTGATCTTCATCATCATGGCTCTTTGCCAATTTATAAGCATGTTCATTCCTCAAATGATTCAAAAGAGAAGAAGAAAAATGATGAACAAAAATAACAAGAACACTTCAATGCAAGATACTCAACAAAAAACCGCGAGGATCATGCAAATCGTCATGTTCTGTATGATTTTATTCTCAGGATTCTTCTTACCTGTAGCTATGGCTATTTATTGGACCATCTCTGCTTTAATCACTTTAGGTCAATCATTAATTGTTCAATTAATCGTAGCTAACCATTCAAAGAAGAGTAAAGGGGAGTACATCAAGTATAAAACCAAATAGGAGGGTTTATGTTATATCAAGGTAAAACATTACAAGAGGCAATTAAAAATGCCGCGGAGCAAGAATTTTGCTCGGAAGAAGAGATTGAGTACATCTTAAAAAAAGAGACTGAAGATGAGGTGGAAATTGAAGTATTCACCATCATGGATGTCATCGCTTTTGCTCAAAAATATCTTCACGATGGAATCGAAGCTTTAGGGTTTGATAACAAAGTTGTTCCTACTTTAAATGAAGGGGTTATTAAATTAAGAGTCGAATCTGATAGAAATGCGATTTTAATCGGTAAAAATGGAAAATCATTACAAGCTTTAAATGAGCTCACTAAAATCGCTGTCTCATCTTATTACAAGAAAAAATATCGAATCTTAATCGATGTTGGAAACTACAAAACAGAGAAATATGATCGAGTGATTAGACTTGCAAGAAAAACCGCGCATGAGGTTCAAAAGAATAAAACCGAAGCGACATTAGACTATCTCACTCCTGATGAAAGAAGAGTTATCCATAATGCCTTAAATGGAATGCCTCATATCAAGACTGAATCAGAAGGTATGGGAGAATCTAGACGTCTTCACATTAAGTATATTGATTAATATTATTAGTAGTTAAAAAGCTAGGTGTCAGGCCTAGCTTTTTGATTTGTCTAGGAAATTGTATTTGAAGACGAAAGTGACAAAAAAAGAAAAAAATGAGATTAAAGAAGATTATTTATCTACTTTATACACGAAATTACCTTTAATTTGGTCATAGATATCTTTAGGGACGAATAAATCTTGGTCACAATGAGGGCAAGTTAAGGCAGGATTTTCATCAACAGAAGGATCAAAGAATGATGAAAGAATATCCAAAGGGATATTTTCTTCATAATCACAATTAAGGCATTTCATATCGACAACATAATCATCAATGTATTCATCTTTTCTAATTCTAAAATTATATCTCATTAGGTAAAACCTCCTCTATGATTATAAAAGGATAATTTAGGATTTAATATCATATATGAACCACATTTACATAAAAGAGGAGTATAGCCAAAAGCTTTTTTTAAACCATTTGACCAATAGGTGAAATAACGCATGTTAGCTAATTCCTTACGGGTAAAAAGGTATTTATTTAAATTATTAATTTTCTTCTAAATAGTAGGTTCTACTTTCTCCATCAAGAGAAGCTTCCACTCTATTAAATTTTTTAATTGAATAGGTTAGATAGAATAAATAACCTACTTGAATGACGATAGAAACTATATAAATAACCATGATGAATATATAGTTAGATGGTCTATTATCCATAGTTATCAATGAGAATAAATCTGTAACCACGAGGAGAGAAGAAAGAATCGCGGATAGATTTAAATGAAATGAATTTTTAAGCGAGCTAACTTTTAAAAATTCAAGCTTAGTTAATTTAGCTAAAAAAAGATGATTGAAGATATTTAATTTAATTTTACTCTTTAAAAAGCAGGTGGATATTAACGCGCCTAAATAGATGAAGGCAACAAAAATATTAAATATTGAAGCTATTGAATAAGATTCAATGCTAACCATCATAGTTATTGATCCAGTTAATAAAGTTAAAATTATTAAGATTAAAAGAACGATCATTATAGATTTATCTCTAAGCAGAGAATCATCTTTAAATACATAATATTTCTCCCCTTGAGTTAATAGTTTTTTAGTTAGCTCTTTTTCAAGGTTCTCTTTACGTTTAGTCTCATCGTAATAATAGATGTCTTCATAGCTAACATTATATAAATTATGTAGTAAATCAATGCTGTCTTGAGATAAGTTAAATGAAGCTTTATTTTGTAAAAATTTTTCTAAATTAGATGGAGAAAGATTTAAAGA
Organism: uncultured Bacilli bacterium; assembly: GCA_944332225.1. Lineage (GTDB taxonomy): Bacteria > Bacillota_I > Bacilli_A > RFN20 > CAG-449 > CALVJO01. Next base: position 62,925 of record CALVJO010000001.1, on the reverse strand, counting down.
TTTAGAAAGCTCATCTTTAGATATATTTTGTTTATTTATTAAATCGTTTAATACGATAGATAATTTTTTTCGATCAAGTTTATAATCTTTTTTCATCTTATTTTTCTTCCTTTTCTTTTAATTTATTTTGATAACCTTTAGACGTATCTAAAATTAATTTAATGAATTTTAAATAGTAATCTTTTAATAATTCATCGATATCTAAAAGAAGATTTTTAATCATCTCTTCTTCCCTAGTTTTGTCATAGATAGGAAGATCATGCTCTTTTTTATATGAATAAATATCTTTAACAATATCCATTCTTCTTAAGAACAGTTCTTTCATTTTTTGATCGAGAGAGTTAATTTCATCTCGTAGCTTATTTAAATCTTTCATATATTACTATTTTAATTTAAAGGAATGCTGATATTAAATCCAGTTATTATGTATCCAATAGCTAAACCTAAGACTAAAAGGATGATTAAAATTATAAACCCATCTTTTCTACATTCTTTTTCTTTTAAAAGATAGAACATACCTAATCCTGTATTAACTATTAATCCAGATAATAAACCACCTAAAGATAAACCGTTAATTAAATATAAATTAGTGATTATAACTGATGACGCGCAGTTAGGGATTAAACCGATTAAACAGGATAATAAAGGTTGAAGATAAATAGATGAAGATAGAAAGGAAACTATATTATCTTCACCTATATAGTAAATAATTGAGGCAAAGATAACATTTATGATAAATACGTAGATAAATATTTTTAAAGAATGGATCAAAGGGTGAACAAGATGTTCTTTAAGTTTTGATTCTTCTCCTTCTATATGATGATGGCAGCAGCCAACATGGGTTTCATTTTGCTCCTCTTCATTTAATTCCTTTATTTCTTGTTTTTTATAAAAACAATCTAATAAATAACCAAAGATAAAACTTAAAGCTATCTTAATTAAAAGAAGAGGTAATAAAGTTAATAATCCTTTTTGAGAAGTAAAAAGCAAAGGTAAAGATTCATCGCTGCAGCAGATAAAAATCGCGCATAAGGTGCCGATGGTTATATGACGTTTTTTATATAAATCGCTAGCTAAGATTGATACTCCGCATTGAGGGATGATTCCAAGAAAAGATCCAATCAAAGGAGATATTGCCTTGTTTTTAATTAATAAAGAAGACACTTTTTCTTCGATAAAAGAAAAAACCACGTGAAAAACAAAGGCTATCAAGAATATTCGTAAACTATCTAGTAATGGATCTAATAATAAAGCGTCTAACATAATTCCTTTTTTGCTTTCAAACAAGCATTTAGAATAATAAAATAAAAATTATGAAAAATAAATTTAAACATTATTTTTTAAGCGATAAAGATAAAACAAAAATCATCTATTTTGATTTTCCATGCAACTTTTTAAATAAAGGGGAGACAAGAAGAATAAGAATCATGCTTCCTAAGAACTATTCTAAAGAGAATGAGTATAAAGTTATGTATCTTCTAGATGGACAAAACTTATTTTCAGATCTCACCTGCGCATTTGGATCTTGGTATCTAGAACGAGCGATAAAGGATGATGATTATTTAAAAAACAATATAATCTTTGTAGGAATAGATTCACCTAAAGAAGGAATAAGAGAAGCTGAATTATGTCCTTTCGATGTGGATAAAAAAGAAGATATAAAACAAGATGAAAAAGCTTATGGAGATATATTTTCTTTTGTTTTAATAAAGAAAATTATCCCATTTATCAACTCTAATTTTTTACCCTCTCAAGAGAATGTTATCTCTGGAATCGGAGGATCTTCTATGGGAGGATTGATGGCTTTTTATTTAAAAGCTAAATATAAAGATATCTTCTCGTTTGGATTAATATTTTCTCCAGCTTTCTTTCTATATACAAAAAAATCTTTAAATAATAAATTCTTAAACTTATTATCTAAAGACGATTTAGGAAGCTATTTTTTCTTTGTCGGCGGAATGGATTTTGAAAAAATATTTATTGAGGATACCTTCTATATCTATGATAAGATGAAACAACATATGCCGTTTAACGATATTCAATTAATCTTTGATTCATCTAAAGGTCATAATGAAAAGGCATGGAATGAATATTTTTTAAAAGCAATTGAACATTTTAAATATTAAAGTAAGGTTTGATTATTAATATTTAATTTAAATTCTAAGCCAAAGAAATGCGCGGCTCTTTTACAAAGAAGCATTCTTGATAAGAATATTTCAAAATAATCCATGATTGAGCAAATCGAAGTATCGATAGTTAAATTTAAAGTAAATGTTTTATTATCATTATCTAAAACAACTAAAGAAGAGATAACTGAATAATTAACCTTATCATGAATTGAAAAATCAGTTAATCCCTGTCTCACTCTAGATCTTCTAACATCAGTCTTATCCGCGAGAATTAATGCTGAGGAGATAACGTTAACTGGATATGCGGATGATTCATCGTGATTTCCTATAGCGGAGATAATCATCGCGATGTCTTTTGTGTCCATCCCCATCTTATCTAATAATCTAAAAGACATTAAGGCTCCAGATTTTGCATGATCTTCTCGATTAATAACATTACCTATATCATGCATATACGCGGCTATCTTCGCTAATTCGATAGTTTTTTCATCATAATTTAATTTATTTAATATGTAAGATACGACTCCAACGCAATGGAGAACATGCTTAAATGAATGCTCAGTATAACCGATATCTTTTAAATAATTGTCAGCTTCTTCAATATAAGTTTGAATCTCTTTATTGTTTTTAACATCTTCAAAAGTAATCATAAATCTCCTTTCAATTCCTTAAATTCAAATTTTGGTCCGTTTTCATCAAGAGAGATAATTAAATATGTGCCGTATTTATTATCTCTTGGGTAAGTAATAGATCCTGGATTCAAGGCATAATGGGTTGAATCAAGCTTTCTTAAAGATCGTCTATGGGTATGACCTGATAAAAACAATAGACAATCTTTAGATAAGATATATTCATCATCGATATAATGATCTCCATGTTCTAAATATATATTTCCATATTTAGTATGAATAATTCTAGAAGGAGGATATTCTAATCCATAATCATTATTTCCTTTCACGGAAGTAAATGGTTCAATCATATAACGAGGAAGACATGAATCACCTAAATCTAAATAATAATCAAAATTTTGGTAAGTTAAATAAAGGAGATTCAAAATACTTGAATCTCCGTGTAAGTCTGAAATTACTAATATCCTAATCATTTATCAACGATTCTAGATTCAATTTTAGCTTTGATGAATTCAAAGTCTTGTAAAGAGAATCCGTCATTTTCATGAAGAGAATATAGCTGTTTGATGGTCGCTTCCGCCTCTTCTTTTGTGTATTTGTCTTTTACTAAGTATTCCGTAGAAATTTGAATCGTGCAAGTTGGGGATTTGGTCTTTCTTTTTCTTGGTTTAATAATCTTTATTGAATTAGATTCGCTATTCTTATTCTTTATGTAAATTAAAGTGAAATAGCATCCAGCAAGTAAGAAAATAGCCGATAAGATAATAAAGACGATTCCAACTGGCATTGGTAATAAATCAATAGCAAAAGCTAATATTCCTAAGATTAGGAATACTAAGAAGAGAAGGCAAGAGACTGTAGATAAAATAAATGTAACTTGTTTCTTCATACATGAAAATATTAATACTTTTAAAGGCTTTTTTCAAACATGTAATAATTATTACTTCTTAACAATCAACAATGAGCAGATTAATGTTACATATTTTTGCCTTAAAACATCTTTATTCATCTTGTTGGTGTTTAATTGTAAGTCTCGCGTGTAGGCGTTAATTAAGGTGATTATGATATGGCAGGTTTCAATGGTATTTCTTACGAATACGTTATTATCATTACATGCTTTAATGAAGAGATTGCTACCATCCCAAAAGAATTGTTTCAACTTATCTTTGATGATTTTTGAATTTTCATTTAGAACCGGCGAAGAAAAGAATCCTTGAGATAATTTTTCTAAAATGTTATTAACGATGATGTTTAGCTCAACTGAAAATGATAATAATTTTAATTGGTTATAAAAATAATCATCCGCGCGAGATAATAAATGTTCTAAATATAAATCAAATAATTCATCTTTGTCTTTAAAATAGGTATATACGATACCTATAGATAGACCTGCTTTTTTAGCAATTAATATTGTGTTAGTTTTTTTGTAACCCTTAAGGGTGAATAGCTCGTAAGAAGCATTAATAATCTTATGACGAGTCTCTAACGCGCGCTTTTGAATCGGATTTTTGGTTTCTCCCATGTTAAATACCCCTCGCAACAATGATATTCAAATTATCTAATAAAAGCCCTTACTTGTCAAAAATATTTATTAACTAATTTTTTTAAGTAAAAATAGGCTTATAATAGAAAATAATGAAGGAAGGACTTTGTTTATGAAAATAGCATTGATAGCACATGATAAGAAAAAACAAGACATGATAGAACTATGTAAAAACCATCGTTCTATTTTAGAAAAACATTCTCTTTATGCGACTGGAACAACTGGAGCCTTAGTGATGGGAGAAACAAAATTAGAAATTACCAGAATGAAATCAGGACCTCTTGGAGGCGATCAACAGATCGGTTCTATGGTAGCTAACGGAGAGCTTGATTTAGTGATTTTCCTTAGAGATCCTTTAACCGCGCAGCCACATGAACCAGACATCTCTGCTTTATTAAGATTATGTGATGTCTTTGAAATTCCTCTAGCTACAAATATTTCTTCAGCAGAGATAATGTTAAAAGCTCTAGAAACTAATATTTTGTTTTCAAAAAACTAAAAAAACAGTTAGTATAGTTAACTTTTTTGAAAAACTTTAGAAAAAATAAGCCCTAAAATGCTATAATACCTCTAGAGGTAAATTATGTATTCTATTAACGATGTCGTGGCAAAAAAAGAAGGTGGGGTATTTCAAATTGTTGATTTAGTCAACATAGATTTAGGCTTAGGTGAACAACAATATTTAGTCTTAAAACCTTATTTTCATCCCGATAAAGCTAATATTTATGTTCCTCTTGAAAAAGCTGAAGTATTTTTAAGAGCTTTGATTAGCATCAAACAAGCGATGGATTTAATTGATAAAATTCCATTAATCGAGGAAGTTTGGTATCAAGATCCAAAGCAAAGAAAACAAGAATTTGAAACATTAATCAGAAGCGGAGATTTAACAAATTATTTTGTTTTATTAAAATCTATCTATCTTCATCAAAAATTCTTAAGAGAAAACAAAAAGAGTCTATCTACCAACGATAGATTCGTCTTAGATAGAATCAAAACATCTCTTTTTGAAGAATTATCTCTCGTGTTAGATAAACCGATTGATGATATAGAAAAATCAATAGAAGATAAACTAGATCTTTAAGATAAGATAAAGGAAATATCGTCGCTAGAAAGAGATGATAACGATGAATCGCTAGAGGAAATATAATCCTCAAATAGCGATTTTTTTTGTTCTTGGAGAAGTAAAATCTTTTCCTCAATCGTGCCTTTAGAAATCAGCTTAAAGATAGTTACGTTATTCTTTTGACCTAATCTATGCGCGCGGTCAAAAGCTTGCTGTTCGCTAGATGCGTTCCACCAAGGATCAAGCAAGATAACAATATCTCCTCCAATTAAATTTAATCCGACTCCTCCAGCTTTTAAGGAAACTAAAATAACTTTCACATTATCAGTTTTATCATTAAATTTATTAGATATATCGAGTCTAGTCTTGGAAGGGGTCTTCCCGTGAATAAAATATGATGCAATTTTTTCATGATTTAACAAAGTTTGTAAATGGAATAAACAGGTAGTAAATGATGAGAAGATGATAACTTTATGATTTCCTTTGATTGAATTTTGAATTATTTCTAATGATCTTAAAAGCTTATTAGAAACCATATCAGACTCTAAGAATAAGGAAGGATCTAAGCAAATTTCTCTAAGCTTAGTTAAAATAGAAAGGAATGATATATTATTTCTTTCTTCATATGATTGCTTAGCTAAGCTAACGTAAGCTTTATAGAGTTTTTCTTGCTCGTCGATCATGGAAACTAAATTGATTTCTTCAATCTTTTTAGGTAATTCTTTTAAGACATCTTCTTTCTTTCTTCTTAGGATAAAAGGGGATATCTTTTTCTTTAATTTAGATTTTGTCTCTTCATCATTCTCGCTGATAGGGATTAAATAATTAGTTTTAAAAGAAGCGAAGGAACCCAAATAAGAAGGGATTAAAAAATCAAAGATAGAATATAAATCCACCAAAGAATTCTCAATAGGCGTGCCCGTTAAAACAAATTTATTATCTGATTTTAATGATTTAACAGCTTTAGTTTTTAAAGCATCTAGATTTTTAATATATTGTCCTTCATCTAAGATGACTAAAGAATAGTTATGAGATTGATATAAATTTAAATCATTACGGAGAGAGTCATAAGAAGTGATATAGATGGTATTAGGCTCTAATTTTGATAATAATTTATTTCTTTGATCTTTATCACCTTCAACTACTTTAACGATAGAATCTTGATTCCATGTTTTAAATTCTTTTTCCCAGTTATAAATGATGCTCTTAGGTGAAACGATTAAAATCGGTTTTGAAAAACTATTAGATGAGATAAAGGCGATGGTTTGAATAGTTTTACCTAATCCCATGTCATCAGCTAGAATTCCATTCAAATGATATTTATATAAGATTGATAAGAAGTTAAATCCTTCTTTTTGATAAGGTTTTAAGGTGTTTTTAAAATTTTCTTTAAAAGGGAATGAAGCGTTTTTAAAATCTTTTAATTCTTTTAATAAACTTTCTACTTCCTTATCAAAGTTAAATAAATCTTGAGGATATTCTTTTAAAGATAGGACATCTAAAAAGGATAATTCTTTCTTTTCTAAAGAGGTGAATCTCCATGATTCAAATAATGGTTCAACTTGCTTTAATTTATCTTCATCGATTAAGACTATTTGATTTTGATATAGGATAAATTTCTTTTTTTGCCTATAGGCGGATAAAATTAAATCAATTTCATTTCTATCTAAAGTTTTATCAAGACTCAAGGTGAAAAGAGAATTTTCTTTATTTAAAGAGAATTTCAAAGAAGGAGTTTTGACAAAGGTTTTATTTTTTAAATTATCGCTTAGATAAACATTACAGACTTTATTAATTAAAGGAAGCTCATTTCTCAATACATCGATTATCTTTTCTTGAGAAGAGATGATTAAATTCTCTTTTAAAGCTAGTTTTTCTAAGGTTTGGAGATAATTTTTAATCTTAGGAAGGAAGTTGATCTCGTTAAAAACATCTTCTTTAGCTATCTCAAAATCATTTTTAAAATATTTAGTTTCTAATTGAAGCTGATCATTCACCAAAGAAACATATAAATTAATTAGATAAATATCTTGCTTGATATTAGAAGAAAGATAGGCGTCTTTAAAATTAATGAATTTATCAGAGTCTAAAGAAGATAAGGAAAAGGAAGGATGCTTAGAAAAGAAGGTAAATAATTTTTGATCTTTTTCGCTTTTAAAAGAGATTAAGAAGATAATGTTGTTGTCATGATCAAAGATAAAACCTTTATTAGAAAATAAATAGTAATGATGCTTTTTCTCAATAGGTGGATTGAACTCTATAGATTTATTAGAAAAATCTAAATTAATATTTTCTTCGATAATGTTTTTAGAAACTGATGTTAAGACATCATTAATATAGATATTCTTACCTAAAGTAATAACTAAAATTGAATATAATTCATAGAGAGATAGTGATAATGAGCCATCCTCATCAAAAGAAAGATTTTCATTATTTAAAAAGTTAATTAATTTTTGAGAATAATTATCGAACGATTTCTTATTATGATAGAAAGCTAATGAAGGTGTGTAAGACACAAAATCATCATTATTGACGTTTTTTAAAAATGTTTGAACGTTTTTTAAAATATAGGTATTTCCTTCATCATTTATAATAAGATTTAAAGTAAAAGACGAACGAGAGAAACTTAAATTAGGAATTAAAGAATAGGTCTTAGAATTAGTATCTTCTCCTAAGGTTGAATTAAGGGAAAGAATTAATTTATTAAAGTCATCGTTTTCGTTTGTCTTTCCTTCCTCTTTAATTTCATGAATCGAATAGAATTTATTTATATCTTTATGATAAAGTTCTCTTTCTTTGATTAAAACGTATGAAAGAAGACTATAAGCATAACCTTCATTTTCAGGAACAGAATTTATTATAGTTAGAGAGTTATTAATAGTAATTGAAGTATAACAAAAAAAAGAATTATCTACACATTGATAAAACGAATAAGAAGACTTCTTATCATAAGAGAAAAATAAAGGATATTTTCTCTCAGTTAGACTAGAAAAATAAAGTTTGTCACCTTTGAGAAGCAAAGAGTTTATATAATCCTGAAATTCTTTATCATTTAAAGAGACAATATCAATCAAATTCATAAATGTTCTCCTCTTCTAATAAATTTTCCTCTTTTAAAAATTTTAAATAATTGGCACGCGCGCTTGGATTATTTTTAAAGTTATGGATATATAAATCGGTATTAATTAAATTATAATAATCTGAATATGATATCGATTTTAAAATGTATAAATAAACGCTTAAATCGAATAAATTTGATGATCTTTTGGTTAGATATAAAGAAAAAGAATCTATTAAAAATTTAATATATTCTAGATTAAATAGCTTAACAATTTTATTTATTAACAGAAATTGGTGCAACGCTTTCATCTTTTTAATTTGATTAAAAGTTACTTTTTGATTGTTTAGTAACTTATATTCAATCTCGTAACCGTTATTCATAAATATCTTTTCGATCTCATAACGATTATTTCTAATATATTCAAATCCCATCTTTGAATAACAGCTATAGAATATCTTAAAATCTTTTGAGTTTTTAAAAACATATTCTAGAGTTTCAAGATAAAGTTTATCATCGGCATCTTTAATCTTTTCTAAGCAGGAAAATAATTGTTGTTCATTTAATTTAGTCTTGCAATGAATTAAAAGCTCCTTTAAAGGAATTAAAGAAGGTAACGAATATACAATATCAAAGAGATCAAATATATAAATCTGCGAGTAAGGAGGGGTGATTAATTTTAAATAAAATGAATCAGAAAATACGATTGAATTATCTTTAAATTCATTTAGTAATCTATTAAATGCTTCCTCGTTACGTTTAGATAAATCGATTAATGGAAAGAAAAGAGCCTCTTTAAGAGAATCTATTTTTAATAGATAGATAATATATTTATCATCCATATATAGTAAAGCGTCATCTAGAACCTGGTTATATATGATTCTTGAACCATTCGCGTTCACTATAAATTCTTTAATATCTTCTTCGCTTAGATTTAATTCATAAGCTTTATAATAAATGCTAGAAAACACTCTAGATTTTCTAGCTATATCAAAATCATTGATCATGCTTAAATAAGCATCTTTCTCATCATAAAAACGATCTTTACTTTCGCAGGCGTTGATTCTAGAAATACAGGTGCTTAGAGAAATCATCATGCTTTCACTCATTAAGCTATTATAGCATTTATTCTCTTTCTATGGGTAAAAAGATGTTTAAATAGGTGTTTTTTGCTTATTTTTTTGATTCTTTTTCCTTTAAAGCGGTTTCTGAAATCACTTACAACCTATGATAACGTTTTCACAAGGGTTGCAAGTTTAATTAACTGACTATAATAAAGGCGTCAAGAGAAATCTTGATTAAAGTAAAGGAGGCTAATTATGAGCGTAATTAAAAGTATCCTTGTACTGATAAAATTTTATAAAAGATAAGTCATTATAAGGATAAGTCTATTTAAGACAAAACCTTGAATAGAAAATAGCTCGGTTGTTCCGAGCTTTTTTGATGTTAAAAACAACATAAAATATTATAATTTGATTATGAAATATACCTTAAATTTATCAAAACAATTAAAGACTGTGATTCATATTAATGAAGATATTATTTTAAATGACAATCATTATATTTATATTACCGACCAAAACCTATACGGACTATATAAAGATAGCTTCTTACAAGATAAAGAAGTGATTTGTCTTCCCCCAGGAGAAGAATCAAAATCTTTTGACTCTTACTTAACTATCGTTTCTTATTTGATTGAACATCATGTCAGCAAAGATTGTTGTCTAGTAGGCTTTGGAGGAGGAGTAATCTTAGATTTAGTTAGCTTTGTTGCTTCGACTTATAAAAGAGGGATAGGACTTATATTGATCCCAACATCATCATTAGCTATGGTCGATGCTTCTATAGGAGGGAAAAATGGATTAAATTATAATAACCTTAAAAATGTAATTGGATCTATTTATCTTCCTAAGGATATCTATATTAATTTAGATTTTTTAAAAACTTTGCCTAATGATGAATTCATATCTGGATTAGGTGAAATTTTAAAAATAGGGTTATTGTTTGATGAAGAAATATTTTCTTTATTCTATCAAAATAAATATTTAGAAAATTTAGATAAAATAATTATTAAGGCTATAAAATATAAAATTGATGTCGTAAAAAAAGATCCTTTTGAAACAGGATATAGAAGATGTTTAAATTTTGGTCACACCTTCGGTCATGCTTTCGAAAGATTATATGGATTAAAGCATGGATATTCAGTGATGATAGGAATGCTTATAATCTCAAAAAATAAACCATATTATCAATCTTTAAAAAAGATAGTTAATTCGTTTGATGTTAGTTTTAATCAATCAATAGATATCGATCAAGTATTAAATTTGATTGAAAACGATAAGAAGTTTACTAAAGAAGGATTGATTATCGTTGATGTTGAATCAGTTGGACATTTTTCTTTTAAAACCATAACAAAACAGGATATAAAACAATATTTGGAGGACTTTATCAATGAATAGTTTCGGCGAGGTTATTAAAATATCTTTAGTTGGAGAATCACATAATGATTCGATGTCTTTATTGATTGATTCTTTACCTTCAGGAATCAAGATTGATGTTTCTAAAATTAATGATTCTTTAAAGAATAAATATGTAGATGAAACATTAATCTCATCAAGAATAGAAAATGATGAAGTCATCATTGAAAACGGGATGTTCAATGGTTTTACCACAGGATTACCTCTTTTAATCAAATTAAAAAACTCTAATATAGATTCTTCGTCTTACATTAAAGGAGAGATAAGACCAAGCCATGTTGATTTAGTTAATTATTATAAATACGGAGAGTATTTTGATTATCGAGGAAGCAATATGTTTTCAGGGAGAATCACCTCTCTTTTCATCGCTTTAGGTTCTCTAATTAAACAAGTAAAAGATTATTTAAAACTAGATTATGAAGTTTCTTCTACCTTAACTTCTATCCATGATTTATCTCTTAAAGGCTTTGATTTTAATAATTTAGATGATGATATAAATAATTTAAAAAACAAAAAGTTAAAGGTTTTAAATGATGAAGATATAGAAAGGTTAAAAGAAGAAATCAAAAAAATAAGGTGGGAAAAAGATTCAACAGGAGTCACGATTCAAACAATTATTAAATCACCTATAGGATTAGGAGAACCATATTTTGATTCTTTAGAAAGTGAGATTTCTCATTTGCTATTTTCTCTAGGAGGAGTTAAAGGAATCATCTTTGGAAATGGAGAGAATGTTCCTTTTTTAAAGGGTAGTCAAGCAAACGATATGATTGAATATAATGATGATCAAATCAGATATCTTTCTAATAATGACGGGGGAATAAACGGAGGAATAACAAATGGGAATATCGTTTATTTTAAGACGTTTATTAAACCGACCCCATCAATTGGGAAAATTCAAAAATCTATAAATTATGAAACAAAAGAGAACATAGATTTGCTTATTAAGGGAAGACATGATCCATGTTTTGGAATCAAATTACCAATTATTATCGATAGCATGCTAGAATATTTAATACTAGAAATGATATTAAGGAGGGATAGATATGAAGTACGGATTAATCGGTAAAAATTTAAAGCATTCATATTCAAAATTAATTCATGAATCGCTTCAAAATATTGTTTACGATATTTTAGATATCAAAGAAGATGAGGTTATCAAACTGCTTGAAAAAAGAGATTTTAATTTCATTAATGTAACTTCACCTTATAAAGAGTTTGTTATTCCTTATTTAGATGTTATTTCTCCTTTAGTTAAGAAAACAAAATCTTGTAATTTAATCGTATCTAGAAAAGGTAAATTATATGGATATAACACAGATGGAGAAGCCTTTTTAGATATGATAAAAGCTAATAATCTATCCTTTGAAAACAGAAAGATTGCAATCATGGGAACTGGTCCAGCCTCTAGAACTATAGCAAAAATTATAGAAGATAATTATCGAACTAAATCAATCAATTTTCTTTCACGTAAGAGCACTAAAGGAACGATAGTTAATTATAAAGAGATGAGAAAACTATCTTTTATCGACACCATTATTAATTGCACGCCTATAGGGATGTATCCAGCTATGCAAGATTATGGAATCTCTCCAAGAATTTTTAATAAAGCTAATTTAGCTATTGATTTAAGCTATAACCCAAGAAGGACTCCGTTTTTAGTTAATTTTCAAAAATTAGGAAAAAATGTGAGAATTTTAAATGGATTAGAAATGCTTATTAATCAAGCAATATATTCTCAAAAAATATATTTTAATCGGGAGATAAGCTTAAAAAATATAAATAATATCTATCATAATATCTTATCTAGACAAGTGAATATCGTTTTAATTGGTCTTCCAGGCGCGGGAAAAACCACGATCGGTAGAGAATTAAGCAAAAAATATTCAAAAGATTTTATAGATTTAGATGAGTTAATTGAAAGCAAAGAGAAAACTTCTGTGAATAATATTATCTTAAATAAAGGCATTGAGTATTTTAGAGACTTAGAAAATAAATATTTATTAATTTTATCTAAAGAACAAGGAAAAATCATCGCCTTAGGTGGAGGAACCTTAGTTAATCGTAATATTAATAAATTATTATGTAATTCTATATTTATCTATTTAAAGAGAGATTTAGGATTGATTAATCGTGATATTGATTATTCATCTCATCCGACAATTATCAATAAAGATTTAGAATCATTGCTTCATGAAAGACAGGATGCTTATGATGCTTATAAAGATTTTGAGGTGGATAATAATGGTTCCATTAGAAGAACCATCGCCTTAATAGGAGATATAATTGATGAAAGTTTTAATTATAAACGGGCCTAATATTAATTTTTTAGGTATTAGAGAAGTATCTTTATATGGTAATGTTACTTATTCTGAGCTTGAAAAATTATTATATACTTGGGGAGAAGAATTAAATTTAGATATCGAAGTTTATCAATCTAACCATGAGGGAAACTTAATCGATAAAATTCAAGAAGCATATAACAAAGTTGATTATATAGTGATTAATCCAGGCGGACTTACTCATTATTCAGTTAGTCTCTTAGATGCTTTAAAATCTGTTAATATAAAAACTATCGAAGTTCATATAACTGACATTGATTCCCGAGAAGAATTTAGAAAAAAATCTTTAATATCTCTTTATGCATCGATGGTGATTAAAGGAAAAGGGATTTTAGGCTACAAAGAAGCTTTACAAGCACTTAAAGAGGGAAAAGTATGATCATAAAATTTGCAAAAGAAGATTTAACTCAAAGATTCAAAAACACGTTAGAAGTTAATCATGTTGACTTTACTATGGGAAAAAATGATAGAAGCAATTTGTTTATTATAAATAAAGTTTTTGATGGATTAGTTTTAAAATTGCTTTTAAAAAATGATGATTTTAATCGCATAGGTGATAGCGACTTTATAATTACTGATTCTCCTTATCCTTTGGTATCTAAAGAAAATACCCTTAATGAAGGTTTAAATATTAATGGGTTAGAGATAAATGAAAATGATTTAATTTTAATTCTTGGACCTTGCTCGATTGATTCTTTTAAAAATTTAGATGCTGTTGGTAAGTTTTTAAGTAAAAATAATCTTCATTTCATCAGAGGTGGAGCCTTTAAACCAAGAACTTCCCCTTATTCATTTCAAGGGATGAAAGAAGATGGATTAGAGATATTAAAGGAAGTAAAAGAAAAATATAATCTTATATCTGTTACCGAAATTTTATCAGAAGATGATATTTCAAAATTTGATGATGTTGATATCATCCAGATCGGCGCGCGTAACATGCAAAACTTTTCTCTTTTGAAAAAGGTCGCTTCATTAAATAAAGTTGTTCTTTTAAAAAGAGGTTTTTCCGCGACTTTAGACGAATTTCTTTCTTCCGCGGAGTATTTGCTTCTCTATGGGGCTAAAAACGTAATCCTCTGCGAAAGAGGAATTAGGACATTTAATAAAGATACTAGATTTACTTACGATATTTCCTCTTTAATAAAGCTAAAGGAGATGACTAATTTAATGGTTATAGGTGATCCTTCCCATGCTTCTGGAGAAAGCAACTTAGCCTATTCTTTAGGAGTATGTTCATCCTGTTCTCCGATTAATGGGCTAATGTTAGAAGTGCATCCTCACCCTCAAGAAGCTTTGTCAGATGGGGAAGAATCTTTAAATATTAAAGAGGCAAGATCTTTATTAAGAACCATTAAAAAACTAAGAAAGATTTATAATGATGGGAAAATTATCTAAACATATTGTTTCTAAATCTAATTATTTAGGATCTATTAATTTGATGGGCTCTAAATCTATATCTCATCGCGCGGCAATTGCCTCTTTTTTAGCTAATAAATCCTGCGTCATTTCTAATTTTAACTTCTGCGATGATACTTTAGTGACCATCGATGTTTTAAAAAAATTAGGAGGTAATTTTAAATTAGATTACCTTAATAAAACTTTAACTTTTATTAATAGAGATAAAGTAACTAAAGATGAAGAAGAATTCTCTTTTCAAGAATCAGCCTCTTCTTTAAGGATGCTACTTCCTTTAATTTTAACTTATTTTTCTAAAGTTAAGGTTAAAGGATCAATAAGGTTATTAACTCGAGGATTTAAAGGATACGATAGCCTATTTAAGAAAAATAATATTGAGGTTAAATTAATTTCTGATGATGATATTGAACAAGGATATATGATATCAGGAAGAATAAATGACCAAGATTTATATTTAGAAGACGTTGATTCTTCTCAATATATATCAGGGTTATTATTCTTATTATGCCGTTTTTCTGAAAATAAGATTCTTTATATTAAAGATGATTATCCTTCAAAAGATTACATTAAATTAACTTTTAAGGTTTTAAATGATTTTTCCTTTAATTTAAAAAAATATGACAAGATGATTTTAAGAAGTTACTCCGTTTTATATTTAAATCGATATCGGATAGAAAGCGATCTTTCTTCTTTACCATATTTTGCTATATTAGGTCTCATCAAAGGATTTATCAAAGTCATGGATATTAATATTCATTCTTATCAAGGTGATGTTAGATTCTTGGATCTAGTCATGGATAACGGAGGTAAGATGATCTTTGATAAAGATGGCATCATATTTTTAAAATCGATGATGAAAGGATTTACTTTTTCTTTAGATGACAACATTGATTTAGGACCTATATTGATGGTTTTAGGTGCTTTTACGATAGGAAAAACCATCATAAAAGATGTTGAAAGATTAAAAAATAAAGAATCAGATAGATTAGAAAACATGATTATCGAATTAAGAAAAGCAAATGTTGATATCTCTTATATAAATCAAGAGATCGTGATAGAAGGAAAGCCTACGTATCAGGGGAATTTTGCTTTTAGTTCCCATGATGATCATAGAATCGCGATGGCTTTAATTATTTTTATCATGCTAAGTGAGGGAGAAGGGACTATAGATAATATTTCTTGCATCAATAAGTCCTTTCCATTATTTTTTAATGAGATAGAATCGTTAGTTTCTAAAGATGATAGGGAGGTATTTCATGAATAAATTCAATCAGACAATAGTTAGTTTAATAACACCTCCTTTTAATTCCGCGGTTAGCGTTATTAGATTATCTGGAGATGATAGTCTTTCTTTAGCCCAAACCATATTTTCTCGAAAAATTGAAAAGCCAAGATATGCATATTACGGGAATTTATCTTATCAAGGAGAAGAAATCGATCAGGTAGTTTTAATTTACTATAAAGGACCTAATTCCTTCACTGGAGAGGATGTTGTCGAGATATCTCTTCATGGATCAATGTTAATCGTTAATCAAGTCATCTCACTGTTCATCACTTTAGGAGCAAGGCTTGCCGAGAGGGGAGAATTTTCTTCCCGCGCGTTTTATCATCATAAAATAGACTTAGTCCAAGCCGAAGGTATTAATTCATTAATTAATTCTACGACTTTAGAACAAAAGAAAATTGCTTTATATTCTTTAAAAGGTGATACTTCAAAACTAATCACCCCATTAAAAGAAAAATTAGGAAAACTATTAGCTAATATAGAAGTTAATATAGATTATCCAGAGTATCTAGATATTGAAGAAGTGACCATTTCTAAAGTTAGAGAAATAACTCTAGAAATATCAAAAGAAATCAAATCATTAGCTAAAAATGCGAGCAAATCATCTTTAGTGATGAATGGAATCAAGGTTTGTTTAGTGGGTGAGCCTAATGTTGGTAAATCTTCCCTTTTAAACGCTTTATTAAATCAAAAGAAAGCTTTAGTCTCTTCGATTCCAGGAACGACAAGAGATGTGGTTGAAGGCTCTATCTCGCTAAATGGATTACCATTACATTTAATAGACACCGCGGGGATTAGAGAATCTAAAGATGAGATCGAAAAGATGGGAATAGAACTTTCTTTAAAATCTTTAGAAGAGGCGGATTTAATTATTTTTATTCGTGACGCGTCTAAATCTAATTCTATAGAAGAACAAGAAATATTAGATAAATTAAAAGATAAAAAATATATTGAAGTATTTAATAAAAGCGATCTAGTAAGTGAATTAGATGAGGATAAAATATATATATCCGCGTTAAATAATGATATTGAAAAATTGAAAAATGAAATCTTAAAGATTTTTGATTTAGATTTAAAATCTATCGAGCCATCGCTTTTCTCTTCTAGAGAAATCGGTTTATTAAATAAAGCTTTATCTTCTTTATCTAAGGCTAATGAAGATAGCTATCTATATTCTCTTGATATCGTTTCTATCTCATTGAAAGAAGCTTATGATTGCTTGAAAGATTTACTAGGTGAAAGCGTCAATGTTGATTTAGAAAAAGAGATCTTCTCTCATTTCTGCGTAGGTAAGTAATTATGTTTGATAGTCACACGCATATATATGTCGATGATTTTTCACTAGATATTGAAGAAGTGATAAATAGGGCAAAAGAAAATAATGTTAATTATTTTTTATTGCCTTCAGACTCTCTTTCTGAAAGCAAAAAGGCGATTGATTTAGCCTCAAAACATGAAAACATGTTTGTAGCTATTGGAATCCATCCTTCGGAAATTAACACCGTAACAAATATTGATGAAACAATTAACGAATTTAAAAAATTATATTTTAAACATCAAAATTTAATAAAAGCCATCGGAGAAATCGGCTTAGATTATCATTACGATAAAGATGTAAATATTAAAAATAGACAAAAGGAAATATTTATTAGACAAATTGAATTAGCTAATGAGTTAAATTTACCTATCGTCATTCATTCTAGAGATGCCGCGGAGGATTCTTTAAAAATAGTAAAAGAACATAAAATAAATAATGGCTTTGTCTTTCATTGTTTTTCTTATTCTGTTGAAATCATGAACGAGATATTAAAACTAGGTGGATATATAGGTCTTGATGGTCCAGTTACTTATATAAATAGCAGGGTCTCTAAAGAAGTAGCTAAGAAGATTCCTCTTGATAGATTGTTACTTGAAACAGACGCGCCGTATCTATCACCTGTTCCTTTTAGAGGAAAGAGAAATGAACCAAAGAATCTAATTTATATCTTAAGAGAAATTGCCTTTTTAAGAGAGATGGATGAAGCTGAATTAGATAAAATCAGCGAAGAAAATGGTAAGAGGTTTTTTAGAATATGAACAAACCTGTATTAGTTTTAGAAGGAACATCTGATATAAATAAGATTCAATCAATCTATGATGATCAATTTATCTATGTGATAACAAATGGTTCTTCTATAGATGAATCGGTATTTGCTTTATTAGAAAAACTATCATCTGATCACAAGATAATTGTTTTAACCGACCCTGATTATCCAGGTGAACAAATAAGAAAGAAAATAGCTTCTAGAATCAATTGTTACCATGCTTTTGTCAGCAAAGAAAAATCAATAAAAGGTAAGAAATTAGGTGTCGCGGAATGTTCAAAAGATGAAATTATAAAGGCGTTAAATAGTTATGTCTATTTTTCAAAAGATGAAGAAAATAATTCTTTATCGTATCAAGATTTTTATTCTTTAGGATTAACCGGACCTAATTCAAAAGAATTAAGAGATAAGGTCTCTTCTTATTATAGAATCGGTAGACCTAACGCGAAGACATTATTTAAAAGATTAAATATGTTAAATGTTAAAAAGGAGGATTTAATAAAGATACTATGGCCATAGCTAGCAAAGAATTCATCATTAAAGCCATGAGTGAAAACATCATAAACGCGAAGAAAAAGCTGTCTCAAAATTTCTTAATTAATGAAGAAGTTGTTTTAAAAACCGTTGATGAGCTTTCTCAAAATAACGTCGTGGAAATCGGCCCGGGAATCGGTTCTTTAAGTGAAGAAATCTTAAAAAGAAATAAGGTTCTATACGCTTATGAAATAGATAAAACTTTAATCCCTCTTCTTAAAAAGCAATTTTCTTTTTATCCATCTTTTCATTTGATTGAAGGAGATTTTTTAAAACAAGATTTTTCTTATGATTTTCCTATATCAGTTGTTTCTAATCTTCCTTATTCTTTAACTTCTCCAATTTTAGAAAAGATTCTACTTTCTGATAATGATATTAAAGAAGTGGTCATCATGGTTCAAAAGGAATTTTATTTACGAATTAAGCAGACTAAAGGAAAAGATTATGGACCATTAAATATCCTAATCTCCTTATTAGGAAAGCTTGATAATGTTATTAATGTCTCAAGAAATAATTTTCTTCCTGTGCCTAATGTTGATTCGACAGTTATTAAAATAACCATCCTTAATTCTTTAGAATTTGATAAGAAAGATTTTTATAGATTCCTTAATTCTTTATTCTTAATGCGGAGAAAAACATTAAGTAATAATTTATCTTCCTATTTAAAGTCTAAAGAAAAAGCATTTAAGATCTTAGAAAAAGTATCTTTAGATCCTTCTTCTA
The DNA here is from genome assembly GCA_944332225.1 of uncultured Bacilli bacterium. Lineage (GTDB taxonomy): Bacteria > Bacillota_I > Bacilli_A > RFN20 > CAG-449 > CALVJO01. Next base: position 43,642 of record CALVJO010000001.1, on the reverse strand, counting down.
GATGTGAGACTTTATCTAAAGAAGATTTTGTTAAATTATATAAAGAAATTAAAGATTATAATTTTTCGACTAAAACGATATAGTCATCTTTGATATAGCAAATAAACGGACAATTTAAATATTTTCCATATGAAGTATTAGAGAAATAACTTCCGGTTTGATAGGTTTTATTTTTAACGGTTACTTCCATATTAACTGAGAAGAATAATGGAAATTTTTTGCCTCGATTAGTAATTAATCCTTTAACTTCTACATAATCTTTTTTCTTAATAAAGTTATTCATGATTATTAACTGAACAACAAAGAAAATGATAAAGCCAAGAATGATAGCTCCTATGATGATGAAGACTAAATAATTTATAAAATTAGGAGAATCATCTAAAAAGAAGAGAATTAAACCAACTCCCGCGTCAAGAATAAAGAAGAATAACCAGAGTAGGATAGTAGAGAAAATTAACTTTTGAGAAAATGTTTTCATGTTTCACCTCGATAAAAGAATAGGTGAATATTTTATTAATGTCATTAATTTTATAAATTAATATTTCAAGAATAATTTATTTTTGAAAATAAAACTTTATAATAACCATTAGAAAATATAGGAGGAAGTATGGAAAACTATATCTTATCATGCTGTTCTACAGCCGACTTAACTCAAGAACACTTTGACAAAATAAATGTTAAATACATTTGCTACCATTATGAATTAGATGGCAAAGATTATTTAGATGATTTAGGAAAATCAATGTCATTTAAAGATTTCTATCAAGCTATGAGAGAAGGAAAAATGACTAGAACTTCTCAAGTTAGCATGGGTGAATATTTAGCCTATTTTAAAACCTTTTTAGATCAAGGAAAGGATATCTTACATATTTCTCTTTCTTCAGGTATCTCAGGAAGCTTTAATTCAGCAAGATTAGCTAAAGAAGAATTAGAACAACAATATCCTGATCGTAAAATTATTGTATTAGATTCTCTAGCAGCCTCTTCTGGATATGGATTACTCATGGATAAAATGGCTGAATTAAGAGATCAAGGAATGTCAATTGAAGATTTAGCAACATGGTGTGAGGATAACAAGCTTAGAGTGAATCACTGGTTCTTCACCACAGATTTAACTTATTTAGTTAGAGGTGGAAGAGTATCTAAAGTTGCAGGATTCTTTGGAAGTATGCTAAAGATAGCTCCATTATTAAATGTTTCTTATGATGGTCATTTAATAGCTAGAAAGAAATGCGTAGGTGGCAAGAATGCCGCGTTAAATATGATCCAAAAGATGGAAGAGCTCGCGGATAATGGCTATGACTATAATGATAAGGTTTATATGTGTCATTCTGATTGTTTAGAGCAAGCTAAAAAGATTGCTTCAACTATCGAAAGTGAATTTCCTAAGATGAAAGGAAAGGTTGAAATATATTCAATCGGTACGACCATCGGCGCGCATACTGGTCCTGGAACAATCGCATTATTCTTCTTTGGAAAGAAACGCGCGGATTAATCATTAATAAATATTAAAAAATAAGGATAAGTCATCACGGCTTATTCTTTTTTTGCATGAAGTGCAACTGCAAAGAACATTGACAACAACGGGGGGCTATAATTAATTTAAGGGGTATGGTATGGAAAAAATAGAAAAAACTATAAATCAAAGGATAAAGGAACTTAGACAAAATAGAGGTATTAGTGAGTCTGAACTGGCTGAAAAAATACATGTAAAAAGCCATGAAATTAATGAATGGGAAAATAATAATAAAAATATAGAGATTTCCAAGCTAATTGAACTGGCAACTGCTTTAGATGTTTCTCTAGATTATTTGCTGACAGGGAAAGAAAAAGAACCTCAAATGGTTGTTATTAGTAAAACAGAATATGCTTGTAAAAACGATGACCCATCACTGATTAACTTTGATGTTTTTAAAGATTTGAATAGATTAGATGAATCCGGTAAATACTTAATTGATTATTTAGAGATGTACGATTGTCCTAAAGTTTATAAGGAAGTGGTAAATAAATTTATTTTGAAATCATCACCGTCAGATTCTTATATGTACAACAAAGGAATGGAAAGATGGGTTAAATTAATGATTAAATACGATGACGTAGAAGCTTTGAAACAGATAAACTTCTTTCCTAAAAACATAGATAGAAGTTTTGGGCGAGTAGATAAAAGTTATGAGAAATATATTAATATATTTGATAAACAATTTTTTTTAAAAAACATAAATATACTTTTGAAAAAGGAAAAAATACTATCCGAAACACTTACTCTTCACGAAAATAATATGATAAATAGCACTGTTGACTGGCAGTATGTTTATGCTAATTTATTGCTATATGCATTGGATAACGATGACGAAACATTATTTAAAAAGATAGCAAACTTGATTATTGATTTAAATAATAAATCTAAAACCGATAGCGTTAATTTTAAGAATAGTAATAATGCAAAAATAAAAAATTATAAAACATTGTATTCATATAGAGATGTGCCTCAAGTAGGAACTGAATATAGTTCAACACCATATGAATATTATTTTTCGTTAGTAAATGTGCCAAAAAGCACAATTAAATTAATGTTTGATAAAGGATATGTCAATGAAGCTATTGCTTTAAATTCTTTCAATCAAATGTCTGATGGTGAAATTGAAGCAGAAAAGATGAAAATAGCTGGGCGAAGTGATCCTCAAGAAATCTTTATAACTTCTTGCTTAAAATATGGAATCGTTAGTATTCAAAATTTATTAAAATGTGATGATATAAGTATAGTCGAACACGCTTTTAATCATTATCCAATTTCTTTTAAGGAAATGTTAAATAAATATCTAGAAAAGAAAGATTATAAAGGTCTATATAAGTTTGCCGTTGATAATGATTTTACCGGTATTGCACTAGAGCTCGTTAGGTTAAAAAATGGTGATATTGATGAAGTTAAAAAAGCGATTGATTTAGCAGCTAATCAAGTCTATTTAGAAGGAAATAAATTTGATGTTAATAGAAGTTATTTTGTTAATACGAATAATAGTGGTTGGCATAATTATAGAATGATGAAAAATCCTGCTCCGAGATTGGCGTCAGAACAAGTTAAAAAGAATGTTTTAGCAGAGTTAAAGATGGAAGAAGATAGAGCTGCCGCTTTAGAAGGTTTGGATTTGCAGTATTTTAAATCTTTATTGGAATCAAATAATATTGAATTATTAATTATTAAGTTATGCGTAAGGCTAGAGGCAATATTGAAATATGATTTTAGATATTTAGGAACATTTGAAGAAATGTTGAAAAAATATATAGAAAAATACTGTTATGAAGATGATGGTTGGGGATATATGGTTGAATCTAGAAGCGCATATTTGCTTCATAAGTTAAGGAAATATAGGAACGGAATAGTTCACCCAGAGCAAGCAAAAGAGCAATTATCAAATAGCGAATTGAAAGAATTAATAAATTATATTTGCAAACTAGAAAAGTGAGGATGATAGTATATGGACAAATATCAAGAATTTGCAATTAGAACAATCACCTTTGGTTATGATAAGAAATCGGCAGAAAAATTAGAATCACTGACTTGGGATTATAAATTTCTAACCATAACCCAAAATGAAAATTATAATATTACAAAATATAAGGTTGATTTATTAGGCCCCTTTGAAAAGGTCGAATATATGATGAATGGACAAACATTTACATTATACCCAGAAGCAGGACAATGTACTTTAGATATAGATTTTAATAATGAGATCGAATGTCTCAAAATATTTTTTGGTAACGAAATTGTGAATCCAATAAGTATCTCAATTATTTATGTAGAGGCAGATAAAAAGAAATATGACGATAAAATAAAGGCTAAGGAACGACTTCAACTTGAACTATTAGCAAAAGTATCTGTAACTACAGGTGAAAGCATCATAAATGTTAGATTTCAACCAGTAAGTAAAAATTATTCTTATAGCGAGGTTATACTGTATACGGGAACAAGACAACTTATGGCTAAATATAAAACCCCAAAAGATGTATATTTTCATTCCATTCCTAACCTAGCATACGGCAAATATTTAATAGAATTGATTGAATATGATAATGAGAATAATGTAATTTATAAGAGTGAGGCGAAGAGTGCGGTCATAGAAAAACCTGAGCAATACAAAGGGCCGATAAGACATATTGTTACCCCAAGATAAACGAAGATGTGATACATGAAATATTTATTTTTTGATTTAGAATATGCTACTTCAAATCCTGTAAAAAGAATTTGCGAATTTGGATATGTATTAACTGATGAAAAATTTCATATACTAGAAGATAACAATTTTATTATTAATCCTAACATTAATAGAGACGAATGGGATTGGTTTGTTTTAGATGAGATATTGACGAAATCAGTCGACGAATATGAAAGAGGTCGAACATTTGATAAATATTATGATAAAATAGCGGATTTGATTAATGACGCGGATTATATATTTGGACACACAATAAATGGGGATGTAGAAGCTTTAAACTGCGAATTAAAAAGATATAAATTTCCACCCTTAAATTTTTCGTTTTATGACATTAAAGAAATATATAAAAAATATTCTGCCGAAAAGAAAAATGTATCTGTGGAGAATATATTAAAAAGATTAGATATTAAAGGTGATAAAAACAGTCATGATGCAGGGGTAGATGCTTATAACACGATGCTTGAATTTAAAAAGATGATAAATAATTTAAATGTGTCTGTTGATGAATTAATTAAACTTTGCCCTGAATCAGAAGATTATACAGAAGATTTCATTATTAGCTCTATTGAAATTAGTAGATTAGAAAGAGAAGAAATAAATAAAAAATCTTTAACTGATACTAACGATAATTCAATGTCAAGAAGTGGCTATAAGTCCAAGATTTTTGGTTGCTTTATACGAACTGTTTCACCTAATGTTGACGAAGAAAAAACGTTGGAAGGACTAACATTTTGTATATCATATTACTATGAAAAAAAATCACTTTAAACAAATGCTTAACATAATACAAATTTTATGTAACAAAGGGGCAACCTACACGAGAAATGTTATGTTTTGTAATATATTTGTTACTTATGATTTGCCAGATGAGATTGTAAAAAAATATGATCGCCATAGATTAGAGAGAGTTAAAAGAGCAATTTCCTATGGAAAGGACATTAAATTCATTTCATTTAATGAATTTTTAGAAAAGATTAATTTAAGTGAAGAAGAGTTAGATAATCTTCCGATGATACCTATTGAACTCTTAGAAAAAAATTACTTATCTGAAAAAGACTATAAGGAAAAGAGATTCAAAAAAAATAGTAATGATATAGAAAAAGATTTATATCATGTGTCACTTGGTGATCTATTTAAAGACAAATTTGAAGATATTGCAAACGAACTAGAAAACTAAGAATCCAAACATTAAATTACTAAAATAAATGGAGGGATACCCCTCCATTTTAATTAATCATGACCTTTTTATCTTCGATTATTGTGAACATTTCTTTTGATTTATCTTTAGAAGGAGAATTGATTATTGTTCCAACTCTAATCGTTAATTCTCTTTCACCTAATCTTAAGGAAATTATATCACCTTCGGTTACTTCAGAAGATGGTTTAGCGATTTTACCGTTTATGGTCACTAGACCAATATCAACGATTTCTTTAGCTAAAGTTCTTCTTTTAATAACTCTTGATACTTTTAAATATTTATCTAGACGCATATTACCTCACAGGTTTTGAATTATTGAGAGTATCTCAATTAATTTTGGCAAAGAATCTTTTTTCTTTGGTAGTTTTATTATAAATGATGGAGCTTGATAACGAAGAATAATTTGACCTAAATACGGCTTTAATTTTTCTTGTAATATCGTTGCTATAGATGGTTTTTTAGAGAATGATTCAGATAGAGTTAAAATTATTTGATCCTCCTCTCTTAAGGAGAGAATGTTCTCATTTGAAGCAAAGATATCAATTCTTCTTTTAGAGATTAAATTATCAACTTCTTTTGGAATTCTACCGTAGATATCTCTAATTTTTCTTCTTAGCAGTTCGATGTCTTTAAGAGAATTACAGGATTCTATTTCTTGATATATTTCAATCTTATCCGCGTCTAATGCGTAAGAAGAAGGAATATATCCTCCTAAAGAAATATTTGTAGACATGATTTTTTTAGGTGCTTCTTTGATGTTTTTCTTCTGTCTAATTACATCAGAAAGAATATCCATATATAAATCTAAGCTAACTGATTGAGAGAAGCCAGATTGGTCTCTACCTAATAGATCACCCGCGCCACGGAGACTTAAATCGGTTTGGGCTATTTTAAGACCTGATCCTAACTCAGTAAATTCTTTAATTGCCTCTAATCTTTTATTAGCTATATTAGTTAACTTTTTATTTCCTGGATATGTTAAATAACAATAGGCAACTCGCGTAGAACGACCAACTCTACCTCTTAGCTGATATAGCTGAGATAAGCCAAATTTCTCGGCATGCTCAATTATTAATGTGTTCGCGTTTGGAACATCAATTCCAGTTTCTACGATAGTTGAACAAATTAATATATCGATCTCTCGATTATAGAATGCGTTCATTATATTAGATATATCTTCTTTATCCATCTGCGCGTGAGATATTCCAATTCTCGCATTAGGGAATAATTTTTGTAATTCATTATATTTTTTAGATCTAATTGTAGATACATCATTATATAAATAAAATACTTGACCACCTCTAGCTAATTCTCTTGAGATAGCTTCTTCAATTAATGGGACAGAATATTCGCATACATATGTTTGAACCACAAGTCTCGATTGAGGAGGCGTTAAGATAGATGACATGCTACGAATTCCTAAAAGAGACATCTCTAAAGTTCTAGGAATCGGAGTCGCAGTTAAAGAGATGCAATCGATAGATGATGATAGTTCCTTAATAGCTTCTTTATGCTGCACGCCGAAGCGTTGTTCTTCATCGATTATTAATAGACCTAGTTTAGGTATTATGACATCTTTTGATAAAATACGATGCGTGCCGATTATAAAATCAATTTTACCTTCTTTTAAATCTTTAATAATTTGATTAGTTTCCTTAATCGATACTAAGCGAGAAAGCATCGCAATTTTAACTCCAAAGAAAGAAAATCTAGTGACGGCAACATCATAATGCTGCTTAGCTAAGATGGTAGTCGGACAAAGTAAAGCAACCTGTTTTCCTGAGCATATTGCTTTAAATGCCGCGCGGAAACAGACTTCGGTTTTACCAAATCCAACATCTCCAGATATTAATCGATCCATCGGATGAGGTTGCTCCATATCGTAGAAGATATCGTTGATAGCCTTCTTTTGATCTGAGGTTAATGGATAAGCAAAATAATCTTCGAATGATTTTTCTAATTCTGCATCTCCTTTTAATGGCTCTTTTTCTATCTTAAGCCGCTTGGCATATAGCTCCATTAATTGTTCGGTTAACTGAGAAGCCTGCGAGGAAACTTCCTGCTTTAATTTGTTCCATTCGTTCGTGCCAATTCTAGATAAAGATGGCTTATTTCCTTCAGAAACAGGGTATTTTCTAACTAAGGAGCTAGAGTTTAAAGGAACATAGAGAACGACTTTCTTCGCGTATTCAATCTTTAAAAAATCTGCTAACTCATCGTTCGCGCCTTTTAAGGTGACAACTCCATGATATATTCCGATTCCATAAGTTTCATGAACTAGATAATCGCCTTCTTTTAAATCGTTAAAGTTTGCGATTATTTGTCCTTTTTTAAATCTAGAAGCGAATAAGGAAAGATCTTGATGATAGGAAAATAATTCTTTCTTAGATAAAACTAAAATCTTGTTATCCTGATCGATAAATCCTTCTTTAATATCGAGAGAATCATAGCTTAGAGAATCTAATTTTATATCGGTTTCGGTGTCTATATAATCTTTTAAAGATTTTTCAAATTTTGGATTTAAGCAAATTAATATTTTGTAATCTAAAGATTGATATTTTTTAATTATCTCAAGAGATGATATTAAGTTTTTAGCTTGGAAAGGAACGTTGATGATATTTAAAGATAGATCGTTTCCGTCATTTACATGATAAGAATATGTTCTTTTAATTATAGAATTGTTATGAGTCAATATTTTTTCAATAGAGATATCGTAAGAATCTTCTTTTAAGCAGCGACCTATCTTAAATAATTCACCGTTAAAATTATTAAATAATTCTTGTTTTAAACGGATTGATTCTTGAACCTTATCATCTTGAAAGATGATGATATTATCAAATTTATGATAATCGGTTAAGCAAAAAGGCCTTTCGAAAAAGTATTTATAATATTTATAGTAGTTTTCATTTAAAGGATGAGAGGCTAGATATTCTAAATCTTCAGATATCACCTTTTCTAAAGAAGCAAAAGTAGAAGGGCTTAAAGCTTCTTTTAAACTATTTAATTTAGCTAATATTTTTTCTCTACCTTTAAAGTAACTTTCGCTGTCGATTAATAGATCGGAGGAAGGATAGACTATAAGTTCTTCTAAGCTTTCTGATGATAGCTGAGTGTCTAAAGAGAAGAATTTTATAGATTCGATCGTATCATCAAAAAACTCTATTCTAATCGGTTTTTCATAGTTAATTGGAAAGACATCTAAAATATCACCTCTCAAAGCAAATTGAAGTCCTTGATCGATTTTATTGACTCTTGTAAAGGATAATTTAGTTAACGTAGAAACTATATTCTCGATAGAATAAGAATGATTAACTTTAAGTTTTAATATTGATTTTAAGTATAAATCTTTATCAGGAAGATAACGGTTAAATGAGCCTGGAGATGCGATTACAATTTTCTTAGTATCTTGTAAAAGCTCATTTAATACGTATAATCTTTGAGCTAACAACTCCTTAGATTGAGTGAGATTTCTATCTATATAAACTTCATCTATCGGAAATAATAAGCAGTTATTTTCTCCGATTAACGTGGAAAGTTCTTCATAGATGTTTTGTCCATTATATAAATTAGGAACGAAAACAAGATAGCTTTTAGGTTCATTTAAAAACATTTTAGCTAAAAAATAGCTAAAGGATATCTCATGTTGAAAAACGAGTCTATTTGATCCATTTTTAAATGCTTTTTCTAAGGATTCAATATTTGTTAAAGAGAAAACATTTTGCATATTACACTCGACTAACCGCGTAATGGAAGCCTTTATCAATTGCCTCTAAGATTAATGTACAGGCTTTTTCTTGAGCTTTTTTAATTTCTACTTGCTCTTCATCGCTTGGAATAGATAACACATAATCGATATAAGGACCTTTTGGTCTACCAATTCCAATTTTAACTCTTTTTATTTCTTCATCATGGAGCATTTGAATAATAGATTTAATTCCATTATGTCCTCCTGATGATCCTTTTTCTCTAAGTCTTAATTTTCCTACTTCCGTGTCCATGTCATCAAAAATAATGATGATGTTTTCATTAGGTATCTTAAAATAATGAGATAGTTCCATCACCGATTGACCGGATAGATTCATATAAGTTAAAGGCTTTAAAAGATATATTTCTTTATCTTTATAGACTCCTTTAACGTATATTCCATGAAAATCTTCTCTATTAAAAATAAGATTTAGCTGCTTAGCTAATAAATCGATCGTTTGAAATCCCATGTTGTGACGGGTAGCTTCGTATTCTCTACCTGGGTTGCCTAATCCTGCGATAAGATATCTGTCCATAATTTTTCCTAAATATTGTAGCATCTAAAAAATAAATTACATCTAAATCAAGATAAAAAAACTATTAAAACATTATTGACATTATGTCACTTAACCTTGATAATATAAATACTGACACAATGTCAGTTAATTAAAGGAGAAGATATGCTATCAAATTTTGTTTACTGTAATCCAACCAAATTATACTTTGGAGAAGACTCACTTTCTTATTTAAATGATGAACTTAAAAAATATGGAAAGAACATTCTTTTAATTTATGGAGGAGGTTCGATCAAACGTAATGGTATCTATGATTCAATTGTAAATATTTTAAAAGATAATGATAAAAATGTGATTGAGATCAATTCAGTCATGCCTAATCCTACTTTAGATAAATTATACCAAGGATTAGAAACCGCAAGAAAACAAGAAATATCTTTAATTCTTGCTGTTGGAGGAGGATCAGTTATTGATTATGCAAAGGCTATAAGCGTATCCATTAATTGTTCTGAAGATCCTTGGGAAAAATATTATATAAGATTTGAAGAACCTACATGTAAGATTGTTCCTGTTGGAGCGATTTTAACTATGGCTGGAACAGGTTCAGAAATGAATGCCGGCGCGGTTATAACAAATACTTCTACCCATCAAAAAATTGGCCATGTTTTCCAAAGTGAAGAAATTATGCCTAGATTTGCTATTTTAAATCCTCGTTATACGATGACTTTACCTCATTATCACTTAATCGCGGGAATCTATGATATTTTTAATCATATATGTGAACAATATTTTTCTGGAGAAGATGATAACACTTCAGATTATATTTCAGAAGGCCTTATGAAATCGGTTATTCATTCTTCATTAATCGCTTCTAAAGATCAAAATAATTATGAAGCAATGTCTAATATCATGTGGTCAGCAACCTGGGCTTTAAATACTTTAATCTCTAGAGGAAAATCAACTGACTGGATGGTTCATATGATTGGTCAAGCTATTGGAGGTGTGACTAATGCAACTCACGGAATGACCTTATCTTCCGTATCTTTAGCCTATTATCGTTATATTATGCCTTATGGATTAGCTAAGTTTGTAAGATTTGCAAAGAATGTATTTAATGTTGATCCAGCAGATAAGACTGACGAAGAAATCGCCTTAGAAGGATTAGATAGAATGAAAGCCTGGATGAAGGAATTAGGTTTAGTTCTTAATACTAGAGAGCTAGGAGTAAGTGAAGATAATATTGATGAAATTGTATCAGTAACTGCAATTTTAAATGGAGGTTACAAGGTTTTAACAAAAGAAGATATTAAAGAAATCTTATTAAGGAGTTTAGATGAAAGATAATATTATTGTTTATTTCTCCGCGGAAGGAACAACTAAGAAAGTTGCTACAAGTCTTCAAGAAAGATTAAACGGAGATATCTTTGAAATTGTTCCAAAGCATATTTATTCTAAAAGTGATTTAAATTGGATGGATAAAAATTCTCTCACCACGGTTGAATTTAATTCAGAAGTAAGACCGGAGATAGCCTCTTCTATTGATAATCTTGATCAATATCAAAACGTCTATATCGGTTTCCCTATCTGGTGGTATATTGAACCAAGAATAATCGATACTTTTTTAGATAAATATCATGATAAGTTACATAATGTATACTTATTTGCTACTTCTGGAGGATCTACAATTGAAAAAGCAACTTCTAGAATTAAAAGTATGTATAAAGATATAAATATTGTTAAAACTGGAACTTTTAATAACGTTAAAGCGATCGATGAATTCTTAAAATAATATGAAAAAGATTATATTATTAGCAGCCTTAATGCTTTTAGCTAGCTGTAACGGAATGGGTAGCGATGCGACAACTCCTTTTTCATCCATTGACGAAGTTACAACAAGCAATATAAATATAAATACAAGTGAAACAGAGGATAATGACGATATGAGATTAGTGATTAATGATCGAGAAATAGAAGTTGAATGGGAAAATAATGCGTCTGTCGAGCAACTGAAAACCTTGCTACCATTAGATATTCAAACTACATTATACGGAGGATTTGAACAGGTTGGTCACCTTACTCAAGATATAATTTCGTCAGATTCTAGAATCGAAACAAAGCCTGGAGATATCTTGCTATATAACCAAAATCAGATCACTTTCTTCTTTGGAAGTAACACTTGGTCATATACACCTTTAGGAAGAATAGTTAATTTATCTAATGAAGAAATTACTTCTTTACTAAATGTAACTGGTTTAACGATAAGTTTATTAAAATAGTTAAGACATAATAAAAAGGAACGATGCTGTCGTTCCTTTTAAAATGCTTATTTAGATTTCTTTTCTTTCTTTTTCTTATTTTTTCCGTGAATGAAGATGTTGAATCCTTTGAAGAAATGGCCATCAAACATCAATAGTAATCCATCTAATTGTTTCATGGTTAGGATTCCTCCCATCTTAGAAAGATTTCTCATCGGTTGATGGAAGACTCCCATCACAAGAGTGTTCGCGGTTTCTTTCTTTCCAATTAATATTAAGAATTTATAGGCAAAGTTTAAGGCTCCAGCAAAGAATCTACCAAACCAGCCTCGCGCGTGCTTTAATTCTAAGACTGTGGTGTTATAGTCAACATCGATTCTATGCTTTTTATGATGGACGACATTATGATGAACTTTATGGCCCATCAATAATTCAAATTCGGAAGTTGGAATCTCTTTAATATCTAATTTTTGATATCCCATCAATTGTTTTAAATCATAAGGATATTGATCTAAAGTAGATTCGACTTTTAAAGTACCTTCAAGACGGATATCTTGTGATGAGGCTCCAATTAAGATATCGTAAGTGCCACCTTCAATCTCAAATTTATTAGAAACTGTTGAGAAATAACGGAATGTTTTATCATCAAATGGAATGGTAACTTCTTTAGTCTCATTAGGTTTCAATTCTACTTTAACGAATCCTTTAAGTTCTCTTAGAGGTCTTAAGATATGAGAATTCTTAAGCCCAACATAAAGTTGAGCTATCTCTTTACCAGTTCTAGAACCTGTATTAGTTAATTTAAATGTAACACCTTTATCAGTGACTTTTAAATCAGAATACTTGAAAGTTGTATAGGATAAACCGTATCCGAAAGGATATTTAACTTCGACGCCTTTAGTTAAGAAATAACGATATCCAACGAATATTGACTCTTTATAATGAATGTATTGTTGATCGCAAGGGAAGTTAAAGGCTGACGGGACATCTTCATATTTTAAAGGATAAGTCTCCGCGAGTTTTCCTGAAGGGTTAACTTCGCCGTTTAAGATTTTAATAATAGCTAGGGCTCCAGCTTGTCCAGGAAGATAAGTATGAAGAATTGAATTAATCTTATCATCATCAAATGTTAACTCTAAAGCGGATCCCGCGGCTAAGAGAACAACGATCTTTTTATTTAACTTCTTTAACTCTTCAATGAGCTCAAGCTGATTGCTTGGAAGCTTCATGTTGCTTCTATCGAGACCTTCAGCCTCGGTTACTTCATCAAGACCAAGGAAGACTAAAAGAATATCTGCATTTTTAGCTAGTTCAATAGCTTGGTTTTTAAGTTTTTTATTCTTTTTTCCAAATCTATCGAATCCAGGAGCAAATCCTACAAAATTAAAGTTAAAATGCTCTTTCATTCCAAGAAGAGAATCAACTTTGGTTGGATTAACAATTGATGAACCTGCGCCTTGATAACGCATCTTGTCAGCAAAATCACCGATTATTGCTACTTTATCAGTCTTATTAAATGGTAATGTTCCATCGTTTTTAAGTAAGACCATGCTTTCTTCTGCACATTTTCGTGCGTATTCGTGATGCTCATCATAATCGCATTCAATATCTGTAGAGAAAGCTTTTGTTGTTTTATCAATTAAGGTTAGTAATTCATCAACTCTTTCATCAATTATCTTTTCGTCTAATGTTCCATCTTGAACAGCTTTTAATACTTCTTTTCCGGATTCTCCTCCTGAAGAAGGCATCTCTAAAGCGTTAGTCGCTTTTAAAGCTTCGACTCGAGAGTTATTTCCTCCCCAGTCGGTGACGATGAAACCATCATATTTCCAATCGTTACGGAGAATATCCACGAGTAGATGAGTATTTTCATTCGTGTATTCGCCGTTTAATTTATTGTATGAAGTCATAAGAGATAAGGTGTGACCTTCTTTAACTGCCATTTCAAAGGAAGTTAAATAGATTTCTCTTAAAGCTCTTTCGTCGACTACTGAATCATATGATAGACGACGTAATTCTTGGTTGTTACAAGCAAAGTGTTTGATACATCCAGAGATTCCTTGATCTTGTAAACCTTGGATGTAGGCAACTGACATCTTTCCTGATAGATAAGGATCTTCAGAGAAATATTCAAAGTTTCTTCCGCATAATGGGTTTCTTTTGATGTTAGTTCCAGGTCCTAAGACGACGGATACTTTGTTTTTAACCGCTTCTTTACCGACTCTTTCTTCGATACCATAGCCTAAACTTGGATCGAATGAGTTTGCCATAGTCGCGGCGGTTGGAAAGCAGGTTGCCGGAATTGAAGGATTTAATCCAAGGTGATCCGCGGCGGCAGCTTGTTTTCTAAGCCCGTGAGGACCATCCGAGAGAAAGATCGAAGGGATATTAAGCCTATCGATATTTTGAGTCTGCCAGAAGTCTTTTCCTGACAGGAGAGAGATTTTTTCCTCTAAAGTCATTTGAGAAATTAGATCTTGATGTTTCATATAGCTCCTAAAACTTATTAATGGCATTTTATGCCCGTTGATTATATTATAACCGCTTACATTTAGAATATAATTAAAAATTATTTGTTTGACTTCTTTTGTCGCAATCTATGCATAATTGGTAGTATTTTTACCTTATTTTACAAATATTGAAGACTGACAAACTTTTATTATCAGTAAAAATGCGTTAATATTTTTCTATATATATGATAAAATTTAATTATATTTAGGAGAACAAATGTTTACAGATACTTGGATTTCAACATGGGTATTAGAAAATATCTCATCAATTGAGATAGTCAGCAGAATCAGTAAGTTTTTATCTGAAATTAACTCCTGGGGACAGATGTGGCTGATATTGGCTATCGTTTTAACAATCATATATTATTTTAGAAACAAGAAAAAATTATCTTTATATTTAATTATTTCAATTATTCCTGTAGTAGCGATTTGGGCTCTTTCAGAATTTGGATTAAAAAATTTATTTGATAGACCTCGTCCATATATTGAGATTGAAGGATTTCAAGCTTTGATGGATTCACTTAATTATTCCTACCCTAGCGGCGCGTCATTTCCTTCTAACCATGCTTTAGTTAGCTTTGCCGCGGCTTTTATAGTATCAAATTATGATAAGAAATTAGCCCCTTATGCATATGTCTTAGCTAGTTTAGTTGGGCTTTCAAGAATCATCTTAGGCGCGCATTATTTTTCTGATGTGATAGCAGGGATGGGATTTGGAATCCTTTCGGGAACGATAGCTTGTAAATTTGGTGATTTAATTAGTCCTAAAATTGATAGGCTAATTAATAATAAAATAAATAAAAAAGTTGTTATGGGAGGAAAATAATATGAAGACAGCAACAAAAATCACTATGTATTCATTTTGGGGACTTCTTTTAATCTGCGGCCTCATTGGATTCATCTCTGACTTAGCATCGATCGGAACTTTTATTGATTCGTTCCATTATATTGATGTTTTATGGTATATGCCGATTGCCTATATCTTAGATTTATTATTTAATATTTTCTTATTAGTGTTTGCTTCATTAAACGCGGTTTCTATTTATTATATCGCTGATGAAAACAAGAAAAAATTTAGCCAAGAGAAAATAATTAGTAATGGATTATTAACATTAATTGTTTATTTAGGGCTCAATATCTTAACTGCAATATTAGCGATTATCAATGGATATGTTGTTGCCGGATCACAATTTACAATTGATGCTTCAACAATCGTTTGCATCGTATTTGGTGTCATCGCCCTTGTTGCTTATATCATCGCTTTAAATAAAAAAGAAGAAGATAAGCCTTCTTTAGTATTTTCAGCAATTGGATATGGAATGACAGCTTTATTCTTATTCGTTTCTATGTCGATGAGCAGCGGAATTGTTATAGCAATGGAGGTCTTCCTTCTCTTTGCTTTAATCGCAGGAGCGATGGAATTAATTGATCGCAAAGTTGATTTTACTTCTTTAATTAATAAAAAAGAGACTAAAGAAGACAATGTTAAAAAGGTTGAAGAAAGTTCTAATTCTGAGATAGTAATTGAAAAATTAAATAAATTAAAAGAGCTTTATGATCAAGGAATATTGACCGAAGAAGAATATTCTCAAAAGCGTAAAGAGATTGTCGATTCTTTGAAAGTATAATATATTTTAAAAATGCGATTAGATAAGTTTCTTTCACAAGCTGGAATCGGTACGCGTAAGGAAGTTAAAATCTTAATAAAAAAGGGATTTGTCTCTCTTGATGATACGATTATTAAACAAGTAGATTATGATTTTAATCCTTATTCTACGATCGTGAAATTAAACGATAAGATTATTGAATATCAACCATATTATTATTTTGTATTAAATAAGCCTGAAGGCTATGTTTCAGCATGTAATGATAATGTTTATCCGACGGTGATAGAGTTAATTGAAGGATATGATCATGTTAAATTATCTCCAGTTGGAAGATTAGATGTTGATACAACTGGAACATTATTGATCACTAATGATGGGAATTTACATCATAGATTAATCGCACCTAAATACCATGTTGATAAAAAATATTATGTCGAGACAGATTTTAAGATTCCTCAAGATTTAGTTTTAGCCTTTAAAAACGGAATTATGTTAGATGGGGAGCTAACTCTTCCTGGTGAATTAGAAATAATCGATGATAAGAAGGCCTATCTAACGATTCATCAAGGTAAATTCCATCAAGTAAAACGGATGTTTCAAAACTTTAATTTGAAGGTATTAAAGTTAGATCGAGTTTCTTTCGCTTTCTTAAATCATGATAACCTAAAGCTAGGTGAGTATCGAACGCTTACAAAAGATGAAGTAGATGGGTTAAAAAAATTAGTGGAAAGCAAAGAAAATAATCATTAAATAACCTTGTTAAAATCTTTTTCTTATTGCATTTATTTGTATAACTTTTCATTATCATTTGATAAAATAACGTTGTTAAACATATAGGAGGAAATTATGTCAAAAAAGTATGTTTATCTTTTTACTGAAGCGCATGGCTTAGGTAAGGAACTCCTCGGTGGAAAAGGTGCTGGTTTAGCCGAAATGGCATCAATTGGCATTTTAATTCCTCAAGGATTCACAATCACTACCGAAGCTTGTACTCAGTATTATGATGACGGAGAAAAGATTTCTGATGAAATCAAAGCTCAAATCAAACAAAAATTACAAGAATTAGAAAAAGAAACAGGAAAGACTTTAGGTGGAAAGCATAATCCATTATTGGTATCTGTTCGTTCCGGCGCGAGAGTTTCTATGCCAGGTATGATGGACACCATCTTAAACTTAGGTCTTAACGATGAAACTGTTGAAGTCTTAGCTAAGGAAACCGACAATCCAAGATTCGCTTACGATAGCTATAGACGTTTCATCTTAATGTTCACGAACATCGCGAAAGGATTCGAAAGAAAAGAAATGGATGCGATGCTTGAACAAATCAAGAAAGAAAAAGGATATAAGTTTGACTACGAAGTTCCAACTGAAGATTTAAAAGAATTAGTTAAAAAGTATAAAGCTTGGTACAAAGAGCATGTTGGAGAAGAATTCCCAACTGATCCATGGGTCCAATTACTTGAAGCTGTAGCCGCGGTATTTAGATCTTGGAACAATGAACGTGCTGATGTTTATAGAAGAATGAATAACATTCCTTCTTCATGGGGAACTGCAGTTAACGTTCAATCAATGGTCTTTGGTAACAAGGGTAATACTTCAGGAACTGGAGTTGGATTCACTCGTGATCCTGCAACCGGAGAAAAACAAATCTTTGCTGAGTATTTAATCAACGCTCAAGGAGAAGACGTCGTTGCTGGTATCAGAACTCCTTATCACATTGATGAATTAAAGAAACAACAACCTGAAATATACGATCAATTCATCGCTACCGCGCATAAACTCGAAGAACATTATAGAGATATGCAAGATATGGAATTCACCATTGAAGATGGTAAACTCTATTTCTTACAAACTAGAAATGGTAAGAGAACTGCTGCCGCGGCACTCAAGATTGCTTGTGATTTAGTCGATGAAGGATTAATCACTCCAAAAGAAGCAGTTTTAAGAATTGAAGCAAAATCACTTAATGATTTATTACACCCAACTTTTGATCCTGCTGCATTAAAGAATACTAAACCTACCGCTATGGGTAACCCTGCTTCTCCAGGAGCTGGAACTGGTAAATTAGCTTTCTCAGCTGCTGAAGCAAAAGAAAGACATGATGCTGGAGAGAAAGTTATCTTAGTTAGAGAAGAAACTTCTCCAGAAGATATCATAGGTATGGTTGCTGCTGAAGCAATCGTCACCATGAGAGGTGGTATGACTTCTCACGCGGCTGTCGTCGCTCGTGGTATGGGTAAGTGCTGCGTAACTGGATGTGACGCGGCAATCATTGATGAAAACGCAAGAACTATGACTATTAATGGACATGTCTATGGACCAGATGATGTCTTCTCAGTCAACGGTTCAACTGGTTATATCTATGTCGGCGATATCAAGAAAATTCCTGCTGAATTATCTGGAAACTTCGGACGTTTAATGGCTTGGGCTGATGAATATCGTTATCTCGATGTCAGAGCTAATGCTGATACTCCTAGAGATGCTGAAAACGCATTACGTTTCGGAGCTCAAGGAATCGGACTTTGCCGTACTGAACATATGTTCTTTGGTGAAGATAGAATCTTCTCTATGAGAAAGATGATCTTAGCTAAAACTACTGAAGATAGAGAAGCTGCTTTAAAAGAATTATTACCATTCCAAAAGAAAGATTTCTATGGCTTATTCATGACCATGAAAGAAAAGAATGTTAATATTCGTCTTCTTGACCCACCTCTACATGAATTCTTACCTTCTGAAGAAGATAAGATTGAAGAATTAGCAAATGCTTTAAATATCACCGTAGGCGATGTTAAGGCTAGAATTGCTGAATTACATGAATTCAACCCAATGTTAGGATTCAGAGGCGATAGATTAGCTGTTGTTTATCCTGAGATTGCTAGAATGCAAGCAACCGCGATTATTTCAGCAGCATTAGACGCTCAAAAAGAATTAGGTATCGAAATTGAACCTGAAATCATGGTTCCATTCGTTATCGAATTAAGAGAATTCAAATATGTTAAGAAGTTAATCACTGAAGCATGCGACAAAGTAATCGCTGAATCAGGACAAAAGATGACTTATCATGTTGGAACAATGATTGAAATCCCAAGAGCTGCTTTATTAGCTGATGAGATTGCTACTGAAGCTGAATTCTTCTCATTTGGTACAAATGACTTAACTCAAATGACTATGGGATTCTCTCGTGATGATGCAACTAAATTCTTGCCAGCATATTATGATAACAAGATCTTTGAATACGATCCATTCCAAACCATCGATCAACCTGGTGTTGGTAAATTAGTCGAAATGGCCACGACTTTAGGTAGAAAAGCCAATTCCCATCTCCATGTTGGTGTCTGCGGTGAAACCGGTGGTGATCCAATTTCAATTGAGTTCTATCATAATGTTGGATTAGATTATGTTTCTTGCTCTCCATTCAGAGTTCCAGTTGCTAGATTAGCTGCTGCTCAAGCAAACATTAAAAATCCACGTAAGTAATAATTGATTTAAATTATTAAAAAGGCTGTTCATTACGGACAGTCTTTTTTGACTTTAAATTCATTTAATAATATTTAGATTTTTATTTAGTTAAATATAATGAAAACGCATCAATACTTTTTAAAAATATTTATCTAATCTTTTTTATCTTATGTACATTCATAAAGATATATTAATTTTAATTATAAAATCATAATAGAGATAGCAATATTCGATTTTATATTGCAAAAATCTAGTTAATTGCATAAATATCTTATCATTTTGTTTTCAAATGATAAGATAAATGATAAGATAAATGATAAGATAAATGAATTTAAGGAGTTATATGATGTATAAGGAATCACAGACAATTGAACTAAAAAAATCCCTGAAGCAACTTAAAGAAGGGATAATTTCATTAGCTTCTATGCTGAATAAAGAGAATAAGGGCTCGGTTATTTTTGGAGTTTCCGATGAAGGTAAGGAAGTCGGCATCGATATAAGCGAAAAAACAAAGCAAGATGTAGTTCATGAAATACAGCATTATTTAAAACCTTTGCCAAATAAAGTTAACTTAAAAGAACTTAATATAGATAATAAGCGGACTATTTTAATCGTGGAAGTTGAAGGTGATGATACTCCATATGCCGCGTATGGACGATACTATATTAGAATTAATGATGCTGATATAATGATGAGCGGCGATCAACTGAGAACATTTTTTGAAAATAAAGAAGATAATTATTTGTCTTGGGAAAAACAGGAAACAAAATATACCGTTGATGACATTGATGAGGATTTGTTAATTGATTTTATTAGAACAGCAAATGAAAATGGAAGATTGAGTTATGTGTATAGAAATGCTATAGACGCATTAACTAAATTAGAATTATTGACTGAGAATGGTCATTTGAATAATGCGGGGTTATATTTATTTGGAAACAATAAACCTCTATTGATTAAAGAAGCTAATTATCCAACTGATACACGAACAGAATTTGGCGAAATTAAAGAATTTAGGGGAAATATTTTTGAATGCATTCGCGAGAGTATATCCTACATCCAAAATCATATTTCTTACAAATCTATAATCAATGGAGTTCAAAGAGAAGAAATTCCAGAAATACCAATTAGGGCGATTAGAGAAATTGTAATTAATTCTTTTGCTCACTGTTCCTATGGAAGAAAGGGTGATTTTAATCAATACATTTTATTTAAATCAATGATAAAAATTTATAATCCAGGATCTATATTAAGAAATATTAATCCGGAAAAATTTGCTTCGGGAACTATTGGAAGTAAATTAAGAAACGTTCTTATATCGCAAGTTTTATATAAATATGGATATATTGATGCGTTTGGAACTGGGTTTGATAGAACATTTACTTTGTGCCTTAATAATGGTATTAAATTCAATTTTCATAATGATGAATTTGGCTTTACTTTCATTTTTAAACGGAATAAAGATTTTTTGGATGATAAGATAAATGATAAGATAAATGATAAGATAAATGATAAGATAAATACGCTTGATGAAGAAATAATTTCTTTGCTTATAGAAAATAAATATATAACTGTTTTAGAGATTGCTGATAAATTAAATAAATCTTCAATTACTATTTATCGACATGTTAATAAGCTAGTTAAACTAGGTAAAATTATTAGAATAGGATCTAGAAAATCAGGATATTGGAAAGTTAATTAATCTTTTTTCGCTGATTACTATGCTTGATAAAATTATTAACAACAAAAAAGCAATTAATAAGAATTTTTATTAAACTTACTAATTGCTTATTTTATAAATTAATCGTTAAACATTTGATAGACGTAGGTTAATGGTTGACCTAATTCTATATGTTGAATAACTTTTGCAAGCATTGGGGCTAAAGACATCACAACTACTTTTCCTTTAGCTTTGATTTCTTCTTTTAAAGGAATGGAATCAGTCGTGACAATCTCTCTAAAGATTGGATTTCCGTTTTCATCATTTTGGAACAATCTCTCTTCAGCAGGATGAGAGAAAATTCCATGGGAGCAGGCTATAGATACGGATAAAGCACCTTTTTTCAAAAGAGCCTTTGCTCCTTCGGTACAACTTCCCGCGGTGTCAATCATATCATCGACCATCAAGCAGTGTTTACCTTTTACATCTCCTACTATGTTCATTACTTCAGCTTCATTTGGTTTGCTTCTACGTTTATCAATGATAGCTAAAGGGGTTGAAAGAATTTCAGCAACTCTTCTTGCACGGTTAACTCCTCCGTGATCTGGAGAGACGGTAATCCAGTTTTCATCAACAATGTTTTTAAAATGCGTGGCTAACAAAGGAATTGCAGTCATCTCATCAACTAAGCATTGGAAGAATCCTTGAATTTGAGGCGCGTGTAAATCAACTACGACAACTCTATGAACTCCCGCGGCTGTTAATAAATCAGCGACTAATTTAGAAGTAATTGGTTGTCTAGGTTTAGCCTTTCTATCTTGTCTTGCATATCCATAATATGGCATGATGACGGTTATTGTTTTTGCAGATGATCTTTTAATCGCATCAACAAAGATTAATATTTCAAATAGATGTTCAGTAACCGGCCCGCAGGTTGATTGAATAATATAACAATTTTTTTCTCTAACTGAACATTGGGGCTCAACTAGGATTTCTCCGTCAGCAAAGTGAGATACGCTTACTGGTGATATCTCCTTTCCTAATAATTTAGCTACATCCTCAGCTAAAGTTTTGTTCGCGGTGAGGGAGAAGAGTAAAGCATCGTTTCCTAACATAAAGTCCTCCTAGATTTCTCACCTAGATTATAGATTAATAATAAAAAATCCTCTACAAGAAGAGGATAGTTGATAGATTTTGTTTAAAAATGATGTTTTATATCTTATAGAGTTTGGGTGATTATAGTTTTATATCCCTTTTTAGCAAATACCATACTTTCTTTATGTAATAAGGCTTGATTTTTGCTGATGCAGAAGACAGTTGATCCAGATCCAGACATCATTGAAAGAGGGAATCCATCTTTTTTAAGCTGATCTAAAATATCTTTAATCTCTGGGACTATATTGATAGATACGGTTTGAAGATCATTTTTCATCTCTTCTTGAATAATTTGCTCATTATCTTCTTCTAACGCTTTAATCAATCTTTCGATATTGCTCTTAGGAGGTAAAACAGCTAAATCATCAAAGTCTTGATAAGCTTGTTTTGTTTGAATTCCTTTAGAAGGTTTAATTAAAAGGACAAAGTATTTTTTCTTTAATCTAAAGAAAGTTAAATCTCCTCCGATTCCTTGGCATCTTGCAGGTTTATTGAATAAGCAAAAAGCAACATCGCCACCTATATTATTAGCTAGAGAAATTAATTCTTGATCAGAAAGCTTTAATTTAGCAATTTTATTAATCGCATTTAAAACCGCCGCGGCATCCGCGGATCCTCCTCCTAATCCCGCGGACATTGGAATTCTTTTATGAATATTAATTAAAAAGCGATGCTTTAGCTCTACTTTATTCTTAATAGCTAGATAGGCTTTATACGATAAATTTGATTCATCGGTAGGAATATCCTCATCATCAGAGGTTATGAAGGTGTCATATCCTTTAGGTAAAGGTTCTAACTCTAAAATATCATGCAAGACTAAAGGTATCGAAACCATGTCGACGTTGTGATACCCATCAGCTTTTTTGTCATAAACATTCAAGGCTAGATTGATTTTTGCATAAGCTTTAACTGTAAAAACCATATGTTCTTTATATAAGTTTACCAAATATATTTAAAATATAAAGTTGTTATTTTTCATGATAATGGAGAAGTAACACTAATTCTCTTAATACTTTGCATGCAACTTGGGTTGAAACATCGCTTCTATCGTAATGAGGAGATAATTCAACCATATCACATCCTACAAGATTGTTTAATTTTCTCATATCTAAAATTGCTTGTTGTAATTCTTTATAGGTGATTCCTCCTGCTTCAGGGGTTCCAGTTCCTGGGAAGATAGAAGGATCTAAGACATCTAAATCGATAGTGAGATAAACAGGCTTATCTTTAATCTTTTCAATAATGTCATTTAATGTTTCTAAATCGAATTTATGAAGATAGGTGTGACCTTGATTCGCCCAAACAAATTCCTCTCTATCTCCTGAACGAATTCCAAATTGGAAGATACGATTATCGCCAAGTAAATCATAACATTTTCTTAAAACTGTCGCGTGAGATAATTCTCTACCTAAGAATTCCTCTCTTAAATCTGTATGCGCGTCAAAATGAATGATATGGAGATCAGGATATTTTTTAACATATTCTCTAATCGTTCCTAAAGTAACTAGATGTTCTCCTCCAATCATCATAGTTTTCTTATTATCATCTAAAATGATTTTTGTAACTCTAGATATCTCATCTAAATCACCTTCAACATCGCCCATAGGTAATTCTAAATCACCGATATCGCAGGTGTTATAATCTTTTAAATCACGATCGAAATATGGTGAATACCATTCCATTCCAATTGATTCTTGACGAATCGCTGGTCCTGCAAATCTAGTTCCTGGACGGAAGGAGCAAGTTGCATCCATCGGGGAAGAAAAAATAATTACTGATGATTCATCATATTCTTTATCACAAGATTGAAACACGGATAGATTTCTTTCAAATTTTTTCATAAGTCTCCTATTTTACTACTTTTATCATGCCAACTTCGGAATCTTGCATGATTGTACCTTTAGATTTTAAATAAAATTTATACAAATTGATAACATCTTTAGATATTTTTTCTCCTGGAATAAGAATTGGGATTCCTGGAGGGTAAATCATTACCATCTCTGAAGATATTTCTCCTTCGGAAGCATAGAATGGAATAAGCTTATTTTCTGAATAATAAGCTTGTCTAGGTGAAATTGTAATTTCTCCAAAGTGATATTCAAGTTTTGGAATGCGTCTTCTTTTATAAGCATTAAAGTATTTACTAGATAAATCTTTAAAAGCGTTAATTAATTTATCAACATCTTCTTTAGTTGAACCGATTGCTAAGATAGCTAAAACAATATTAGTCTCGGCAAGTTCAAGTTGAATGTTATAGTTTTTTCTCATCTCTTTATAGATTTCAAAACCTGATTTATTTAATCCATCGACTCTAATCACTAGTCTAGTTAAATCAAAAGCGTAACGCGATGAATTATCTTTAGAGCAATAATTTTGATCTAAGACGGAGATACCATCGATCTTGTTTAGTTTATGAATCGCATATTCAGTCAACTTTATAGTGTTGTTTAAAATAGATTTACCTTTTAAAGCTAAAAGTTTTCTAGTTGCATCTAATGACGACAAAAGAATATGGGAAGGAGAAGTAGAACCAAACATGGTATAAGCTTTTCTAATTCGATTATAATCAACTCTATCTCCTTTAATTAATAAAGCGGATGACTGAGTTAAGGAACCGCATGTTTTATGTAATGATAGAGAAGAGATATCACATCCTGCCTCCATAGCGGAAAGAGGAAGTTTGTCATTAAATACCATATGGGCTCCATGAGCTTCATCGGCCATAACTATCACATCTCTTTTATGAGCTTCTTCAACGAGAGTTTTTAAATCAGAGCAAACTCCATAGTAGGTTGGATTAATAACAAATAAAGCTTTGCAATCAGGGTTTTCATCCATAGCTTGAATATATGTTTCTAATCTCACCCCGTTAGCGATTCCTAAATCATTATCGTAATCAGGCTCTACAAAGATTGGGATAGCTCCTGAGACGATTAATCCATTAATCGCGGATTTATGGACATTTCTAGGTAAAATTATTTTTTCATTAGGATTGAGACATCCCATGATCATCATCATGATTCCTGAAGTGGTTCCGTTGATTAAAAATATTGATTTATCCGCTTTAAAAGCTTCGGCCATCAATGCTTCAGCTTCATATATAACTCCTGTTCCTTTATATAAATTATCAATTCCTAGAGGAGCATTCACATCGTATTTAAAGATTTCGTTTCCTAGACAATCTGTTAAATCCGTAGAAATTCTTCCCATCTTATGCCCTGGAACATCGAATGGGGTTGGATTTGTTTCAACGTATTTTTTAATTGCAGTTAGTAATGGGGTTTTCTTTTGTCTTTCGTAATTCATAAACTAGTTTTACTAAATTAGAATAATAAGACATGTGAAAATAAAAACAATGATTTTTTTAATAAAAAATAGATAGTTTTACTAAGCGGTATTTATATAAATTATTGAGATAATAGAATATGAAGTTTTATGAATTAAAATTATGTTAATAAAGATATAAATTTAATATTGAACAGAAGATAAATGTTTTAGATTATTCGTTCCTTTTTAATATGTAAATTTATTTTTGTTGGTTTAATCGGCTCAACAAATTGAGTAACCAAAATTACAATTTAAGTAATAATTCTCGCCTTTTGTAAGGGCTTTCAATATTTTCTAAACGTTACTTAGGAGGAAATTACAATGAAAAAAACTAAATTATTAGTTCTTGGGACATCAATCTTACTTTTAGCTGCCTGCGGAGGCACATCTTCATCGGGATCTTTTAATCCTACCACTCAACCAACAGAACCTAGCAAAGAAATAACCTATCAATTCGTTGGAGAATACACTGATTCTACCTTATCTTCGATGGGATTCGACTATTTTGTTATTTTAAATCTATATGATGATGGCACTTTAGAAGGCTCGGGCTATAACTGCATGAGCATGAATTCATCTCCAGCCGCGGAGAATGCAGGTTTCTACGCTGATTGGATTAACGGAACTTGGGAAGAAGGTTTAGACGAAGAAGATCAAGAATGTATTGTCATTAATACTGAATATGGGGAAGATGCGAAGAACATGATGACTGGAGGTACTCCTTTAGAAGGAGAATTCACTTATTATGTTTATCCAGATACCGATAATTCGATGTCATTTACTCTCGATGTGCCAGTATTTTCTGGAAGACAGTGCGAAGTAAATTACAATGGAACAATTATTTACGATACGATGGATGAATTTATTAAAGAAACAGTCTATGACTATCGAGAGCCTGAAAATACTTTAGTTACCTTTGAAGATTCTACTAACCATTTTAAACTTTATGTTTTAGATGATAACACTATCGATTTAGCTAACGGAACCTTAGATCCTGCCGACAATACATATCGTTATAAATCAGCTAAAAAGGGAACATGGGCATATGAAACAAATGAACTTTCATTTATTTTCGATGGCGATGAAACTAAATGTGTCGCGACTATTGAAGGGAATAAAGCGACTTTAAATTACACCTACGTTTTATATGCAGGATATGGAGAAACTGCTTTAACTTTAGTCTGTGATGACGTTACATCTCTATTACAATAGTTATGAAAAACAAAAAATTATTATTAGTTTTAGGAACTATTCTCTTAGCGTCTTGTAACGGAAATATTACTACATCTTCATCTCAGTCACCTTCTAATCCATCTTCATCCTCGTCATCTACTAGCGAAGTCGAGTTTGAGGAACCAGATTATTCTAATTTAGCTTATATAGATAATTTAGAAGATTATAAAATAGAAGGATTAACCGCTAACTGGATCTGGGATAGTAAATCAATTGACGATTCTTATGTCGCTTTTAGAAAGAGTTTTAATCTATCTTCTCTTCCTGAAACTGCTGAGACTTATATATCCGCGGAAAGTAAATTCTTTCTTTGGATAAATGGTAAACTAGCTATTTTTGATGGCTCTTTAAAACGAGGACCAACTCTATATGATAGCTACATTCAAAAAACTGATTTAAAAGAATATTTACAAGTTGGAGAAAATGTTTTAGCTTTCTTAGTTATTAATAATGGTCGAGGTGGAAATTCGTCATTAGATCCTGGACAAGCTGGATTATTTTTTGAAATGGATTTAGGAGACCAAAAGATTATTTCTGACGATACTTTCTTAGTTCAAAGAAGAAAAGAATATCGAAATAAATCGCTTTTAAAAAATGATTATCCTAACTATCCTCAATCGTCAATGCTCGCTGAACGTAATGTCTACTTTGACACGCGTGAGATTGAAAACTCCGGTTCCTTCAGCGATTTTATTGA
The DNA here is from genome assembly GCA_944332225.1 of uncultured Bacilli bacterium. Classification (GTDB taxonomy): domain Bacteria; phylum Bacillota_I; class Bacilli_A; order RFN20; family CAG-449; genus CALVJO01. Next base: position 16,068 of record CALVJO010000001.1, on the reverse strand, counting down.
GATGGATTACGATGATTCTTCTTGGAAAAAGGCGACTATCATCTGCCAAAGCGGAGAAGCTCCATTTAACGATTTTTATCTAAGCGATATTCCTAACATGTCTTTTTCTAAAGACTATGTTGATTTTGTAGATGCTGAACAATATTTAAACTACGAATTTAGTGAAGATACGATTATCACTCTATCTTTACCGGAAAACTGTCAGTTTAGCCCTTATTTTGAATTAGAAGCTGATGAAGGAAAAAAGATTGTTTACTATACCGACACTTTTGAAAGTCAAGGAATGGGTTCATTTAAAGATACTTACGTTACGAATAATGGGCTCCAAAAATATGAATCATATCCATGGAGAAGCGGAAATCAAATGATTTTAGAAATCGAAGAAGGGATTACTTTAAAACGAGTTGCCTATCGTCTCTCTTCTTATCCATCAGAAAGGTCTGGAAGCTTTGTAAGTGATGATGAATCAATTAACACCCTTTGGGAAAAAGCTCAAAACACTTTATTAATTTGCATGAGAGATTCCTATATGGATTGTCCTGATCGAGAAAGATCACCTTATTTAGGGGATTCAGCAAATCAAGTTTCAATGTCTTTTTACGCTTTAGATCGCAATAGTGATCTCTTAACTAAAAAAACTATATTAACTTTATTAGGTTCCATTAAAACTGACAATTTGTTCCCGACTCGATCTCCTTCAGTTCAAGATAATGAATGTCCCGCGCAGAATTTAGCCTTTATCGTCTCTTTAAAAGATTATTATTTAAATACTGGAGACGAAACCACCTTAAAAGCTTTCTATCCTGCCTTAAAAAATTATTTAAATGTTTGGACGATGGACAATTCTTTACCAGTCTATCGAACCGGCTCATTCCCTTGGAGCGATTGGGGAAATGGAACTGACGAACAACTTTTACAAGTAATTTGGTACTATCTGTCTTTAAAGACGGGATTATATTTAGCTGAAGAATTTTCTATTTCAGAAGATTATTCTTTCTATCAAGAGAGAATTAACGATATAGAATCAGTATTTACAGAAACCTTCATGACCGAAAACGGATTAAAATCGGATGCTGTTTCTTCCGCGGATGATAGAACTAACGCCTTAGCTATCATCGCAGGATTAGTTTCTGAGGAAGATTTAGATAAAGTAATTAACGTTTTAAAAACAGTCGAACAAGCTTCTCCATACATGGAAAAATATGTTTTAGAAGCTCTTTGTCTAGTCAATGAATATGACTTTGCTAAAGAAAGAATGTTAAAACGATACAATAGCATGATAAAAGATTCAGGTTCAACCTTATTTGAACTATGGGAAAAGGATGAAGGGACCGTAAACCATGGTTGGACCGGAGGACCTCTTACTGTTTTGAGTCAATATTATCTTGGTTTAAGACCGTTAACTAAAGGATACGAAACTTACGAAATTAGACTCCAAGATAGTTTTAAATCTCTTTTTACGGAGACTGCCACTGTTAAAGGTAAAATAAGCTTAAACCTAGAGACTAATGAAAATATCACTAGTTTAACTATCGATACCATTTCTTCTGAAGGGTATCTTTATCTCCCGTCTAGTTTTGGAAATAATATTTCCATAATCGGAGGAGAATACGAAAACTTAATGGAAACAAAAGGCTATATCGTATTAAAAGGTGGCCATTATCAAATAACTATTATTAAATGATAAAACCAATAAAATCTAACTATTAAACTTTATTAATGTGAGGAATGTTTATTTTTAGGAAAGTTGATTTTCAAAAAGAACATTCCTTTTTCGTTGTCGACTTTAATATCCATAGTTCCATGGTAAAAATCCACAATATGTTTAATGCTTTTTAGTCCTAATCCGTGATGATTTTTATCTTCTTTAGTCGTTTTGATTTGTTCAATATCGGAAGGGATTACCCCTCCTTTAAAATAGTTGTAGATTTCTAAATACACATCTTGATCTTGGTTTCTCAAGATAAATCCGATTAATCGCTTTGAAGAATCTTCTACTTTTGAAACTGATTCTAAAGCGTTAGTTAATGCGTTATTTAATAAAGTATAAAGATGAACATCGCTCATAAAGTAAATGGCCTGGCCGTCAGCTAAAACATCTAATCGAATTTGATGTTTATTGCATAAAAGTTGCTTTTCATAAAGAATGGTATCTAGATTTTGATTTCCAGTTTGAATTGATAAATCATAAATTTCTACTGATTTTTTCAATAATTCTACTTCTTCGGTTGTTAATTTACCTTGAAAATTATCAAGCTGATGCTTAATATCGTGACATTTCATATTAATACTTTCGATACTTTCTTTAACCGTCTCATACTGCTTCTTTTCAAAATAGAGAACCCGTTCCATCAGATTTATTTCTTGACGATAATCTCTTCCTTTTAAAATAAAATATTGCATCGCGAGAACGCAGAGAGACAGCAAACCAATCAAAACCATGGAAAGAATGTAGAGAATGTAACTTTCAGGTTCATACTCTAATACAAAGGTTTTAATGACGCACATGAATGAAACGATAATTAATCCTAAAACTCCATACTGGCTCAACAATTTCTTATCTTTTTCGTGATTAATTAATTGAGAATTAAAGATCAAAGCGAAAGTTAAATGGAAGGCTATATGAATTACATCATATAACAATGCATTTACATAATTTCCCGCGTTAGGAACAATCTCAATAGTATAACGCGTGTCATTTCCTGATAGTAAAATAATTATATTAAAAATCGCGTCGGTTAATTCTCTAACAGCCAAGATTCTAATCGTAATCGTACAGTTCATTACCATAGAAGATTTAAAGAGCAAATTAATCATTCCAAAGGCAAAAATGTAGATTAAGAATGTTAAGATCATTCTAATTAAAGTAGAATCATTAAAAAGCATTCTTAGGTAAGAAAACAAAAAAATTAAACCAATCGCTAAAACAAAATATAAAATTAAATACCAAATAAAATGTTTTCTTCTCTCTAAATTAAAAACAAAAAAAGCCGAACAAACGCTTACTTCAAAAAACTGCATCGTATAGATGATTAAATAATAAGAAATGCTTGGAAGATAATTAAATAAGGGGGCTAGTAATAAAGCAATAGTCATATTAACGTTTCTTTAAAGCTTCTAAGACGACTTTCTTTCGAGGACGAGATACTTGTAAAGAGGAACCATCTATCATAATTAAATTATTAGTCGTCTTGTCAAATTCTTGGACATGTTTAATATTGATAAGATAGCAAGAATTAGATCTTACAAATCCATCATCTTTTAAAATATCTTCAAAGCGACTTAAAGAATCATATTTTTTATATGTTCCATTTTTAGTGACAGCAATTACCGCGTGTTCGGCAGCTTCAAAATAGTATATATCGTTAATATCTATTTTAATTAAGCCGTTTTCTGACGGTAAAGAGATAAAGTGTTTACTTACATTTTGAATATAGTAGTCAAGAATTCTAGTAAATTTGATATTGAAACTACCTTCTTGAACTGGTTTTAAAATGTAATCAAAGGCGTTTACTGAATAACCTTTAATCGCGTATTGGGCTAAAGATGTTACGAAGACTAAAATTACTTTTTTATCTAATTTTCGAATCCTCTCCGCGCATGACATCCCGTCGACATAAGGCATCCTAATATCTAAAAAGATAATGTCATAATTAGCTTGAAATTCTTTTAAAAAATCTACCGCGGAAGAAAAAACCTCAATTTGAAGTTTTAATTCTTCGCCGTTTTGTTCTTCGAGTAATTTCAATAATTTATTTTGCTCATTTGATTCATCTTCGATGATGGCAATCTTCAAAAATATCATAAATTATAGTCCTACTATCGTTGATTATTACACAATTTTTAAAAACTGACAATATTAGATTTTTAACAAAGTAAGAAATAAAAATAACAGGATAAGGAATATCATTTAACTAAATGTAAGCCCTTTCTTATAGTCTTGATGTCAAGAATTTTATTGAGACATCAATATATAGGAGGAAACGTAAATGTCGAAGAAAAATCTATTATTAGGAGTTGCTCTTCTTGGAGTAATGCTCACTGGATGTGGAGAAACTAGTTCCGAAGCTAAATTAACGGGTTCTTATCTTTCCCCATCTAACATGGTCTATAGTAACATGAGACCTACTTATAACTACTACACCCTTACTTTCTCAATGCAAAATCTTAAGACCTTCGATGATGGTACTTATGAATTAAGCGAAATATCTCAATGCTACTCAGCTTTAATTCTTCCAGAATCTGGCTCGGCAGCTAACGGAAATGAAAGAGAAAACAAAATTACTACTTACTATGGTACTTTTACTAGTGAAACTAACGCATTAGATAGCGATATGTTAACTATTAAATTAAGCGAACCTACTAGAATTATCGATACTGTCGATGCTAGCTACTATTTTGATACAGCGAATTGGACTCAAGCTATGAGCGAAGTAAAAATTACTACCAATCCGTTAACTGGTGAAACTAAATCCTACGCGGATGGAGCGACTTACCTCAGCGAGAAGAAATTCTCCGAAGCGACCTTCAATGCGACTATTTCAACCTCGGCAATTGAATATGTCCCATTAACCACGACTCAAGCTTAAGTAGGTTAAATATGAAGGCTAAAAATATATTTAGAGGATTAACTGCCACCTTTGCTTCCGTTCTATCAATTTGTTATTTTTTAAGCGTCTTAGCTTTTGAGCGTACCGGAGATATCAACTCATTTTTGAAAATCGAAGTTCCAACTATCGATGGCACAGAAGAAAACACCTACTTTAAAAGCGACTATGCTACGGTAGATGATTTTAAAAAGGCTCAACAAGAACATATTGAAGAAGTTCAAAGACAAGGTTCAATTCTCTTAAAGAATGATAATAATGCTTTACCTTTACTTTCTAGTGAACGGAAAGTCACTATCTTTGGAAGAACTGGAGCGCATTTAAATTATAGAGGAGGCTCTGGAGGAGTGCGAAACGATGCCGCCTCGATTGATCTAAAGACTGCTTTAACTAACCAAGGCTTCCAAATTAATGAAGCAGTATATAATAAATTAGCTTCTTATTCGGAATCAGTCGATAACGGAAATATCGCAGAACCTGACGTATCAATTTACGATGGCTTATCTTTTGATGGATATAAAGACGCGGCAATTGTCGTCTTAGGAAGATACGGCGGAGAAGCTAATGATATGGATGTCGTCGATAAAGACGGAGTGAGAGAATTATCTTTGCATAAAGAAGAACAAGATATGCTAAATCTTGTTAAAAATTCAGGTTTTGAGAAGATTATCGTTTTAGTTAACTCAGGTTATGCGATGGAACTTTCCTGGCTCGATGAATATGATGTCGACGCTTGTCTCTTCATAGGATTCCCTGGACAATACGGAATGAATGGAGTCGTCGATTTATTAGTCGGTAACGCCGATCCTTCTGGACACACTGTCGATACATTTGCGACTAATTCTTTATCATCTCCAGCAATGCAAAACTTTGGCGATTTCGTCTTTGAAAATCTTTCTAGCCAACCTCAGTACAAAAAAGAATATCTAGTTTATGCCGAAGGAATCTACACTGGATATAAATATTATGAAACTAGATATCAAGATCAAGTCTTAGGTATCAATAATGCAACTGGAAACTACGGAGTGTTCGCTAGCGAAAATTCTTCATGGGATTATAGCGATGAGATGGGCTATACCTTTGGATACGGCTTATCTTATGCCGATTTCACTCAAACTTTAAAGTCCTTAACTTGGGATAAAGAGACTCACGAAGTAACCGCGGTTGTCAATGTTAAAAATGAAGGAGACGAAGTATATCAAGGTAAATCCCAAAGCGTCGTCCAACTTTATGTTCAACTTCCATATACCGAAGGTGAAGTTGAAAAGTCAGCGATTCAATTAATCGGCTATGGAAAGACTATTCCTCTATCCCCTCAAGAAGATTATGATGTTACAATTACAGTTTCTGATTACCTCTTTGCTACCTATGATAATACAGCTGTAAATGGATCTGATACTTCTAAAAAAGGATGCTATATTTTCGATGAAGGAGATTATTATTTCTCCGTTGGTAACGATGCTCATGACGCTTTAAATAACATTTTATCTGTTACTCATCCAGAAGCTACTTTATTCGATGCTGACAGAAACATCGTCGAAGGGGATCCTGATTTAGTTTCGACTCAAAACTTAGCTGAATACGATAACGTCACTTACAGTAAATCGGAAACGGGAGAAGTCGTTTCTAATCAATTTGACGATCGAGATATCAACTATTTCTACGATGAAGATGTCGTCACATACTTAACTAGATCTGATTGGTCTACTTTCCCAAAATCTTACACGAATTTAACTGCTGCGGATGAAATTGCCTCGGTAATGACGCAAAGTGCGGATAGTTATAAAAAGGCAAGCGACGCTCCTAGCGTTGACACCACGAAATACGATCAAGAAAAAGTCTACGATTTAGTCGAATTTAGAGAAAAAGACTTTAATGATCCAGAATGGGAAACCTTATTAAATCAATTATCAATCGGTGATTTATCTCAAATGATTGGAGAACATTTAGGTAACTCCTCAATCTCAAACGTTAATTATCCAGAAAACGTCTCTAATGATGGACCTGACGGATTAAATGCGACAAATTCATACGTCTTGAATGCTCAATTTATGGCCGCGGCGACTTTCAATCTTGATTTAATCACCGAAAGAGGAGAAATCATGGGTGAACAAGCTCTCTGGGCTTCGTCTTACGGAATGGCTTATGCTCCAGGAGGAAATCTCCATAGAACTCCTTACGGTGGTAGAAACTTTGAATATTATTCTGAAGATTCTATCGTCTCTTACTACTGCGGTTGGTACCAAACTAAAGCGATGACTGAAAAAGGATTACTCGCTGCGATTAAACACTTTACCGGAAATGATCAAGAAACTAACCGTCACGGCGTAGCCACCTTTATGAATGAGCAAACCTATCGTCAAAATAACTTAAAAGCCTTTGAAGGCGCGTTTACTAAAGGTGAAACTCTAGCTACCATGACTGCGTTTAATCGAATTGGGGTTAAACCTACCTCATCAGATTATGAAACGATGACACAAGTATTACGTAATGAATGGGGATTTAAAGGTATTAACATTACCGACTCATCAAAAGATGCGACTACATATATGTTCACTGGAGAATGTATTATGGCAGGAACAACCATCTTCAATAACGATGTCGCTAGATCGACAGATGCACGTAATTTAATTGTTAAGAATAACGATGGAGCCATCTTTAATAAATTAAGAGAATCCGCAAAATATTTCTTATACGCTTACTCTCGATGCAACATCTTAAATGGATATGCAAAAGGAGTAGAGGCACCTAACTTTACTCCGTGGTGGAAAACAGCAATCTACGCAGTTGATGGTACCTTAATTGGCTTAACCGTCATCTCCTTAGGAATGTTTGTCTATACTGCCTATTTTTCAAAAAGAAAAAATAAGGAGGAACAACAATAATGCTAGATAAAGTTAAGTCTTTCCTTAAAGAGAGAACATTCTTCTACTATCTCCAAGCAGCATGTGGGCTACTTGCCTTCGTCGGAGTAATCATCTTCTACATTATCGATGTCACGACAATTCAAGGTAATATTACCTTTACCGATGAATCTTGGCTAACATTACTCTTCATCTCTATCGGTTTTGTTGGAACCATCTTTACTTCCGTCACTAACTTCAAATTTGCAATTATAATTCCAGCGATTTTCTACGCTTTAGGAATTGGTCAACACATCTATCTATTAGTCTTTCCTTTCGCAGATTTAATGACCAAGGTTCCATTCTTCACCTCAAATATGGACGTTGCAAATACCGTTTCAACCATCTTCTTAGTCTTCGCGATTATCTTTATTATCAGTTTGGTTGGAACTATTGTAGCTAGCTTTTCTAGTTTGTCTAAAAAAGAAAGAGATATCTAGGTTCCCTCCTATGTATATCTAAGGATCGCCGTGGCGGTCCTTTTTACATGATTGTTATTTTCTCTATCTGTATCTAAATAATAATTAATGTTACTACTTACGATAGCCATGGTAGAGTTTCAGCAAAGATTGAAACTGCAGAAAAACAATATATTTTCCTTAATGTTGGTTCTTTCTTAGAAAAAGGGAAATACTACACTTATTATTACAAAAATTCTAGGATAGCAAAAGCCGTTGAAAAGAAGGTCGAATAAAAATAAACCGCTTGAATCTACTATAACTAATAGGATTAAGCGGTCTTTTCTTATGTTTTAGATGCCTTCTTCAACGTATTTATACTTGCTTCTATCTGAGTTGTTAACCTAACTATCAACATCACCAAAGTTGGTTTTAATGTAGTTTTGATATCTTCACTTAATTGAGAAAGAACAATATCTTTAGCTTAATTAAGCGATTCAAACTTTTGCATTTCAAAATATGATTAAGGCAATGACTTAATATTAAAAAAGCCGAGATAATCGGCTTAATGTTAATTGTTATTTGTTGAGTTATCTTCTTTAGAAGCTAAGACTTTTAAACTTTCATTAATGCTCTTTAATAAATCTAGTTCAGTTGGTTCTTTTGCTTTTTCAACTGGTCTTTCTTCAGGATGTTCTTGATAGTATTTTTCAAGTTTTGCTTTTTCATAAGCAAGTCTTCTATTCTTTAACGCGGTGTAAACTTTTAAGATGATGAATAACACTAATGCGATGATGATAAAGGAAATAATCGCGTTTATTATTTCTCCCCAGTTAATTAAAGCTAAACCTTTATAGTAGTAATTAGTGCCTATCTGCGTGTACATTCCTGATAGTTGAGATGTGGTGTAACCCGAGATACCATCAAGATATTGCTGAGCAGTTATAACTTGATATTGTTCACCTAAAGGTGAGATTTGAGATGGGCTAACGGCAGGAAGGATAGTTACTAATCCAGAGATTCCTCCAGGGACTCCCCAGGTGCAAACTGATAATAAAATGTTAGTAAAGGCAGTGACTATCGCTCCAAAAGCGCTACCCATGATAACGCCTATTGATAGATCAATAACATTACCTTTTGTGATAAATTTTTTAAATTCTTGCCAGAGTGAGCTGGCTCTATTGGTTAATTTGTTTTCTTTTTTTCTTTTCTCTTCATAAAATACCTCTCAAACAAAGTATAGAGGAAAACTAAAGAAAAAAATATTAATATCTATTTAAAATAAATTTGATATGGGAAGTCTGTTCCATCATTAAATGAATCATGAATAAAGAAGGAACGGTATTTTGAAAAGGTAAAATAATCATCTCCATAGAATAAAGTTTCATAGGTGAAATACCCTCCTTTATTAAAGGTGTTTCTTTGAAATCCTTCAATTAATCTTATTTCATCAAATGAATTAGAAACATTTATATTAGGTGAAAAATGATAAGAGCTTAACTCCGCGCGTTCTCCTGCATTAGTGTTAGAAATAGGTAATACTACATTTTCAAATGCGGATAAATCTTCAAAATCATATTCTCTAACTATCGTGTTTGAAAGATTGGTAACGAATTCTCTAGAATCTATATGATAAACTTTATATCCAGTTTGAGATGGTAAAGGAACATAATTATTAATAACGTTATCTATATCGTATTTATTTAAGCCATTAGGTGAATAATATTCAATTAAGATATATTCATCAAAAGGATTGAAGTCTTTTGAAGTTTGACTTGGATCAATTACGATCAACTGATCTTTATTAACATAAGATTCTTCAAGTTTTATTGATGAATTACCATAGACTACGTACGGTTTAACCCATCCTAAAGTCATCTTTGAATATGAATCAAAATCTCCAACGTTATAATCCATCATCGTTAATCTACCCGCTGGGGAGTAATTATAATCATCTCCGTAGTTATAATAATCATTTAACCCCATCGCGTGACCTGTTTCATGAATAATTGTCTGAGGAGATATATCATTATCTAAGGAAATTATATCTACTTGATAACGTTTATTCCCGTAATAGACATTTTTGGTCTTCGCATAGTCTTTAAATAAGGTGTCAAATGAACAAACGGTATAATTAGCTAAGACAGGGACATCAGTATCTAAATATGGATCGTTGGCTCTTATATTAATTGTATAGGCCCAAAATACATCAGAATTAGCAAAATCATCAACCTCGGTATACATCATCATATCCTGAAGAGTTTGATAATCATAAGCCGAGTAAATAAAGTAAACTTGATCTAAATACCCGTCTTTATCGGAGTCAAACTGAGTCAAATCAATATCTAAAGTAGAAACGTAATCAATGACTTCAGAAAGATAATTTAAAAATATATTTTGAGTAAATTGCTCAGTTGAGATATTTTCATCAATTGAGCAGACCTCCCATAGATCAATCCAATCTAAAACAGTCGCTGATAAATTTAATTGATGAAATGATGATTCGTAGAAGTAGGATTTAATTGATGGATATCCCCCTTTTAAAAGTTCATCAGAATTAAATGCTTCATCGATTAAATCAAGGAATTCTTGAGTCGCGTTATCTTCATAACCTTTGATGATTATAGGGACTACTAAGCAGTTAACATCCCCAGTTGAAGGCATCACGACTTCTTTAGTCACTCCTTGAAGAGTTTTACGAGTTTGAGAAAGATTAACCTCGTCTGGCCCATAATAATTATTAGATGTCTCATCATCCTCGTTTAAAATAATATCAACATTTCCTGAGGTAGCCACGATTAAGAACGACTGACAAGATGTCAGCATTAAGATTGGTAAAATAAGTAAGGGTAATAACTTTTTCATCTCTAATAACATAGTGATGGAATATATACTAAATTTTAACTATTTTGTTTTTTATTAAAATTACGAATGTCGTCTAAAAGTCTTAATAAAGTTAAGGAATCATCTCTGCTCATCTCATCTAGGGGTGAGTTATCCTTGATGGCTTGATTCATCTTTAGAAACTGACATTCATAGCCATTAACAATTTCTTTGAACTTAAAGGTTTTAGAAATATTTTTAGCTTTAAGATGGATTTTTTTAACTAAATTATTTCGATCTAAAATGATTGTTCCGTGCTCGCAGGTGATGATGGCCTCATCTTTAATATATTGATTCATGGAAATAGTTATTTTGCATGGAATATCATTAAAGCTAATTAATAGCTGATCGTTTTCATCAATCGAGCTATCTCCTTTATATGGAGAGAAATTAACAGCTTGAATTGAATAATTCTTGCCTAGAATTCCAAGGAGCATGTTAAGAGGATAGACTCCTATATCGAGCAAGACTCCTCCGCCTAATGCCTTAGAGACCATTCTTGATTTGTTTTCTAAATATAGACCAAAGCTCGCGTCCACTGAGAGAATGTTTCCTAAAGGTTTTAAATCTATTAATTGTTTTAAATAACTATATGAAGGGGTGAATCTAGTCCAAAATGCTTCTTGCAATAAGAGATGTTTTTCTTTAGCTAGAGAAAATAATTCTTCTCCTTCTTTTAAAGAGACGCACATTGGTTTTTCTACTAATACATGCTTATTATTCTCTAAGGCTAGAATCACATTATCATGATGAAATACATGAGGGGTAGCCACATATATTAAATCAATATTTTCATCCTTGCATAATTCTTCATAAGAACCGTAAGCTTTCTCTAAATGATATTTATTTTTAAAATCTTCAGCTTTAGAAAGTTCTCTAGAGCCGCAGGCATAGAGAATTAATTCAGGTGAGTTTAATTTTGTTAAGGTCTTAGCTATCTTGTGAGATATTCTACCTAGACCTAAAAGTCCAATCCGTATCATCTAGGTTATTTTCTTATTTTTTTAAAAAAAATTCAATATTGAGTGAATAATTATCTTTTCAAAAATTACAATCTAACTTTAATGTTCTTTAATTTATGATTAATATTTACATAATTTATTAATAAAGGAAAACTTATGGATCAAAGAAGCATTAGAACAAAAGATAAAATTAGAAAAAAATTATTAGAACTTCTAAAAACAGACAATATCGAATCAATATCGATAACCGATATTTGTAAAGACATAGGAATTAACCGAAAGACATTTTATCGTTACTACAAAAGCGCGAATGATATTTTAGAAGAGCTTTTCAATGAATTGATAGTGGATATCTCAAAAATTAGAATTGAAATTCTAGTAGGATCAATTGGCTCTTTAGAAGGTTTCTTTGCCTATCTTAATGAATTTATTTCTCGTAATTTAGAGTATTATCAGCTTCTTGCTCAATCGAAACAATATATTATTTTTATCAATCGAATCGAGCAGACTTTCGCGGACAAATTAACCGAGATTCCAACAAGCTCAATTACTTTTTTTGCTAGTTTAGATAAAATAACCGCGTATTTTCTAGTTTCAGGAATCGCATCTTTATATGCTAGATTCATTCAAGAACCTCAAAAGTATCCTTTAGAATATGTTTCGTCTACATGCGTGAAAATTTGTTCAAAAATATTAAATATAGAAAGGTAAATTATGAAACAAGATTTAATAGAAAGATTTATTAGATATGTCAAAATTGACACTCAAAGTGATGATACATCGTTAAGCGTTCCATCTACTTTAAAGCAATTAGAATTATCTAAATTATTGCTTCAAGAACTTCAAGAATTAAATATTGATAGCTTCCTTGATGAATATGGATTAGTTTATGGAACATTAAAAGGCGAGAAAGATTCTAAAACAATCGGTTTAATCGCTCATGTCGATACCGCCTTAGAATGTAAAGGTGGTAATTTTGAACCTCGAGTTATTGAAAATTATGATGGTAAAGATATCATTTTAAATGATGAAGTGACTATTAAAGTTGATAATAATCCTCATCTATTATCAAAAAAAGGACATACTTTAATTGTAACTGATGGATATCATCTTTTAGGTGGCGATGATAAGGCAGGAGTAGCTATCATCATGCAAACCTTAAAATATTTCTCTGCTCATCCTGAGATAAAACATAAAAATATTCAAGTTTGTTTCACCGTCGATGAAGAGATAGGTCGCGGCGCGGATCACTTCTCATTAGATAAGTTTAAAGCTGATTATGCTTATACTGTTGATGGAGGAGATATTAATTATCTCTCATATGAAAACTTCAATGCCGCGTCTTCTAAAGTAACTATTAAAGGAGTCTCCACGCATCCTGGTGATGGTAAAGATAAGATGGTAAACGCATCATTATTAGGAAATGAATTTAATTCTCATCTTCTATCTTTAGAAAAGATGACCCCTCGAGAAAGTGAAGGTAGAGAAGGATTCATCCATCTAGATTATATTCATGGAGATGTCTCATCTTGTGAATTAGATTATATTATTAGAGATTTTGATTCTAAGAAATTAAAAGACAAGAAAAGAGCTTTTTTAGAGGCTCAAAAGTATCTAGAAAAGAAGTATCCTACTTCCGTCATAGAAGTAGAGATCCTTGATCAATATAAGAATATGGGAGAGTTAATTTCTATAGATGATGCCTGTATTCAAGATATTATACAAGCGTACCAAAAAGAGAATATTAATATTGAATTTGAACCGATTAGAGGTGGAACAGATGGAGCAAGAATCACCTTCATGGGCTTAAAATGTCCAAATTTAGGAACTGGAGATTATTCTTGTCATTCTTTAAAAGAGTATGTCGATGTTAATGATATGGAAAGAATGGTTAAAGTATTAATTAATCTTCTTTCTCTTTAGTTAATCTTTTATTTTTAAAATAATTAGAGATGATGCTTTTGCATTTCTCATCACTTATATATGTGATTAAAGGATAATGATTTAAATTAGAAAGAGTCGTCACATCGAAAAAGCTGCCGCATGCCCCGTTTTTAGGCGAGATAGCTCCATAGACGATTCTTTTTATTTTAGCTTGAATTAAAGCTGACGCGCACATGAGACATGGTTCTAAGGTTACGTAGCAAACGCATTCTTCTAAATGATAGGTTTTAAGTTTTTTACATGCTTTATTTAAAGCGTTTATCTCAGCATGAGAAGTAACTAAAAACGTTTCCTCTTTTTGATTGAATCCTCTTGAGATAATTTTATCGTCTTTAACGATTACGCAGCCGATTGGGATTTCATCATGGTTTAAGGCTTTAAGAGCTTCTAAATATGCTTGAGATAAATAATATTGATCGTCTTTCATAAAATAATAATAAAATAAAAACCACCGCACAGACAATGGAATGCTTAAGGCTGCTACATTCCTGTCCTGACCTGGTTCACATCATTGAATCGCGATGGCATATTTATATTACTAGATGAAATGTAAAAAAACAAATAATAATTATATAAAGATTATGATATAAAATATCGCAGAGCAGATTATTTGAAGGGCTAAAACTATCCATCCGATGATAGTTAGTATTTTAACGATTGATTTTAGGCTTGTATGCTTAGCGATAGGGTTGTTTTCTGAACCGTTTTTATATTCGTATGATCCATCTTCGTTAATTATATAATCTGGATTTGCTTGTTCATTTATATCTTTTTCTTTTTTCTCTTCTGTTTTTTCTTTAACTGGTAGAAAACAAAATATAGTTCCTATTGCATGAAGAACAAGATCTATTGGAGGAAAGTAGATAAAGGCTCTTGCAAATTCTTCTCCAGGTACATCTGCGTTAAACATATAGATGATTGAACAAAATAAAATTATTCCAAAAAGATTGGTTAATATTGATATTAAGTAAAATATTTCTTGTTTATTAGACTTTTTCTTTTTCATGATATCCTCTAGATATATTTTAAAGGTTAGCTCTTTAATTATGAAATAGAATTAATACTTATTTTAATTTGTTAATAGATGTTTAAAGTGAACAATTTTAGAAAATAGATTAAAAAATTATCATTAAATACTTAAAAATAACAATAAAGTTATCAAATGCTTAATTAGCAAAAGATATTATTTATGATAGATTGCACTTATTTAAATATCATTTATAATTTATGTCAACATAGCTAAACATATTAAATCAAAGCAAACTGGGGGTGGTTTTTATGAAAAAACAAGCAATATTAGCTTTAGCGTTAATTCCTTTATTATTAGTATCTTGTAATTCAGGATCTTCATGTAGCAGCTGTTTAATATATCATCCAGAGTATCATGAATATTATGGTTTATATGGTGTCGGCACGAATTTATATGCTTGGCAAGATGATTCTGAATGGTATTTTGGTTTTACCATCGGTAGAAGCGGTATGTCAGATTCTCTTCACGAGATTATCGTATTACAGGCTAATCCTTGTCCTTTAGATGTCACTAAAGACATTCTTAAAACCTATTATGCTGTTGATCCTAACTATTTAATATCGTTAATAGTTGTATCTAATCCTCCAAAGGAAGAGGAACTAAATAATCATGTAGGTAAAGATTCAGAATATGCTTATCTATATGATAGTTTAGATATAACTCCGCGATGGGAAACTAATGTATAATTAACCTCAATTATTTGAATGAAAAATATAGAATTACTTATGGAATGGCGGTGAATTTTATGAAAAAACGAGCGATATTTATTTTAACTTTAATGCCTTTATTTTTGATGTCTTGTGATTCATCTTCTTCACATGATAACTGCTTAATATATTATCCTGAATATTTTGAATATTATGGTTTATATGATTCTTTAGGAACAAGATTATTTGCTTGGCAAGATAATTCTCAATGGTATTTTGGCTTTATGGCAGGTACAAGTGAACCAACTTTTGTCGATGAAGTTGTTGAATTGCAAGAAAATCCTTGTCCTTTAGATATTACAAAAGACATTCTTAAATCCTATTTTGCTGTTGATCCTAACTATTCAATGTTTTTAATAGTTGTATCTAAAGAACCAAAGCAAGAAGAGATGTATAACTTTGTAACAAAAGATTCAGAGTATGCTTATCTTTATGATAGTTTAAATATACCTCCGTGGTGGGAAAATTAATTAAGATAATATAGATTGATCGATTTAGGAGCATGGAGGCAATAAAAATATATTTTTATTATTGAAGTTAATCTTTTTGTTTGTTATTATCTTATCTTTGGAGGTTGAGAAATATTAATAATTAAAAAAACCTCATAATTATGAGGTTTTTAGGGCCTTCAAAA